>CBIHPJ010000017.1:0-27342 GCA_966211295.1 uncultured Myxococcales bacterium | reverse complement strand
TGTCCTGCTCCGCCGTCTGCGAGGGCGAGGCATGCAGCAACCACGAGCTGGAGCATTTCTTCTCCTGAGGGGGAGAGCTCAGCTTACTTGCCGCAGGGGTTCATCGGCTTGAGGAACTTCACCAGCTGAGCTTCGTCAGCCACGGTGCTCGCAAGATCGAGCTCTTCGGCGGTCTTCTCGGGCGATGGGTCGAGCTGGCTCCACACCCCCACCTGCAGCTGCTCGCCCGGGCACTCGAAGAGGATCGAGGTGTCGAGGCTCGCCTCGGTCTCGTTGCCCTTTCCCGTGGGAATCCGGCTGCGGGCGGAGACGTACGAGTACTTGCGCCCGTCGATGGTGAGCTGCCCGCGCTTCACGATGTCCTTGGCGTCGATGTTGATGCCGTTGTTCTGAAGCGCCCTCGCGTCTGCCTCTTTGCCCTGCAGGAAGTCCTTGCTGGCCTTGTTGCCGTCGTTGGCCATCACGCGGAAGTACTTGAAGACGTGACCGGTCCCCAGGTTGTAGCCGCCGTCAGGGAGCTGCTCGCTGTCGGTGAGGACGGTGGTCTGGACCGCGCCGAACATGCTCATCGAGGCCACCACCACGTAGCCGTCGGGGAGCGCGCCCAGCTGCTTGAGCGCGTTCTTCTGCCGCGCCTCGGGGTCGTTCACGCCGTCGACCACGTCCTTGCCGGCCTTCGCGATCAGGCCGAACACGATCATGGTGCCGATACAGATGAGCCCCGCGAGCCCTCCGCAGCCGAGCAATACGTAGAGCCAGGCGGGACGCTGCTTGGGCGCTGCTTGAGCCGTTTCCATGGCTCGCGGGTATAGCGAAAAACTATTCGGGCTCGCCGGAAAGCTCTTCGAGGCTGCGCAGCATGCCGCGGCTCATGCCGTAGCACGGGTGCTCCTTCTCGAAGTGGAGCGTGATGTTCTGAAGCACCATCCGCGCCTTCTTCACGTCGGGGTACTTCTGGTTCACCTCTTTCTGGAAGTCGACCAGCATGCCCGAGCACTTGCGATCGAGCTCCGGGCGGATCTCGCGCATGCGGGTGCGGGCGATCTCGAGCAGCTCGGGCGGACGATCGGGAGTGGCCTCGAGCATCAGCCACGCGTCGCGGTACTGCTTCCATGAGCGGAACATGTTCATCGCGCCGACGTCCTTGAGGTCGTACATGCGCGCGCCCTTCTCGATCTCTTCCTTGGCGCGGCGGCCGGCCTCTTCGGCGGTCATCTGCGGAACGGGGATCACCTCGACCCAGACGTTCCACACCCGCCACGTGTCTTCACCGGGGGGGTTGTTGACGTTGTCGAACACCACCTCGTTCGGCTCGTTGATCTTGAGCTGCTGCGCGGGGAGCACGATCTCGAGCTGACGCTGCGCGACCTCCACGGTGTCGGGAGGGACGGTGCCCAGCTGCTGACCGTTGAGCTCGATGCTCACCTCGTCCTTCGAGCAATCGCGCGCCTGGTAGTGGAGCACGCCCACGATCGAAGTCGGAGACGCGTACGAGAAGTTGAAGCCCTTCATGTCGGGCCGCTCGAAGTCGACGTCGTCACCGAGGCCGTACGCTTCGGGCACCGGGTCACCGTTGGCAGCGAGCTCATTCACCTCGATGCGCTTCTGCACCTTCTTGGGGATCAGCGCAGAGATGGTGAAGCCCAGCAGCGCGAGGATGAGGCCACCGCCGAAGACGCTGACCGCGATCTTTCCCGGGAGGGGAAGATCCATCCAGAAGACCTGCAGCTTGCCGGCGGAGGACTTGGAGAGCTCGCGGCGTTGACGAGCGCGCTCCGCAGCAGACAGCGCGGGCGCTTCTTCCTTCTCGGCCTTCGCGAGACCGCGAGAGGGGCGCGCCGGAGCTGCAGGCGAGCTCGCGCCCTTCTTGGCGAGCGCCTTGGGCGGACCGACCTGGAAGTTGCCGGTGGCGTCGGCGCCGGCTTTTTCGTCGGCCGCCTCGGGCTCCTCTTCAGGAGGAGGCGTGGGGGCCCTCTTCGGAGGAGGCTTCTTGACGTGCACGGGGGCAGAAGGCGGACGCAGCATCGTCGCGTTCGGATCTTCCTCTTCCGCCGGAGGCGCGTCGGCAGCCGACTCGTCGAAGGTCGACGAAGGCGCACCCATCACGGTGTCATTCGACTCGGCGACGGCGATCACGATCTCGAGGGACACGTCCCCGATCATGATCTTGTCGCCGTTCTTCAGCGGCATGGGCTGCTTGAGCGCCTTGCCGTTGAGCTTGGTGCCGTTCGCGCTCTTCATATCCTCCACGAGGTAGCCGCCGGCTTCCTCGTAGATGCGCGCGTGGCTGCGTGAAGACGAAGGGTCCTTGATCACCACGTCGTTGTCCGCGGTGCGCCCCATGCGGACTTCGGCGGTGTCGAAAGGGAGCTCCTCCGGCTCGGAGCCCGTTTGCGTAACTCTCAGGGTGAATCCCACGGCGCGCAGGGCAATACACCGCGCGGTCTGGGTCAAGCTCTTGTGGAGGGGTGACGCAGTGTGTACGGCCGGGGCCATGCGGACTCAGATTGCGGGGCTCCAGGTCGAGGTCTTCCAGGCGACGCAGACTGCCCCGAAGGCGGCGGTGATTCTCTGTCACGGGTTCGGAGCGCCGGGGACCGACCTGGTCGGACTGGGCCCTGAGCTCGTTCACCTGGCGCCCGCCCTGAAGGACGTCCGGTTCTACTTTCCCGCGGCGCCCCTCTCGCTGGAGATGGGCGGCTGGGGCGATTCGCGCGCGTGGTGGATGATCGACATCGGGGCGATTCAGCGGCTGGCGCACGATCTCGAGGCGCAGCGCGAATTCCGGAAGGTCGAGCCCGAGGGCATGGCGGCGGCACGAAAGGCGCTGCTGGCGCTGGTGCAGGACGTGGCGGCGCACACCGGGTTGCCGATGAAGAAGATCGTCCTCGGAGGGTTCAGCCAGGGCTCGATGATCACCACCGACGTGGCGTTGCGCCTCGAGGAAGCGCCCGGCGCGCTGGTGGCGCTCTCGGGCACGCTGCTGATCGAAGACACCTGGCGAGCGAAGGCGAAGGCGCGCGCGGGCCTGCCCGTGTTCCAATCACACGGGCGTCAAGATCCGATCCTCCCCTACCACGCGGCCGAGTGGCTCAAGGAGGTCTTCACCGAAGCGGGCATGCAGCACGAGTTCGTCCCGTTCGATGGAGGTCACACCATCGACAGAGAAGCGCTGGTGAAGCTCGGCGCGTTCCTCGAAAAAGTGACCCGCTGACTTCGCGGCGCCCTGACCAAAACCGACGCTCATGCGCCCGACTGGCGATACCATCGGCACCATGCGACTTCTGTTCACCTGTCTGGTGGCGCTGGGCGTGCTCTCGGGTTGCGAGGGCAAGGCCGAAGATCCTGACGCCGGTAACCCGATGCGCCCGGACTCCGGGTTGTTCGACGCAGGCCCGCCGGTGATCGTCTATTCGCAGTTCACGCTGCGCTCGAATGGCTGGCCTTCGGGGGCGCGCGTGGTGGGCGCAGGGGTGCTCGACAACGCGCTCTTCGTGGCGACGGATCAGGGAGTGGTGGCGCTCCCGGTCACGCAGACCTCGTGGATTCCGGTCACCACGCCGCTGATGGGTGACGTGAAGCCGACGTCGCTGCAGAAGATCGATCAGAACCTGGTGATGACGGCGGCGGGCGCGAGCTCGGGTGGCATCTACCTGCGCGGCTTCGACTCGAGTGACTGGACGTCGGTGTCGTCGCCTCCGAATCCGACGTGGACGATCGTGAAGAAGTCGAACGAGTACCTGCTGGCGACGACGGGCGGGCTGTATCGCGCGGATTCGCTCAATGGTCCGTGGACGCGTCGGAGCCTGATGAACACCGCGCTCTTCACGCAGCCGATCGGGCGCTTCGTGGCGGCGCCATCGCAGCAGAAGATCTTCGCGACGAACGTGACCGGGCCGTTGTTCGAGTCGACGGACGTGGGCGTGAACTGGGTCGCTTCAGCGCCGCGGGGAAACGTGGACGCGCTTGCTGCGAATGGAGCGGTGGTCCTCGTGTCGACCGCGATGGATGGCCAGCAGCGCAGCGAGAACTACGGCAACACGTTCCGCGATGCGGGCATGCCGATCGCGGATGGCGTGACGGTCTACGCGGTCGAGGGGCCGAATTTCTGGGCCGGCGGCATCGGTGGAATCAAGACGAGCACGGACAACGGCGCGACCTTCGTCGATGCGAACGACGGCTTCCCCGCGGGGACGCCGGTGCGCGGCCTGTTCTTCGCGGGCAACTACGTGATCGCCGACACGCAGGCCGGGCCGTACATCAATCAGCTCGAGTAGTTCCTCCCTCGCCCTGCGCAGCGCGGTGAGGGGCGAGCGCGTGGACCAGCCCTCTCCCGAAGGGAGAGGGAGAATGAGTCACTTCGAGATGGGCTTCTCAGCCTCGCCGGAGCCGTACTCTTCCTGCTGCTGCTTCGGGTTCGTCGGCCAGCTGAAGTCCTTGGGGATCTTCCCGCCGCCGCGCGTGCCGCTCGTCCACTCCTTGCGGTGATGCTGGATGTCGACCTCGGGCCGGCCGGTGAAGGGGACGGGGAGGTTCTTCGGATCAGAATCGTGGTCAGAGGCGCTCACGAGGCAATTGATTAGCGCATTGCCGCTCCGGCAGCATCCTTGGTGTGAGCACGCCCTCCCCTGCCCGGATTTACGCCTTCGACTGGCTCCGCGGCATCGCGGTGCTGGTGATGCTCGAGACCCACTCGTTGGTGTTGCTGCTGCCCGAGCTCACCAAGACCGAGGCCTACCGGCAGCTGGTCGCCATCGATGGTCTCGTCGCACCGAGCTTCATCTTCTCCGCCGGCTTCGCGCTCGCACTCGTACAGGTCCGCGCGGGTCTCGCCGGAAGACGCGAGGCGCAGGCGAAGAAGACGCTCAAGCGCATCGGCGAAGTGCTCCTGGTCGCCGAGCTCATCAACTTCATTTGGTTCCCGATCTGGCGTGAGCCGAAGTGGCTGCTGCGCATCGACATCCGTCACTGCATCGGGATCTCGCTGCTGCTCGTGCTTCCCTTCCTCGTGGGACTCTCGACGCGGCCCAGGTTGCTGCGCTGGGTGACGCTGATCCTCGCGCTCTGCATCTTCGGAGTCTCACCGTACGGCGAGCAGGTCACCGGGTTCTGGACGCTCTTCCTCAACAACAAGACCGGCTGGCTCGATGCGACGACCGGCGCGGCGTTCCCGCTCCTACCCTGGGCTGGCTACGTGTTCCTGGGCGCCAGCTTCGGCGCGACGATCGGCTCGATGAAGTCGGAGAAGGAACTGTGGGCCTGGCTCGCGCTGCTGATCGCGATCGGCCTCGCGTTGTTCCTCAATGAGCAGCGAGTGAAAGACCTCTACCCGCCGCACAACTTCTGGGTCACCGATCCCGCGGACGCTGCGAGGCGATGGACCTACGTGCTCTCGCTCGTCGCGATCTTCAGGATGATCGAGAAGGCGTGGCCCGCGAGCGCCCAGACGAAGGTGATGAAGTGGCTCGCTGCGTTCGGAGGCGCGTCGCTCTCCGCGTACTTCTTCCACCAGATGCTGCTGTACCAACGCTGGGTCGGACTCTGGTCGCGCTTCTTCCGCGAGAAGGCCGATTGGCCGCTGTTTTGGGTCCTCGTGATCGCGCTGATCGCAGCGACGTGGGTCTGCGTGAAGCTCTGGGACCGCGTGGACAAGAAGCTGCGCGAACGAAGATCTGCCGATCCTCGTCCGGCGCGACTCCGCGAGGGCTAGTTCACTTCTTCGGAAGCAGCGACTCGACCTGCTTCTTCACGTCGTCGCTCATCGGCTCAGCCTTCGACGGCAGATGCGCGACCACGGTGCCGTCGGTCGAGACCAGGAACTTGTTGAAGTTCCACGCAATCTCGCCGCCGTTCTTCTCGAGCCCCGTGAGGTACTTGTAGAGCGGGTGCTGCCCGTCGCCCTTCACCACGATCTTCGCGAACAGCGGGAAGGTCGTCTTGAACTTCAGCTCGCAGAACTTCTTGATCTCCTCGTTGCTGCCCGGCTCCTGCGCCCCGAAGTCGTTCGAGGGGAACGCGAGGATCTCGAAGCCCTTCGCCTTGTACGCCTGGTACAGCTCCTCGAGGCCCTTGTACTGAGGCGTGTAGCCGCACTGCGACGCGGTGTTCACGATCATCAGCGCCTTGCCCTTGTACTGGCTCAGCGACACGTCCTTGCCGTCGATCGTCTTCATCGAGAAGTCGTAAACACTCATCGGAGCTCCCGTCAGGGTGAGGGCCAGCAACGCGGTAGTCAGCATGGAACGCGGCTTAGCAGGCTGGTCAGTGCTGTTCGAGCAGCGCTTCGAACTTCGCCTTCACCGTGGCCTTGTGGAACGCGTCTTCAGCCGAGATGCGCTTCTCCACGGCCAGCTTGTAGAGCACGTCGTCCATCGCCTGCATGCCCTGCTTGGATCCCTGCTGAATGATCGAGCTGATCATCGGTGTGTTGCCCTCGCGGATCACGTTGGGCAGACCCGGCGTCTTCAAGAGGATCTCGTGCACCGCCACGCGCCCCGCTCCATCCGGCGTGCGGAGCAGGAGCTGCGAGACCACCGCGGCGAGCGACTCCGACAACATGGTTCGCACCTGCTGCTGCTGATCGGTCGGGAACGCGTCGATCACGCGATCGATCGTCTTGGGCGCAGAGTTGGTGTGGAGCGTGCCGAACACCAGCACGCCCATCTCCGCCGCGGTGATCGCGAGCGAGATGGTCTCCATGTCGCGCATTTCGCCGACGAGGATCACCCCGGGGTCCTGGCGAATCGCCGAGCGCAGCGCGTTCGCGAAGCTCTTGGTGTCCACGCCCACTTCCCGCTGCGAGAGCGTGGAGCGCTTGTTCACGTGCACGAATTCCACCGGGTCTTCGATGGTGACGATGTGCCGCGCGCTGTTCTGGTTCACCTGGTCGATGATCGCGGCGAGCGTGGTCGACTTGCCCGAACCCGTGGGTCCGGTGACGAGCACCAGGCCCTGCTCCAAATTCGCGAGCTCCTTCAGCGCGGGCGGCGCCTTCAGCTCGTCCAGGGTGCGAATGCGCTCGGGAATGATGCGGAACACCGCGCCGGCGCCCTTCTCCTGGTTGAAGAAGTTCGCGCGGAAGCGGGCCACGCCCGGCAGCGCGTAGGCGAAGTCGAGATCGAGGTTGCTCCCGAAGTGAGCCCACTGCTTCTCGTTGGCGAGCTCCTGCAGGTGCGAGCGCAGGCTCTCGTCGGTGAACACCGGCCAATCGGCGATGGGCGCGACCACGCCGTGCTTGCGCATGTGCGGCACGATGCCGGTCGCGAGGTGGAGGTCGGAGCCTCCGGAATCCTTGAGATGCTTGAAGAGAACGTCGAGGCGAGCCATTTCGATTCCTAGGCGAAGCGCTTGAGGTCTTCGGCGAAGCGGCGGGCGGTCTCTTTCGTCACCTGCCCCGTCTTCACCAGGTCTGCGATCGAGTCGTCGAGGAGCACGTTTCCCTCCGCGCGCGCGGTCTGCATGATCGAGCGGATCTGGAAGGTCTTCTCTTCGCGGATCAGGTTCGAGACCGCGGGCTTCACGTAGAGCACCTCGAGCGCCGCCACCCGCCGCGCGCCGTCCGCGGTGGGAATGAGCCGCTGAGAGACGATCGCGCGCAACGATTCGGACACCATCGCGCGGATCTGCGACTGCTGCTTGGGCGGGAACACGTCGAGCACGCGGTTGATGGTGCGGATCGCGTTGTTGGTGTGGAGCGTGCCGAGCACCAGGTGGCCCGTCTCGGCCGCGGTGATCGCCAGCGAGATCGTCTCGAGATCGCGGAGCTCGCCGATCACGATGATGTCGGGGTCTTCACGAAGCGCCGCTCTCAGCGCGTTGGCGAACGACCTGGTGTGCTTGCCCGCCTGGCGCTGATTGACGACGCACTTCCTCTTGTCGAAGACGTACTCGATCGGATCTTCGACCGTGATGATGTGATCCTGCCGCGACTCGTTGAGCATCTGGACGATCGCGGCCAGCGTCGACGATTTGCCCGAGCCCGCGGGGCCAGTGAAGAGCACCAGGCCCTGGTGAAAGTCGGCCAGCTTGCTCAATTCCTTGGGGAGCCCGAGCTCACTGAGCGTGGGCGGCTTCAGGGGAATCGGGCGGAAGACCGCGTCGTAGCCCTTCTGCTGCTTGTAGAAGCTGCAGCGGAACCGGCCCAGCCCCGGCATGATCAGCGCGGCGTCGACGTCCCAGTTCTCTTCGAGCGCTTTCTGCTCCTCGGCCGAGAGTCCCTCACGGATGATCGTCTCGACCTCTTGAGGACTGAACTGACCGAGCTTCAGCTCCTTCAGGTTTCCGCCCACGCGCATCTGCAGCGGAGCCCCCGAGTGGATGTGCACGTCGCTGGCGCGCGACTCGACGGCCTTCGCCAGCACATCACGCAGCGTGACCACGCCTCGGCGCGCGGAAGGAATCGCAGCAGGCACTGGAGCCGTGGGCAGGTTCACCACGTGCCCCTGCGGCCTGGCCGCTGGAGCAGGAGCGGCCGCGGAGGCAGGAGCCGCGGCGGCGGGCGCGGAAGGGCGTGGAGCTGAAGCCACCGGAGCCGGAGCCGCGCCTCCACCCTGTTTGGCGAGGTACTGCGCCTGCGCTTGCTGCAGCCACTTCAGCTGTTCGGCGCTGATCACCTTCGACTCGAGCAGCGCTGCTCCGAGTGTCTGAGCGCCCTGCCGCTGGACTGCAGCGTTCAGAGCGTCTTGTGTGACCAGCTTGTAGTGGAGCGCGATCTTGCCGAGGAGGAGGTCTTCTTGAGACGGCATGCTGAAGGCGCATGCTACGCGCCTCGCGAGATCCCTTCGGTAAACTTTTGAAGAACCGTGAAGAGGTGTGCCGCTGGGCGTAGCTGTGGTTAGGGTGGCCCCGTGGCTGACCCCAACAAGAAAGAGGACAAGAAGGAAAAACGTCCTCCCCTCCCCGTCACTCTTCGCCGGCTGTACTCGCTGGCCTGGCCTGAGCGCTGGCCGCTGGCCTTCGCCACGATCTTCTTGATCGCGAGCAGCGCGGGCAACCTCGCGTTTCCCCGCGCGATGGGCTCGCTTTTCGACGAGTCGTTGCTGGGTTTGAAGGCGGGTCAGGTCGATCTCGACCGCGTGGATCAGATGGCCTTGATGCTCATCGCGATCTTCGCCGCGACCGCGATCGCCTCTGCAGCCCGATTCAACATCTACAGTCGTGCTGGCGAGCGAATCGTCAGCAAGCTTCGTGGCGATTTGTACCAATCGCTGCTCAGCCAGGAGATCGGCTTCTTCGATACGCAGAAGACCGGCGAGCTCTCGAGCCGGCTCTCCTCCGATTCCGCGGTGCTGCAGAACACGGTGACGGCCAGCCTCAGCATGGTCTTGCGCAACCTGATGATCGCGGTCGGCGCGCTGGGAATGCTCTTCTACATCTCGCCCAAGCTGACCCTGATGATGATGGGCGTGGTGCCTCCGGTGGCGCTCTCCGCCGTCTATTACGGGCGGCGCGTGCGCAAGCTCTCGCGTGAATCGCAAGACGCGCTCGCGCGGGCGAGTGACGTGGCGGTTGAATCGCTCGGCGGAATTCGCACGGTGCGCGGCTTCGCGGCAGAGAAGAAGGAAGTCTCGCGCTACCGCGGCGCCATCGAAGACTCGCTCGTGCTCGCGTTCAAGCGCATCAAGCTCTCCACCGCGTTCTTCGGCATCGCGTTCTTCGCGGCGTTCGCTGCCGGTGACTTCGTGTTCTGGAAGGGCGCGCGAATGATGGCCTCGGGCGAGCTCACGCCGGGTGACCTGATGTCGTTCCTCTTCTACACGATGCAGATGGCCTTCGGCCTCGCGGCGCTGGCGGAGTTGTGGACCGACGTGCAGCGCGCAGCGGGTGCGGCGGAGCGCGTGTTCGATCTCCTCCACCGCAAGCCGCAGATCCCCGCGAACGATGGACGCCAGCTCGCGGCGGTGGACGGCAAGGTGGAGTTCAAGGACGTCGCCTTCGCGTACCCCACCCGGCCCGACACCAGGGTGCTCTCGAACTTCACGCTCTCGCTCAAGCCGGGCGAAGTGGTCGCGGTGGTCGGACCTTCAGGCGCGGGCAAGTCGACCATCGCCTCGCTGCTCTACCGTCTCTACGATCCCGCGGCGGGCAAGCTCGAGCTCGATGGCGTGCCCTTCGAAGAACTCGATCCCGAGTGGCTCCGGCGCCAGGTCGGCGTGGTCGCGCAGGAGCCGCTGCTCTTCTCCACCAGCGTCGCGGAGAACATTCGCTACGGCCGGCCCGAGGCCACCGAAGAAGAAGTGGTCGCCGCGGCGAAGCTCGCCAACGCAGACACCTTCATCCAGACCTTCCCGGAGAAGTACGAGACCCTGGTGGGCGAGCGCGGCATTCAGCTCTCCGGCGGCCAGAAACAGCGCGTGGCGATCGCGCGCGCGGTGCTGAAGAACCCACGCATCTTGATCCTCGACGAGGCGACCTCGGCGCTCGACGCAGAGAGTGAGCACCTGGTGCGTGAAGCGCTGGAGCGACTGATGGTGGGCCGCACCACGCTGGTGATCGCGCACCGTCTCTCCACCGTGAAGGACGCGGATCGCGTGGTGGTGCTCGACGCCGGGAAGATCGTGCAGTCCGGTACGCACACGGATCTCGTGGGCACCGAAGGTCTCTATCGCCGCTTGGTGGAGCGTCAGTTCGCTGCGTGACTGACTTGATGAATCAGGCGGCGTTGATTCAAGCGGCGTTGATTCAAGCGGCGCGCGGAATGCGAATCGACCCGAGGACCTGAGCAACGGCGAGCTCGAGCTCGCTGAAGAGAAAGTTCGCGTCGTTCAACACGCCCGACGCACCGCACAGTTCGAGCTCGCGCGCGCACTCAGTGGCGTGCTCCGCGGCGAGGCTCACCAGCGCGCCCTTGAGCCGATGCGAAGTGCGCTTCACCGCGGCCGCGTCTTTCGCATGCACCGCGCGCGCGACGTCACCGAGCAGACCCTTCGCTTCATTCCTGAACAGCGCCAACACCTCGTGCATGAGGGCCTCGTCCCCCGCGCAGTTGAGGCGCAACGCTTTCCAATTGATTGGGTCCATCCCCCCACCTCCGAATCGACTGCCGTCAGCGGGGCCACCTTCGCCCTGAAGGTGCCCATTCTGCAATGGGCTCCCCAGATTTTCTGTCGCTCCGCCTCCGCGATCCTTCACTTCGCTGCAGATCGTCACTCCGGCGCCGCTCGATGTTTCGAGGTTGCGTCACCAGCGATAGTGGGCGTTTATCGCAGGCCGGAAGGGGGCGTAATCAGTGCCAGCCGATACGCAGTTGCTGAGAGCGGTGCCTCTCTTCGAGCGATTCAACGACGAAGAGCGTGACCTGCTCGCCTCTCAACTCGATGAAGTCGAGTTCCAATCAGGACAGATGATTTTCCGCCGAACGGATCCGGGCGGAGCGATCTTCATCGTCGCTTCCGGGGAGGTGGAGGTCTTCATCGAAGACAGCACTGGCTCGCGGATCGTGTTCGAGAAGGTGCAGCCGGGTCACTTCTTCGGAGAGCTCTCGCTGCTCGACGGTGAGTCGCGCAGCGCCTCGGCGCAGGCGACCGCGATGACCAGGGCGTTGCGCATCGATCGGCAAGACCTGGAGAACCTGTTTGCGCGTCACCCCACCGCCGCGATGGACGTGCTCGGGGTCATCGGTCGCCGTCTGCGTGAAGCCGATCGTCTGCTCGGCGTGCGTCCTCGCTTCTCTCCGAACGAAGCAGCGGAAGAGCGCGTCACCTGGGTGCAGGCGATCGCGGACGCCGCGGCCGATTTCTCAGGACGCTTCAGCTTTCTCCTCGTGCACGCGGCATGGTTCGCGGTGTGGATTGGCCTGAACATCGGAGTGGTGCCGGGCATGGAGCCGTTCGATCCATTCCCCTTCGGCCTGCTCACGATGATCGTCTCGCTGGAGGCGATCTTCCTCTCGTGCATGGTGCTCATCAGTCAGAACCGCTCGGCGCAGAAGGAGCGCATCCGCTCCGACGTCGAGTACGAGGCCAACATCCGCGCCGGTCTCGAGGTCACCCAGCTGCACGTGAAGATCGACGCGATGCTCGATCAGCTCGGCACGCGCCTCACCCAGCTGGAGCAGAAGGTGACTCAGAAGCCGCCAAACAGCGGGAACAACTGAGAAAAGATTCTCTGTCACAAGACTCGGAGGGGTCGCGTTGAGGGATTGAAACCCTCAACCAAAGGATGGACCGAATGACTTCCGCGCCCCGCACCCCGTCTTCCCCGTCGAACTACGAATCCACCGGTGGCCGCCTGGTCACCTCGGATGGCCGCTCCCTCCCTCTGATCGGTGCCTCGCTCGCTGCCGACGCGAAGGGCGGCCTCGTGCGCATCACGCTCGAGCAGACCTTCCGCAATCCGCACGATGAGCCGCTGCGCGTGACGTACTCGCTCCCTTTGCCGGCTGACGGCGCGGTGAGCGGGTTCGCCTTCCGCATCGGTGAAGAGCGCGTGGTGGGCCAGGTCGACGCGAAGCAGCGCGCGCGGCAGCGCTTCGAAGACGCGATCCTCGAGGGGCGCACCGCGGCGATCCTCGATCAGGAGCGCTCGTCGCTCTTCACCCAAGAGGTCGGCAACGTTCCTCCGCGCACGCAGGTGATCTGCGAAGTGCAGATCGATCAGAAGCTCACCTGGCTCCCCGATGGTGCGTGGGAGTGGCGCTTTCCCACCGTGGTCGCGCCCCGCTACCTGGGCGCGCCTGGCCGCGTGGCGGATCACGCCAACGTGACCGTCGACGTGGCGGACGCCGAGCTGCCGGTGAAGCTCGCGCTGTCGCTGTCGATTCGCGATCGACTGCCTGAGAACGCGCGACCCGAAAGCCCGAGCCACACGCTCCACTCCGGGCGGGGCGTGCAACGAACTGACGTGACCTTCGCGGATGAGCGCGGCGCGCTGCTCGATCGCGACGTGGTGGTGCGCTGGCGCGTGGCGGGTCTGGAGGTGGGTACCGAGCTCGACGTGAGCCGTCCTGCTTCGGGGATCATCTCGGAGTCGGCGTACGGCCTGCTCACGCTGGTGCCTCCGTCGGTGGACGCGAAGATGACTCCAGTGGCGCGCGATCTGATCGTCCTCCTCGACACCTCTGGATCCATGTCGGGCTCGCCGCTCGATCAGGCTCGGCGCGTGACGTCGGCGCTGGTCGACTCACTCAACGATCGGGATCAGTTGGAGCTCATCGAGTTCTCCAACTCGCCGCGACGTTGGAAGCGTGGCGCGGTCGCTGCCACCGAGGCGAATCGTCGTGACGCGCAGTCGTGGCTCTCGAAGCTGCGCGCGAGCGGTGGCACCGAGATGAAGGCGGGCATTCTCGAGGCGCTCGCGCCGCTGCGTACCGAGAGTCAGCGCCAGGTGATCCTGATCACCGACGGGCTCATCGGCTTCGAGCACGAGATCCTCGACGCGATCAGCAAGCGTTTGCCCAAGGGCTCGCGCGTGCACACCATCGGCGTGGGCAGCGGCGTGAATCGCAGCCTCACCATGCCGGCCGCGCGCGCTGGCCGCGGGGTGGAGCTGGTGATTGGTCTGGGTGAAGACGTGGAGCCCTTCGTGCAGCGGCTGATGGCGCGCACCAATGCTCCGCTGCTGACCGAGGTTGAGATCAGCGGGAGCGCGGTGCTCGGCTCTGCTCCGGCGCGCGTGCCCGATCTGTTCGCCGGCAGCCCGGCGATGGTGTCGCTCAAGCTGCGTCCTGAGGGCGGAGAGGTGATCATCCGCTCACGGAGTGGCGAGGGTGAGATCGAAGACCGCGTGATGGTGCGTCCGTCGGCGCACGGCGAGGGCAGCACAGCGGTGACCACGCTCTACGGGCGCGAAGTGGTGGAAGACTTCGAGCTCGGCGTCGCCACCGGCGGCAACAAGGCGGAGCTGGATCGGGAGATCGAGCGGTACGGCATCGACTTCCAGATCTCCACGCGGATGACCTCGTGGGTCGCGGTGAGCGCGAAGCAGACGGTCGATCCGCGCGCGCCCAAGCGCAACGAGACGCAGCCGCAGATGCTCCCGTTCGGCATGTCGGCCGAGGGCGTCGGGTTGCGCCATGCGAACGGCGCGCCCATGGCGGGTCCTACTGGAGCTGCTGCGGCGGTTGGCGGTATCTCGATGAAGGACATGATGGCTCCGGCTCCTGCGCGTCCGGCAGCGTCGGCCCCGATGATGAAGCAGCGGTCGCTCACGCTGGGCCGCTCAGCACCGGGCGGTGATGAGAAGTCGAAGAAGGAGGACACGGGTTCCTTCCAGTCGGTGCGCAGGGGATTGGCTGCCCCCGAGCCGATGGAAGCGGAGGAGGACGCCCTCGGGGAAGCGCCTGACGCCGAGGGTGGTGCCCCCGAGCTCGAGCGCAACATGCCGACGCGCGACGAGCGCGCGCCAGCGAAGGAGGGAAAGAAGGCTGCTGATGCGCCGGCTGCTCCTCCTCCGCCTCCGTCCACCCCGCGCAAGCGCGAGAGCCTGGTGGACTTCGCGAAGCGGCTGCTCAAGCCGAAGGCTGCTCCCGCCCAGGAGGCACAGAAGGTTCCGCCTCCCGCGGACAAGTCGGTGGAGGAGCGGGCTGGCAAGGGCGGCGCCGGCGCGCCCCCGCGTCGCATGAAGGGCAAGGTGCGTCGCCAGGGCAAGCGGCTGATCATCGAGATCGACGTGACCTCAGCGATTCGCTGGGAGCCTTCGGGTGAAGCGCGGCTCGAGCTGAGCTCTGGCGCGATCGTGAAGGCGCCGGTGGAGAAGGCGCTCACCACGGCCGATGGCGAGATCGCGATCGGTCTGACGATCACGCTGGTGCTCGAGGTGGACGAGCGGGTCGGTGAGCCCGCGACCGTGCTCCTGAGCAACGGCGGCGAACTGCTGGAAATCGTCCTGTAACCAGTTTCTCCCTCTCCCTGCGCCAGCGGGGAGAGGGTCGGGGTGAGGGGCGAACTTGCAGAACAGGTTTCCAAATGACGGATGAACACCAACTCCTCACGATGATGGCCAGCGGCGACGCGAGTGCGTTCGCTCGCTGGGCCTCATCCGTTGAGCATCCCCTGCGAAGCTCTCTCCGGGTGTTCGCTGCCTCGGTCGACACCGAGGCGGTCGTTCAAGAAACACTCCTTCGCATCTGGCAGGTAGCGCCGCGCTTCACGCACGACGGCAAGCCGAACGCGCTGCTCCGCTTCGCGATGCGAACAGCGCGCAACGTGGCGGTGAGTGAGTGGCGGCGCCAGGGCCGGGCGGATCAACAGGAGGCGCTCGAGAAGCACCTGAGCGCCGAGTTGGAGATCGCGCCCATCACGCCCGACCCACACCTTCGCGGGCAGATCGTGAAGTGCCGAGAGAAGCTGCCGAATCAGCCGAAGGTCGCGCTGGAGCAGCGGCTGGTCTCTGACGGAACGGAAGACGACAGCGTGCTGGCCGCGCGCATCGGCATGTCGCTCAACACGTTCCTGCAGAACTTCACGCGTGCGCGGAAGTTTCTCAAAGAGTGCCTCGAGAAGGCCGGCATCCACCTCGACGGGGAGCTCACATGACGCCCGAAGACGAGCTGCTGCTCGAGCAAGTGACGAGTGCGCACCGCGAACGCCGCGTGGATGGATCGATTCGATCGCACCAGGCGTGGCACGACCTCGATGAAGCGGGCCGCGTTGCCGCATTCGACGCGACAGTGCTGCAGCGAAAGCTGGAATCCGCGCTCGACCCGGAAGGTCACAGCTCGACGATTCGCGCCCTGCTGAATCGAATCAGGTGAGCGCTTCGGCGACACGCGCGCACTGAGAAATCGTGCGGAACTAATTTCTCCGGGAATTGTCTGCTCGCGATTCCTTTTCCCGGGAGACGTCGCCATGGCCCTTTTGCCCCTGCTTGCTACGGAGGTGGCCGACGAGGGCCTCCTCGAATCCATTTCACACTCATGGAACGAGGGAGGGTGGCCGATGTACCCCATCGCCATCGTCTTCCTTGCCGGGATCGGGATCATCGTCGAGCGCGTGACGGTGCTGTTCGTCACCGCGTCGATCAATAAGGACGGGCTGATGCGAGGGATGAAGAAGCACCTCGTCACGGGCGATGTCGACGCCGCCATCAACTACGTCGCGGGTCAGAAGCAGACCCCGCTCTCGAATTTGGTGAAGTCGGGACTGCTCAACATTCCGAAGGGGAATGAAGAGGTGCAGGCCGCGCTCGATGAGGCGTCACTTCGGGAGTCGCCGAAGCTCGATGCGCACACGGGCTACCTCGCGATGCTGGGCAACGCCGCGATGCTGATTGGTTTGTTCGGCACGGTGCACGGGCTCATCGGCTCGTTCAAGGCGGTCGCGCATGCGCCTCCCGCTGAGCGCGCGACGATCCTCGCGGGGTCGATCGGTGAGGCGATGAACTGCACTCAGTTCGGATTGATCGCGTCGATTCCGTTGCTCGTCGCGTTCTCGTTGCTCAACGGACGCACGCAGGCGCTCGTGAACGAGATGAACGAGGCGTCAGTGAGCGTCATGAATTTGATCGCGCTCTACCGGCCGTTCTTCAAGAAGTCGGTCAGCGTGAAGTCGCTCGAAGAGAGTGAGTGAGGATCGCCCCTCTCCCCTGCCCCTCTCTGCGCTGTCGCAGGGAGAGGGAGACAAGGTCACTTCGGGAATTGCACTTTGAGCTTCGGGTAGTGCTTCTTGAAGAACTCCAGCGCGAGCCACGTGTGGCAGTGGCGCACGTCGGGGTTCTTCTGCGTCGGGCAGTTGCAGCCGAAGAGCACGTCTTCGCTCTTCGACAACTCAGCGATCTCGTCGAAGGGCGCGCGATCTTCCGCGAAGCGCTCTTCGAGGAGTGCGCGGTACTTCGTCGAGAATTTCTTCCACGCCCCGTCGCTGGGCGCCTCGAGGAACTCGGTCACCAACTCCGCGCTCGGACGCACCACGTGCTTCGTGTGCTTGCGCGTGTCCTGCCGCACGCCCTTCGGAAGCTGGGAGGCCGGAACTCCACGGACGATCTGGTAGCGGCTGAGCATGGACCGACTTCGTAGGATCACCCGTGCATCAATGCACGGCCCCAGTGCACAGCTGTGGATTCTCACGCAGCTCGTGCGCGCCTACGAATGCGGCATGCGTTCCATCGCGACCGTCGTTGCCCTCTTAGGCTTGTGGTCTTGCGTTCCGCCGGAAAAGCCGGAGCTGCCGGAGCTGCCTGCGCCAGAGCGTCACTGCGGGAATGTGCTGCCCACCCAAGAGCGTGACGGCGGGAGTGGGCCCGGCTGGTACGACTTCCCCGAGGAGCCAGCCAACCTCTTCTTCGGTGAAGCACGGCTCAAGCTCGTGAATGGCACGCTGCAGGGCAGCCTCACGCTCCCTCCCGGTGCGTGCCCCATCTACTTGGCGATCAAGTGGCCGGGCTCAGAGCCGCAGCCCATCACCGAAGTCATCGATCCTTCGGTGTCGACCACGTTCTCGAGCGCGCCCCTGGACTGTCGCCGCACCCCGGGCACCCTGCTCGCCTACTTGCTGCGAACGAGCGGCTCGACTCCCGACCCCGGGAACGACGAGCTCATCGGAGTTGGCGTCAAACCCCTGTGGCTCTTCGCCTCCCAACAGACCGTCTTCAACCAGCCCCTGACAGAGGAGCTGTGTCGAAGCGGAGATGCCCAGCTGCTTCCGCTGCAGCTCCAGCACGACCCGCGTCTCACGCTGGCGCTGTGTGACACCGCTGATGAGCGCTCGGAGCTGGTGTGCGGCCAGCCTCCGCTCGACCGCACTCGCATTGACCGGATCTCCGCGACCGTCGAGGACGATGGGCGCGTGCGAATCTCGGCGAGCTTCGTCGCCTTCGTCGATGAACCAGTTGACTACCTCGTGAACGGCGTCCCGTTCGCCGAGCGGGAGGGGCAGCTGGATTCCTCGCTCGCGAATGGTCCGTGGAACAGCGGTCCGAACACCATCCAGATTCGCCAGGGGTCACTCCCGCCGTGGTCTGCCACGGTGGCGCTGCCGATCGATTCGCTTCACCCGCGGCTGCACGAGCCGGCGCTGCGCGAAGGTGCTCAGTTCACCGTGAGCTGGGACGCAGCGTCATGGGCGCAGTCGTACCGGCTGATCATCGCTCCGCTCGACGTGCCGATCAGCAAGACCTCCGATCCTGAGTGGACGAGTGAGCAGCCTTCGGTCAGCGAGATCTTCCCAGGATTCAGGAACGCCGTCGGCGGCACGGTGCTGCCGACACGCGCGATGTTGATGCTGACGGGGAGAGCTTCGAGTGGCTTCCACAGCATCGAATGGAACGAGCAGATCGAAGTCGCAGTGCAGCCTTAGAACTTCGCGCGGCGCATCACGAAGCGCGGCATCGCCTTGATCGCGGTCATCACCGCACGCCAGATCGGCGGCGCGTAGACGACCGGGGTGCCGTCATCGATGCCTTCCAGCACCGTCTGCGCGACGTCGTCGGGCTCTCCGGCGAACGGAGGCGTCGGGAGTCCCGCGGTCATCGCCGTCTTCACGAAGCCAGGCTTCACGCAGACCGTGGTGAGGCCCTGCGAGCGGTAACGATGATCGAGTCCCTCGAGGTAGGCGGAGAGTCCGGCCTTCGCGGCTCCGTAAAGGACGACGGGCTTGCGCGCGCGATCTCCGGCGACGGAACTGAACACGCAGAGCGTGCCCTTCCCGTGCAGGAGCAGCTTCTTCCGTGCTTCTTCGCAGAAGACGATCGTGTTCGCGAAGTCGACCGTGAGCATCTTCTGCGCGAGCGCGGGATCCTGCTCGAGCTTCTCTTGCGTGGCGAAGACGGCGGCCGTCACCACCACCGTGTCGAGTCCTTCGAGCGCCTGCTCGACTGATTCGAGCGCCGGACGGAAGGAGTTCGTGTCTTCGAGATCGCACATGCCGATCGCGACTCGGACGCCGGGGGCTCCGCGCGCTTCGAGGTCGGCCTTGCTTCGCACGAGCTCGTCGGCGTCACGGCCCAAGAGCGCGACCCAGTCGCCGCGTTCCACGAATTTTCGTGCGAGCGAGCGGCCCATTCCTCGCGTTCCGCCCAAGATTGCTACTCGACGCATTTGTTGCTCCTGAAGGAGAAGTACGCCCCTCTCCCCTGCCCCTCTCCCCGCTTCGCAGGGAGAGGGAGTTAATCGCCGAAGAGGCGGACGGACTGCGCGCTCTTGAAGCGATGATCGGGATCCCACTTCTCACGGACCTCCTGGAACGCGGGGAGACGGGTCTCCATGACGCGGAAGTGCTCGGGCCTGGTGAACTGATCCTTCGCCAAATAGATGCGGCCACCCTCGCGCGCCACGTGCTCGTTCAGCGCGTCGACCAGCTGCTGCGTGTCGTCGCGCACCGCGATGTCGAGGGCGATCGAGATGCCCGACTTCGGGAACGACAGGTACGCCGGGCTCTCAGGCCCGCAGTCCTTGATCACGCAGAGGAAGCTCGCTCCACCGCGCGAAGAAAGGATCTCGAGGAAGCGACGCGCTGCTTCGGAACCAGCCGAGTCAGGCAACACGCACTGGTACTGCGTGAGCCCACGCTTGCCGTAGCCGCGGTTCCAGTCCTGCACGAAGTCGAGCGGGTAGAAGAAGCGGAACGGATCCGTGAGTCCGACCTTCTTCTTTTTGAAGTGCGAGTTGTAGAGCGCGAAGTTGAACGCCTGCACCGTCGGCCGCGAGAGCAGGAACTCGGGCGCGGTGAACGGCATGCGAATGTTCGGCAGCTCCTTGGGGAAACGCGAGGGCGCCTCGTGCGCCTGCGCCCAACGCCCCTTCATCAGGAAGCCGCGTCCGAGCCCCTTGCCGCGCGTGAGGCAGTCGATCCACCCCACCGTCATCGGCCAGTCGCGCGCGCTCGTCTTCAGACACGCGATGTACTCGTCGATGTCCGCGACGCGCTCGGACTCCTGCCAGATCCACGGAGTCGGAATGCGGCGCATGCCGAACTCCACCTCGAGGATCTGACCGGTGAGGCCCATGCCCGCGACCGTGGCGAGGAAGAGCTCGCGCTCCAAGTCAGGGCCGCACTCGAGCACGCGGCCATCGGCCACGCGCATCTTGAGCCGCGTCACGTGCGCGCCGAAGCAGCCCTCGACGTGGTGATTCTTGCCGTGCACATCGGCCGCGACCATTCCGCCCAGCGTCACGTGCGAGGTGCCCGGAGTGACCGGCGTGAACCAGCCGCGCGGGAGGAAGGTGCGGTTGAGATCCGCCAGGGAGAGACCGGCCTCAGCGCGGATCACTCCGGTGGCCGCGTCGAAGTGGATGATGCGGTTGGCGCGCGTGGTGTTCACCACCACCGGGCTCGACGCCGCGGGGAGCGACGAGTCGCCGTAGCTGCGGCCAAGGCCGCGGAAGAGAACGGGGGGCGCGCTGTCGAGGGTCTCCGGCTGGAGCTCCTCTCCTTCGACGAACTGCCGTCCCCACCCGCCGATTCGCGTGGTTGCCATCACGAAGTCAGCTGTAGACCGCCGACGCGCTGACTGCAACGCGCTGAGCGACCCGGCCAAACGGGGTGCAAGTCAGAGGCTCGCGCGCTGGAGCTCGCCTCCCGGACCGAGCATCACCGCAGGGCAATAGGGGCCGGTCTCGGTGCGAGTCCACCAGACGCCCTTCTCGCTCCACGGCGCGAAGCGGTACTCGAAGGTGCGCGTGCGCATGAAACGAGGCGGCGCGTTCGGGAAGGGGTTGGTCTCGAAGAGCTTCAGCACCACGGGCGTGTTGGTGAGCAGCTTCTGCTGGAGCTCGAGCACCCACGTGCTGTTCGCGCAGTTGCTGAGCGAGGCGAACCACATCTGCCAATCGAGGCGCGGCTGCCAGGGAGCGATGAAGGTGGGCCTGCGGGTGACGTCTCCGGGCTTCCACGGAAACTCGTAAGGGAGCCACGTCACGCCGTCGTTGCTGCCCTCGATGATGATCTCCGCGCGATTCTTGGTCATGTGAGCGAACGCGCCGTACGCGTTGATGGTGTCCACGCGGCGGATCACGCGAAGCCACGCAGAGTCGACGCGCATGAACATCGCGACGCTGATGAGCGTGAAGACGGCCGCGACGATCCAACGCGGCCCCTCACGTGACGGAGAAGGTTGCGGAGTGCGCTGACGAAAACCAAGTCGCGCGAGGAACTCATCGTCGAGCAGTGGGATCGCGATCACGAACGTGAGCACGTTGTAGAAGCTGTAGTTTCCCGCGGCGAAGAGCGCGGCCTGCAGCACCATCATCCCGATCGCCGAGGTGAGTCGCATCGGGCGCGGACCGAACGCCATCAACGGGATCAGCAGCTCGAACACGAACATCAGCGCGCACATCAGCATCTGCATCCACATCGGCAGACCGGCGATGAGCACGCTGCTCCACGTGGGGAGCGGCTGGCTCCACCAGTGGTACGTGAGCGCGGTGAGATCTCGCCAGCTCGGATCTCCGCTCATCACCTTCACGATCCCCGACTCGAGGGTGACCTTGCAGGCGAGCACGATCATCAAGAAGCGGAACGCCTTCGAGACTTCCGGCTCTGATCCCACTCGCGGTCTGAGCCCCGGCGGCGCGTAGAACGCCGCGCAGAACGCCGTCTCGATCAGCAGCACGTCCCACTGAAACGAAAGGAACGGATGACCGACTTGCACCAGCGAGGACCAGGTCGCCCACAAGACGAGGCATGCGATCCTCGGAGCGAAGCCGAAGATCAGTGCCAGTGAGCTCGCGCAGGCGAGTCCGCAGAGCAGGTGCAGCATCCAGTCTGCCGACGAGATCCACAGCAGCGTGGGTACCTCGAAGAAGCTGAGACCCGGCGCCGATCGAATCCCCTTCATGTCGGCGCCGATGGGCGCGATGCCATTCACGCCTGCGAGACCGGGGAGCTGCCACCAGTACGCTCCCACCGCCACCAGCGCGGTGAGTCCGAAGCAGATGAAGAAGAACCTCCGCGTCAGGCGCATGGACTCGGTCACGTTACACTTCGGCGTATGTGCGGGCGGTACGTTCTCAAGGCGAGCGCGATCGAACTCAAGACCGAGTTCCACCTCGACGAGGTGCCCGCGATGGCTGCTCGCTACAACATCGCGCCCATGCAGGCCGCCCCGATCATCACGGACGCGGCGCCGAAGAAATTGGTGATCGCGCAGTGGGGTTTGCTGCCGCGCTGGGCGAAGGACGCGAAGGTCGCCCACTCACTCATCAACCTGCGCGCGGAGACGCTGGACAAGCGCTTCAAGGAACTGCTCTCGGCGCATCGCTGCCTGATTCCGACCGACGGGTTCTACGAGTGGCGTCACGAGGGGCGCATGCGGGTGCCGCACTTCATCCATCGGCCTGATGGGCATCTGCTGGCGATGGCGGGGTTGTGGAATCGGTGGAAGTCGCACGAAGGACTCGAGGTCGACACCTTCACCGTGATCACCACGCGCGCGAATTCCGAGCTGCAGTCGCTGCACGATCGCATGCCGGTGTTCCTCGACGAGGAGGGACGGCAGCGCTGGCTCTCGGGGCCGACCAAGGACGTGGCGGCGCTCGAGGAATTGCTCAAGCCGTGGCACGCGTCTCCGCTCGAGGCCACCCAGGTCTCGCCCCACGTGAACTCGGTGAAGGTCGATGATCCCGAGTGCCTGGCGCCTCCGACCACCGTGCAGCTGCGGTTGCTGTAGGATGGCGCAGCACATGAGTTCGCCGTGGGACGACGTTCGCAAGGAGTCACTGGAGATGCCGGCCGTGGGTCAGCCGACCCGCGCCGCTCCTTCTCCGCTCCCGTGGATGCTGCTGACGGTGTCGATCGCGATGACCATCGGCGTGCTGATCCTCGGGCGTTCGCGCCTCGAGGATGAGCGGCTGCGCACGGCGACGGCACTCAAGGCGAATGACGAAGTGAAGGGGCAACTGAAGAGCGCGATCGAAGATCTCGATCAGTCGCGCGCGGCGTGCACGGCGGCGGACGAGAGCACCGGTGAGTTGCAGAAGAAGATCCTCACCCTCGAGCTCGAGCTCACGAAACTGAAGAGCGCTGCGAAAGGTCCGAAGAAATGATCTCACTCGTGTTGAGCATGGTGCTCGCCGCGCCCTTCCCGCTCCCCGCGGTTGATGGGAAGGCGCTCGCGGTGACCGATGGGCAGAAGGTGTTCCGGCTGCCGATGCGCTTCGAGAAGGTGAAGCAGTTCTACGCGGCGCAGCTGGGCGAGGGCGCGACGGCAGTGGAGAAGAGCGTCGAGGGGAAGCGCGTGCTCACGCTCACCGCGAAGGGCAAGGCCGACTCGTGGACGAAGGCGCTGGTGCGCGAAGGTGAAGTGGATGTGACGATCGAGGTCACTCCGGTGATGCGGCTGACCGAGGAGCAGATCAGCGGCAATGGCCGTCCCCTCGTGGAGTTCGTGATCGGCCGCTCTGGCGACGTGCAGAAGGCGATGGACGCCATCGAGCAGAAGCACGTCGAGCAGATCAGAAAGTAACTCCCTCTCCCTTCGGGAGCGGGTCGGGGTGAGGGCAGAAATCTTCGAATTAGACCAAGGACCTCAACTTCCCAACCTGCCCTGGAGCCGTCGCCTCCATCGACTCAATCAGCGAGATCGCTTCCTTCATTCCCGCCGCGCCGTTCTTCCGCAGCTTGGAACTCCGCGTCGCACCAAAGAGAAACGCGGCACTCAGGACACGCGGAAGCCAACTCGTCATCACCATCGGCGCCGGAGTGATCTTGTTTCCAAGCCTCCGCACCAGCTTCAGCCCATCATCCATCGCGTCCGCGAGTTTCCACGACTCGCTCCACGAGATGCCGGCCTTGCGATCGTACGAGCGCGAGACCGCGATCATGAACGGCACCACGAAGGCGACGTGCGTGCGCAGCCAGCTCTCCATGTCTTCGTGCACGACTGACGTGATGCCCGCCTTCGAGAAGACCTCGCACAGCTCGGGATCGGTGACGGTGGTGACCTGACCCGCGGTCACGATCGTCGTGGTGAGCTTGCCCTCGCCGTCGAACGTGGCCAGCACCGCGGGGAAGCCGAAGGCGAAGCGGTTCGCTCCCACGGCGTCGCGCAAGCGAGCGAGCGGCTCGAAGGTGTTGAACATGAACATTACCTTCTTCGCCTTGCTCTCCTTCAGCGCGGGAAGCACGGCGTCGACCTGCGGCAAGAGCACGGTGACGAGCACGAGATCGAACTCGATGTTCGGATCGAGCGCGGTCGCGACCTGCACCGGCGCCTTCTCACCTGAACCGAGCACGATCGCTCCGTCTCGTTGGAGCTGCGCGAGGCGGGTGGTTCGAGCAACGACGGTGACTTCGTGACCAGCCTTCGCCAGGTAGAACGCGAAGGTGCTGCCGATGGCGCCGGGGCCGAGGATTGCGATCTTCATCGGCGGCCGGAGTAACGCCGGACCGGCTCAAGGGCAACAGAGCCCGCTGGCGGAGTCTCGGGGAAGTGTCGATGACTTCGCCCCTCACCCCGACCCTCTCCCGATGGGAGAGGGAGCACTTCGCCGCGATTTACGAACGGAAGGGGTTCTGCAGAAGGATCGTCTCGCCGCGCTCCGCGCCGACCGACACGCAGACCACGGGGATGCCGACGATCTCTTCGACGCGGCGCACGTACCGCTGCGCATTCTTCGGCAGATCTTCCACCGTGCGCGCGCCCGCGAGGCTCTGATCCCAGCCCGGCAGCTCTTCGTAGATCGGCTGCACGCGCGAGAACTCTTCGATGTCGCCCGGCAGCTCGGTGAGCTTCTGACCATCGAGCTCGTACGCCGTGCAGACCTTCAAGGTCTCGAGGCCGCTGAGCACGTCCATCTTGGTGAGCGCGAGCCCCCAGAGTCCGTTCACGCGCGTCGCGTAGCGGAGCACCACGGTATCGAGCCAGCCGCAGCGGCGCGGACGCCCCGTGGTCGCTCCGAACTCGTCTCCCACCTTGCGCAGGCGATCGCCGGTCGCGTCGGTGAGCTCGGTGGGGAAGGGGCCGCCGCCCACGCGCGTGGTGTACGCCTTGGTGATGCCGAGCACCTTGTCGATCGCCGTGGGGCCGAGGCCAGAGCCGACCGCCGCGTTGCCCGCGACCGTGTTGCTGCTGGTCACGTAGGGATAGGTGCCGTGATCGACGTCGAGCAGCGTGCCCTGCGCGCCCTCGAAGAGGATGCGAGTGCCCTTGCGCACGTGCTGGTCGAGGAAGAGCGAAGACTCGCCGACGAACTCCTTCAGGCGGCTGCCGAGCACGAGGTACTCCGAGACGATCGCCTCGACGTCGAGGATCGGCTCATCGGCCTTCGCCAGGCGCGCGAGGTGGCTGATCTCTTCCAGCGCGTCGGTGAGGCGGTCCTTCACGCGGCGGCGCAGGCGGTCTCCATCGAGCAGGTCGCGCATGCGGATGCCGCGGCGGGCGACCTTGTCTTCGTAAGCGGGGCCAATTCCACGGCCGGTGGTGCCGATGGCGCCGCCCCCGCGCGCCTTTTCACGGAGCGCGTCGAGGTGCTTGTGCCACGGGCAGATCACGTGCGCGTGCTCAGAGATCATCAGCTGCGCGCTGTCCTGCAGGAAGCCGCGGCTGCGGAGGGCGTCGATCTCCTTCATCAGGACCGTGGGGTCCACGACGCAGCCGTTGCCGATGACACACGTCTTTCCCGCGTGGAGCACGCCAGAGGGAATGAGGTGCAGCACGGTCTTCTGGCCGCCCACCACCAGGGTGTGGCCGGCGTTGTTTCCGCCCTGAAACCGCACCACGACCTGCGCGTGCTCGGTGAGCAGGTCGACGATCTTCCCTTTTCCTTCGTCGCCCCACTGGGCGCCAACAACGACGACGTTCGGCATGCGGCGCTTCTACGCGTCAGCATCCACCGCTGCCAGCACTTCAGGTCACTTCGTCTGAATCCCGAGTTATGGGTGACACCGGTAGACGTAACCGCAGCCGATCGCCTCGCAGCGCTCCCTCGAACGACCGGGCCAATGGCCGGTTCGCTGCGATTCCGCGAGGCCCTTCGTTTCGTCCACCAGCGCGCGGGAAAGAACCGGAGTTTCCAGCTCGGTGAGGAAGTGCGGTTCAGGGTTCTCTTCGAGGAGGAAGACGATCCCCGCCCTCACTTTCCGGGAGCCCTGTTGCTGCACGAACCGCTCGGCCGCGAGCGCGTAGCAGCCGAGCTGGAAGCGGTACGGCTCTGCCCCTTCGGGCGGGCGGACCGAGGTCTTGTAGTCGATGACGATCAGCTCGCTCGGAGTGACCACGAGCAGATCGATTGCCCCGCGCAGGACGAGTGAAGGGCCCTCGTTGCCGGACAGGCGCAACGCGAAGGGGAGTTCCCGGTGCACGGTCAGGCCCTTCAGCGAGCGGCCGAAGTCGGTGTTCCAGAATCGCTCGACCCAGCTGAGCGCTTCGTTGGTCACCGGGATCGCGGCGGAGTCTCTGACCTTCTTGATCTCAGTCAGGAGCTCCGGTGTGTCGACCGCGTCGAGCGGCGTGAGCTCGAGCACCCGGTGGAGGGCGGTGCCGCGCTCGCGCACGTCCTCGTCTCCGCTGCGCGGGGTATTGTCGCCCTCGACGTGGATGCGGTCTTCGATCAGGCCGACCTGGTTCGCGAAGTGGAAGCGGCGACGGCAGGCCATCAAATCTTCGAGCTGCGTGACCGGGAGGACGATGGAGGCCGTGGTGCTCTCTCCGGGCGAGCGGACTCGAGCGATGAGTTGATCCACTTCCGTGCGTGAGCCGGGAGGTGCCGGGGGAATTTCAGGTCTCTTCGGCGCGAGGTTGGCGACGTCGAGATGCTCGGGGCGCTCTCCGGAGACGCGCAGCGAGAAGAAGGCGGTGAGCTCCTGCGCCCAGGTGTTGGTCTGCGCGTTGGGCGGGCGAAGGCCGAGGACGAGCCGGTCTCTCGCGCGCGTCATCGCGACGTAGAGGAGGCGGAGGTTCTCGGCGCGGGACCGACGGGCGAGCTGCCTGGTGATGTCTGCCGCGGAACGGGATTGGTAGTCGGTGGTGCCCCGAGGGCGCGAGATGCTCAGGCCCATCGTGCGATCGAAGCGCACCGCGGCCGTCTCGTTGCGGAGCGTGGTGGTGAGGTCAGGCAGCACCACGATCGGCCACTCGAGGCCCTTGGCCTGGTGGACGGTGCAGAGCGTGACGGCTTCGAGGTCGAGCTCGTCGATCACTTCGCCTTGCGCTTCTTTGGGTGCGTCGTCGGCGAGCTCGAGGAGTTCGCGGGCGAATGCCGAAACTCCGATACCGGCGGCTTCGCGTTGCGAGGCGAGGACCAGGAGCTTGTCGAGGTTGGCGAGCGCTTGCTCTCCGAAGGGGCCCGCGGCGACGGAGACTCGGTACTCGAAGACCTCGAGGACGACTCGGAGCAGGGAGCGGAGACCCAGGCGATCTCGCTCTGCTCTCAGTGCCGCGTACCGCCTTCTGAACAGATCCAGACGCCGTTCTCCCTCTCCGTGCGCCAGCGGGGAGAGGGGCAGGGGAGAGGGGCGGACTTGCAGGACTTCG
>CBIHPJ010000016.1:0-27527 GCA_966211295.1 uncultured Myxococcales bacterium | reverse complement strand
GAGGATGCGAGAGCGAGCGACAGCGTGAAGATTCTTCTCACCGTGGGTCCAACCTCTACTACGGCTTGGGCATGCCTCTGAGTAATGTGCCGCGCGTCATGTTCCAGCCTGAGTGTTTGCGAGGTGTTCGATGAAGGGCGCGATCCTCGCGATGGTGGTTGCCTACATCATGCCGTCGTACGGCGTCCTCAAGCGGTTCGCTGGTCAGCGCGATGAGCTGACGGTGGCGAATCTGAAGGCCGAAGGTGTGGCGGCGGTCGCTCCTGTTCTGGCGAAAGACGTGTCGTCGTTGATGGGCGTGACCTGGAACAGCGGAGAGTTGATGCTCAACGCCTCGCTGGCCGTCCGATTCCCGGGGCGATGCCGGCTGGAATTGAGCTCCGCGGAGTCCACCAAGGTCCTCGCGGCTGCTGCCACCAACGGCAAGGCGCGCAGTGAGGGCGGCGACGTGCAGGCGCTCCTCGTCGGTCTCGAGCAGGCGTGTGCGTTGCTCTCGATCAAGTCCTCGGAAGACGGGGCCACCCGCGAAGCGGTGCAGAAGCACCTGAGCAGCCTCAAAATCGACCTGAAGCAGGTCTCGCTTGCGCGCCTCAACACCGGCGTCAGCTACCTCATCGGAGCGAAGGGCGACGGCCAGTCGTCCCTGTGGATAAACAAGGACCGCTTCCTCCCTTCGCGGCTGATGTTCACCGACTCCGCGGGCAACGCGTGGGACGTGCGCTTCTCTGATTACACCTCGCAGGCGACCGGTGAGGTCTGGCCGCGCGTGCTCGAGGTCTACAAGGGCAACGAGGCGCAGCTTCGCGTGATGGTGCTCAACGCCAACACCAAGGCTGACCTCTCGAACGTGAAGTTCTGAAGTGAGCGAGTTGGCCGCCCCTCACCCCGACCCTCTCCCCGCTGGCGCAGGGAGAGGGAGGCCAGAGTTTGCCTTTGTCGCCGTGGGACGGCCGGTACGGGGTGAGTTCACCTACGCCGTTCCTCCCGAGCTCGCCGAGAAACTCCGACCCGGCCAGCGAATCAAGGTGCCGTTCGGGCGCCAGACGACCCTGGGCTTCTATCTGGCGCCCGCTCCGCCGCCGTCCGCGGAGCTCGCGAAGAAGCTGAAGCCGATCGCGCAGATCCTCGATCCTGAGCCCGCCTTCCCCGCGGACCTGGTGGAGCTGGTGCGCTTCGCCGCGGGCCACTACCGCTATCCGCTCGGTGAAGCGCTGCGCATGGCGCTCCCGCCGGGGCTCACGAAGGCTGACGAAGCGAAGCAAGCGAAAGCCGACGTGGTGGTGTTCGCGCGCACGTTGCCCGCGGCGACGCTGGATCCGCTCACGCGCGCTCCGGCGCAGCACGCGACGCTCAGCTACCTGCTCGCGGTCGGAGGAAGAGCCGCGGTGGAAGAGATCGCCCATGCGATCCCCGGCGCGAAGGAGAACCTGAAGAAGCTCGCCGCGCGCGGCTTCGTGGAGCTCGAAGAAGAGCGCGTGGCGCACGGCGTGCGCGAAGGTCTGCAGCAAGCCCGGCCCGAGGCGCTCACTCCAGAGCAGGAAGTCGCGGTCGCCACGCTCACGAAGTCACTCGATGCAGGTGGCTTCGCGCCCTTCCTCCTTCACGGAGTCACGGGCAGCGGCAAGACCGAGGTGTACCTGCGGCTCGTCGAGCGCGCGCTGGAACTCGGAAAAGGCGCGCTGATCCTGGTGCCTGAGATCGCGCTCACGCCGCAGCTGGTGGGCCGCTTCAAGAGCCGCTTCGGCCAGAACGTCGCCCTGCTCCACTCGGCGCTGAAAGATCGCGAGCGGCTTCGTCACTGGCAGGAACTCCGCGCCGGCACCGTGAAGCTCGCGGTCGGAGTGCGCAGCGCGATCTGGGCGCCAGTGCCCAACCTCGGAATCGTGGTGGTCGACGAGGAGCACGATCCCTCGTTCAAACAGGAAGAGAAGCTGCGCTACCAGGCGCGCGATCTCGCGGTGGTGAGAGCGAAGCAGGCGGGCGCGATGGTGGTGCTCGGCAGCGCCACTCCGTCGCTGGAGACCTGGGAGAACGCGCGCAAGGGCCGTTACGGCCTGGTCACCATGAGCAGGCGCGTGGACGACCGGCCCATGCCCACGCTCGAGCTGGTCGATTTGAGGAATGAGCGCCCGCGCACTCCGGAGACCCGCGGCACTGAGCCGCCGATGCTCTCTCCTTCGCTGCGCGAGGCGATCGGCCAGACGCTCGACAAGAAGCAACAGGTCATCCTCTTCCTCAATCGGCGCGGGCACTCGACGTTCATCGTGTGCGAGGTCTGCGGAGAGTCACTGCGCTGCGACGACTGCGACGTGTGCCTCACCCACCATCTCTCGGCGCGGCAGCTGCAGTGTCATTACTGCGGCAAGGGCATGCCGGTACCGCGCGCGTGCCCGTCGTGCACGGGGCCATTGCTCGAGCTCGGAGTGGGCACCGAGCGCATCGAGGCCGAGGTCGCCGACGCCTTCCCCACCGCGCGCATTGCTCGGCTCGATCGCGACGCGGCGTCTTCCGCGGAGAAGCTCACCGAGATGCTCGCGTCCTTCGCGCGGCGTGAGCTCGACATCCTGGTGGGCACGCAGATGGTGGCGAAGGGGCACGACTTCCCCGGCGTGACCCTGGTGTGCGTGGTGATGGCGGACTCGGCGCTCACGATCCCGGACTTCCGCGCGGGCGAGCGCACGTTTCATCTGCTCACCCAGGTCGCGGGGCGCGCGGGCCGAGGCAAGGATCCGGGGCGCGTTCTGGTGCAGAGCTACAACCCCGAGGCGGCGCCGATCGCGCGCATGCTGCAGAACGACTACCTGCGTTTCTCCGAGGAAGAGCTGAAGCGGCGCCACAACCTCGCGTGGCCGCCGACGACGCGCATGGTGGCGATTCGCATCGACAGTGAGAACGCCGATCTCACGGTGCGGGTGGCGAAGCAGATCGCGAAGATCGCCGAGCGGCACCTGCCTCCTCCCTCGCAGGGAGTGCGCATGCTGGGCCCGGCGCCCGCGCCGATCACCCGCATCAAGGGAAAGACGAGGTGGCAACTGGTCCTCAAGGCGCCCACGCACGCGGCGATGATGCGGCCGCTCGACGCGATCGAAGCCGCGTTGCCTGATTTTCCCTCGGCGGTGCGCGTGGTGATCGACGTGGACCCGGCGGCGATGCTGTGAGTGCCATGCGCGGATTCATCTGTGTCGAGCGCAAGAGTCTCCATCTCTCGAGGGAGCCACCCTTGGCGCCGTGGTGCCGCGCAACTACTGGGTCGTGCATTTCGAGCTGAGTCGCATCACGCTCAACTCGTGGCCGGCGCGACTCGCCACGTCACTTCATATCGTCAGACAACGCGGGCGACCCACCCACCTCAGCGTCGAGCTTCTTCAGGACGGGGTTGAGCTCGCCGAGCCTCTCCATCGGGAAACCCGCGTACTGGAGGCCTTCCTTCCAGTCCTTCACCGGGAAGGGCTTGGTACCGTCCAGGAAGAGCGCGATCACGCTGATGACGCCCCGCACCACCACCGAATCAGTGACGAAGGCGGTCAATATCGGCCGCTTGGCGACCGCGTCCTTGAGCTGCAGGCGCATCGCAGAGTTCGGAGTGCCACCGCCACCGAAGACCACCAACCGGCCCGGCTGACCTGCGCGCCGATCGAGGTGCCCTTTGAGCACCGTCAGATACGCTTCCCACGCCGCGGGCTCAGGAGCCTGCGCGTTCGTTACCGCCACTACCGTCTCACCCACCACCATCGCCCGGATATTCGCCATGTTGCGCGCACGATTGGTGCAGCGCGGGTTGGGGGTCAAGCAACCAGTCGGGCGTTACGACTTGGTAATCCCGCTTCAGTCGGATTGATGCGGGTCACTTCGCGTCGGGCGCGACCGCGGGCGAGCCGCCCACTTCAGCGTCGAGCTTCTTCAGCACCACCTTGACCTCGGCGAGCTTCTCCATCGGGAAGCCGACGTACTTGAAGCCTTCCTTCCAATCCCTCACCGCGAAGGGCTTGGTGCCGTCCACGAAGAGCGAGAACACGCTGATGATGCCGCGCACTACCGCCGAGTCAGTGACCACCGCGGTGAGCAACGGCCGCTTCGCGATCACTTCTTTCAACTGCAAGCGCATCTGCGAAGTCGGAGTGCCACCGCCGCCAAACACCACCAAGCGCCCGGGCTGCCCCGCGCGCTGATCCATGTGTTCCTTGAGCACCACCATGTACGCGTCCCACGCTGCCGGCTCGGGAGCCTGAGCATTCGCCACGCACAACACCGTCTCGCCCACCATCGCCGCCTTGATGTTCGCCATGAAGGGGTCGAACGATTGATGGCGTCCGCTCAGCCGTCAAGGACTGCGCGCGGGCGTTACACCTCAGTGCGATCTGCTGGGCCCTAAATTGGACCAACCACACACCCTGTAGGAACGTGTGGCAACGGCATGGCTGCGCCCCCCATCCTCCTCGTCGCTGACGATCTCGCGGTGATCGCCGCGGTCAAGCGCGTGCTCGCGCGCGAGGGCTACGAGTGTGTGCTCGCCAGCAACACCGCCGACGCGGTGATCGCCTTCGGCCACCTGCTGCCCGGGCTGATCATCCTCCAGCCCTCCGTGGAAGGAGATCGCGGTGCGCTGCTGCTCGAGGAGCTCCAGCTGCACCCCGACGCAAAGCTGCTCCGCGTGCTGATCCTCGGAGAGACGGTGCCGGGCTTCGCGTGGCCGGTGGTGCCGCTCCCGCTCGATACCGAGTTCTTCACCACCTCGATCGAAGAGAACGTGCGCACCACCGACGAGGCCGCCTCGTGGACGGTGCTGGAGACTGCGCCTGCTCCCACGCCGCCGCCCGAGGTCGTCGACTCGCTGCAGGGCCGAGAGCGCGAAGACTGGCGCGCCACCAGCCCGCAAGAGGTGGACGCGAGTGCGCCGCAGGAAGAGGTGCCCGAGCCGACGGCGATCGTCCCCGATCCCACGCCGCCCGAGCCGAACCTGCCGAGCACCGACGCGCTCGAAGAGAAGCTCTTCGGAGATCTCGCGGCCGACGTCGAAGCCTCGGCGATGCAGTCGGTGGAGTCCTCGCTTCCTCAGCCCACTTCCGACGACGAAGAGCTCACGCGCCTGGAAGACGAAGTGCGCGCCGAGGCCGCCCGTCGCCGCGCCTCACGTGCAGCCCGCGCCGTCGAGGTGAAGCCCGTCGCGGCTGAGCTCCCACCTCCCCCGCCGGAAATCGAGCAGAGCGCGCCTGGCGACGCCGAGGCGTCCTTCGAAGATCTTTCGGAGACGCCCGCCGCTCCGCCTTCCCGCGCTTCCGAGGTGCTCAGCCGCGCCGAGCAGATGGTGCTCGAGACGCGTGCGCAGAGTGAAGCCCGCCAGCGCGCCGAGGAAAGCGACGAGCGCACGATTCGCGAAGAGACGCAGAACCAGCTCTCCCGCGCCGAGCAGGCTCTCGAGCAGGCACGCAAGGAACGCGAAGAGCGCAGCAGCGCCCAGGAGCACCTCCTCGCGCTGCGTGAAGAGGTCGATCGACTCAACGCCGATTTCGCCAATGAGCGCGAGCTCGCCCGCGTTCGCCACGAGAACGAGCTCGAAGCACTCAAGGCCGAGGCGGAAGCCACGCGCCAGACGCAGGCGGAGTCGCTCGAGGCCGAGGCTCGCAAGCGCGCCGACGTGGAGCGCGCCCTCGACGAAGAGAAGGAGCGTTTCGCCCAGCTGCAGGTCGAGCTGGAGAGCACCTCCGCTCAGCTCGAGGCCGTGCGCACCGAGGCGAACGAGATGGAAGGCCTCGCTCGCGAAGTGGCGAGTGAGAAGGACGCGCTCGCCGCGAAGATGCACGAGGCCACCGCGCATCGCGCCACCCTCGAGACCCGCATGGGCGAGCTCGAGATCGCCGCCGAGGCGCAGGAGCAGGTGCGCGCCCTCGAGGAGCAGCTCGCCGAACGCGACGCGAAGATCGAAGAGCTCAACCAGACGCTCGAGACACTCCGTCCGCTCGCCGAGGAGGCGACGCTCGCGAAGCAGCAGGTCGAGGAGCTCGCCCAGTCGCTCGAGGCCGCGCGCCCGCTCGCCGAAGAAGCGGCGCTCGCGAAGATGCAGCTCGACGAGGCGCGCGCGCAGCTCTCCGTCACCGAGCAGCACCTCGCCGAAGCACGCAAGGCACGCGACGACGCGCAGGCCGAGATGCTCGCGATGGAGGACGCACGCGACTCCGTGCAGAACCTCTACAGCGAGTCGCAGAGCCGCATTCAGGCGCTGCAGGCCGACGTCAACAGCGCCTCCGAGCTGCTCGAAGACACCGCGAAGGAGCGCGATGCCCTGCGCACCCGCCTCGCCACCGCCGAGCCGTTCCAGGCGCTCGCTGAGAAGCTCAGCGGCGAGCTCGAGGCAGAGACGCGCCGGCGCACCGGTCTCGAGGCCGAGCTCGACGATTCGCACCGCTCACTCGACTCCGCCCGCACTCGTGCCGAGTCGATGGAAGCCACTGCCCAGCTCGCCGCCGAGAAGGTGAAGGTGCTCGAGGCACGTGAAGTGATGCCGCTCGCAGTCCCCGGCAAGCGCCCCGTCGGCGTCGCTCGTCACGGCTCGGTCGAGCTCGACGGTCTGGCCCGGGTGGTTTCTCAGCTGGTGCTGGGGAACGCCGAGGTGCGGCTGGAGCTCGGCACCACCGGGGGCACGCGCAACCTCTGGTTCAAGCGCGGACAGATCATCGCCGCCGAGTCTTCGCTCGATCGCGAAGGGCTGATCGCCCGCGCTCGCCGCGACGGACTGATCGACGCGCGCCAGGCCGGTGAGCTGCGCATGCTCGATGGCGCCACGCCGCGTGAGCAGCTCGAGGCCCTCAAGTCGCGCGGCTTCATTCGCGACATCGAGTCGGTTCCGCTCGTGCAGCGCTACACCGAGCAGGTCGCGCTCGACGCCTTCACCGAAGAGAAGACCCTGTACCGCGTGGTGGAAGAGGTGCCGAAGCCCGAGGTGCTGCTCGCCACCGTGCCGCGCCCGACCCTCCCGATGTTGGCGGAGTCGCTGCGCCGCGCGGTCGCTCCCGACGTGATGCTCGAGCGACTGGGCGGTGGAGAAGCAGTGCCGGTGTCCACCGAGTCCGAGCTCGATCTGCGCGCCCTCGGCTTCTCAGAGCGTGAGCGCAAGATGCTCACCTGGGTCGATGGCGAAGCGAGCGTGGAAGATCTCTCGCTCGCTTCGGGTCTCAAGCCCGACCTCGCCTTCCGCGCGCTCCTCGTGGCGCAGCTGCTGGGCATCATCGAAGTGCGCCCCGGCACCAGGAAGACCGAGGCCCCGTCGGGGCAGCTCGATCTCCAGCGCCTCGAGGCCAAGTACGACGAGGTGCAGGACGCCGACTACTTCACCATCCTCGGGCTCTCGCGCGCCGCGGGGACCGAAGACGTGCGCCGCGCCTACACGCGCCTCACGCAGGAGTTTGATCCCCTGCGCTTCTCCGGCCATCCCGACCCCGCCATTCAGCAGCGCGCCCAGGTGGTCGCCAACCTGCTGGAAGAGGCCGCCAGGGCCCTGGAAGACGACCGCCGCCGCGTCGAGTACGCCCGCCACCTGCTCGATTAGGGGTGCTCGCGTAACCCCCCGGACCCTTTGCGAAGAGGGGGTGGAGGCGTTAAACCAGTGGGGCAATGGTTCACGAAATTCTGGTTTGGCCGAACCCCATCCTGAAGCAGAAGGCGCAGCCCGTCGCGAAGGTCGACGACAGCATCCGCACTCTGATCAAGGACATGTTCGAGTCGATGTACGCGGCTGACGGAGTGGGCCTCGCTGCGCCCCAGATCGGCGTGCTGAAGAACGTCATCGTCCTCGACACCACCCCGCGCCAGCCGGAGTCCAGGCCGGTCGCGATGGTGAACCCCGAGATCCTCACCCTCGAAGGCAAGTGCACCTACAAGGAAGGCTGCCTCTCGGTGCCTGGTGAAGCCGAAGACGTCGAGCGCGCGGCGGTGGTCACGGCCCGCTACCTCGATGAAGAAGGCAACGAGAAGACCATCACCGCCGACGGCCTGCTGGCGATCGCGATTCAGCACGAGTGCGATCACCTGAAGGGCGTGATGTTCGTGGATCACATCTCGACGCTGAAGCGAGAGCTCATCCGCAAGCGGATGAAGAAGATCCAGGCCTCGATGGACGAGGACAAGGCGGAGGCTGAAGAGGCTCCGAGCAAGTCCTCTCGGAAGTCGGCTGCTTCAGAAGCGCGCTGATTCAGACTTCAGATTCAGGTCAGCGCGGTCTCCACTCGCCCTTCTTGTCCTTCTTCACGCCCTTGCGAGGGCAGATGTCGAAGAGCACGCAGCGATGACATTCGGGCCGCAGGGCGTCGCAGCACCGGCGCCCGTGCCAGATGATCAACTGGTGCGCTTTGAACCAGAGCTCTTCGGGCAACACCTTTCGAAGATCCGCCTCCACGTCATCGGGATCGTCGGACGTCGAGAGCCCCAGCCGCTTCGACAACCTCAAGATGTGCGTGTCGACGGGGAACGCGGTCTCCACGCCGAGGTGGATCGCCACCACGCCTGCAGTCTTGTTCCCCACCCCAGGCAGCTCCGCCAGCTCGGCGCGTGACTTCGGCACCTCGCCGCCGTGCTTCTCCTCGAGCATCTGGCCCAGCTTGATCAGGTTCTTCGTCTTGTTGCGGAAGAGGCCGACGGTCTTCAGGTACTCCTCGAGCTCCTTCGGATCGGCCTTCGCGTAGTGCGCCGCGGTCGGGTACCGCTTGAAGAGCGCCGGAGTGACCATGTTGACCCGCTTGTCGGTGGTCTGCGCCGAGAGCGCGACCGCCACCACGAGCTCGAGGGGCGTCGTGTAGTCGAGCTCGATCTTCGCCTCGGGCATCGCCGCGTCGAGTCGCTCGATGAGCTTCACCGCGCGAGTCCGCTTGTCCTGAGCCAGCTCCCTGCTTGCAGCCATGGAGTCCCCCTTACCTCCGCGGAGCCACCAACGCAGGCAATCCAGCAGCTCGTTTCTTTTCAGGACGCTGCTGCCTCGGCACCGCTACGCGGCGCCGCGAGACGGCTCACGTGGTACCCTCCGTTCGTGCTGCGCGGTCTCCTCGCCTCCCTGCTCCTCGTTGGCTGCGTGACCGCGCGCGCTCCGAAGATGAGCTTCGACGAGGCGATGCCGCCTACGGAGCCCCCCGCGGTGGGAGCGAACCTCGACGTCTCGTTCACCCGCTTTATCGAGATCGCGCGGAAGAGCCGCCTCGCTGCACCCGTGGGCGCGCCCATGCCGCAGTTCCACGCGCGCGCCTGGGCGGTGCTGCTCGACGAAACGGAGCAGTTCCTCACGCTCAAGAATGAACCGGGCTGGGCCAACGAAGCGGTGCGAGCGCGGCTGCAGCTCGAGGGCGAGTTCCAGACCGACGCGCACACCTTCGGAGACATCCCCGGGGCAGTCGCCGAACGCGTTCCGCTCACCCTGCGCGCGCTTTCGAAGCGAATCACGGCGCTCACCATCCGCAAACGAAAGGTGGATCCGCGCCATTTCCGCTGGCCGGTGGATCCGCTGGTGATCAGCTCACCCTACGGCTCGCGCATTCACCCCATCGCCGGTGAGCCGCGCTTCCACGCCGGCATCGATCTCGAGGTGCCGATGGGCCAGTCGGTGCTCGCCGCCGAAGAGGGCACCGTCGTCTTCTCGGCGTGGAACGGCGCGCACGGCCGGCAGATCGAGCTGATGCACGACGCCCACTGGGGCACTCGCTACAGCCACTTGAACGTGTTGATGGTGCGCCCGGGCACCGTGGTGAAGAAGGGCCAGCTCATCGGCCTCTCGGGCAAGAGCGGCCAGACCACGGGACCGCACCTGCACTTCGAGCTGCGCCGCGATGGTGATGCGCTCGATCCCGAAGCCTTCATGGAGCTCCCTGCCACCGGCGGCCCCCTCATCTCGGAGCGCCCTTGAGCGCCGTTCTCCAGCAGCTCACCGAGCTCGCGTTTCATCGCGCGTCTCCCGCGGAAGCCAACCAGGCGATCGAAGACGTGCGCAGCGAGCGCTCGGCCGGAGGCGAAGACGCGCTCAGCTACGAAGTCGCGCTGCCCGCCCTGGCGCCCGACGAGTTCCTCACCAGCAAGGTGCTGCCGAAGCTCCTCTACTTCCTCGACTGCCGCGGAGTGAAAGTGCCCGCGAGCGGCTCGGTCTTCGTCTCGATGTTCTCCACCGACGGCCTCTTCTTCATCGAGGCGGGCCCCATGGTCGAGGTGCTCACGAAGGCGCGCGGCATCACGCTGGCCGAGGCGGTGCGCCGCTACGGCTCCGACGGCAAGGGCGATCCACCGCTGCTGGGCGGATGAACCGGGCCCGCAAAGAAAAAGGCCCCGAGCAAACGCTCGAGGCCTCTTCGGAACGCTTGGAACTCAAGCCACTGCACTCTGAGAACCACTCAGAGCGTGTTCTTGAGCTCCTTCGCCGGGCGGAAGCCGATGGTCTTGGTGGCCTTCAGCTTCATGATCTCGTTGGTCTGCGGGTTGCGGATCTTACGGGCCTTCCGGGTGCGGATCGTCCAGGTCCCGAAACCGGGGTAGCTGAAGCGGTTGTCCTTCTTCACCGCGCCGCCGATGTTGTCGAAAACAACGTCGATGAGCTCCGCGGCCGACTTCTTGGTCAACCGGGTCTGCTCAGCAACCGCCTCAACGAGCTCTGCCTTGGTCATGTGTGCTCCCTCCCGTTCACGATGTCCCCATCGCGAAGGCGGCAGGACATAGCGCAGAAAAAGCGCGCAAGTCAATGTAATATATACAGAATTTCGCCTTCGTCGATGTCTGATCTGAGAGATCAGGATCCCGATCAGGCGACGGCGCCAACTTCGCGAATCGGGGCGGCGAATCGGCTCCGGCCTGATCGCAACGAGCGCGTTTCCGATCAGAAAACCGGACGCCAACTCCTGGGAGTCCTCAGTCTCTTCGCGCTCGGTTGTGTCACCACGCCGCCACCCGGACCTGAGGAACGAGTATCGCGGCCCGAGGTCTGGGTCGACGCTTATTCGGCAGCGGGTGGCGATGGGAGCAGTGCGCGACCCTTCAAGAGCATTCCGGAGTTGATCTCGGCGGGAACTTCGCTCCACTTGCGCAGCGGCCTCTACGCAGGGCCCTTCGTGCTCGCAGAGGGCGTCACGCTCGAAGGCCACGGCGAAGTGGTGCTCACGGGCGAAGCGGGCCAGACCGTGGTCACCGCCACGGGCACCACCCTGCAGCACGTCTCCCTGCAAGGCGGCGCGATCGGTCTCGAGGCGGGACCCGGAGTGGTGCTGAAGGACGTGCGCTTCAGCGGCCAACGAAAGCTCGCGGCTCAAGTGCATGGGCGGCTCGAGGCGCAGGGATCCCTGTTCACTGCAAGCGTGGAGGGCATCGATGGGATCTCGGTCGATCGAGGCGCGACGCTCGAGCTGAAGGAAGCGAAGTTCGAAGGCGGATTCCGGCGCGCGGTGATGAGCGAAGGAGGATCGCTCTCGCTGACCCAGGTCACCGCCGCGGGACCCAAGACCCTGGTGCACGCGATCGGCGCCTCGAGCCAGCTGAAGCAAGTCAGCTCCACGCTGGGCATCGGCCCTGCCCTCTTCTTCTCGGGGGGCACCGCCACCGTGCATGGTGGGGAGATCGTCGGACACGAGTTCGGCCTCCAGATCGCCCGCGGTGCTCGAGTGGAGCTGAGCGACTTCTCGTTCAAGCGCGCAGCCGAGGCCTGCATCTCAGCGATCGGCTCGACGCTCACCGTGAGCAAGACGACCTTCAGCGGCTGCGGCAGCTCTGGCGCCCTCCACCTGCTGACCTCGACGACGAAGCTCCGCACCGTGGAGATCACTTCGTCACAGGAGCTCGGGATCCTCGTGCGCGGGGGCGCACTCACGATCGACGACGTGAAGATCTCCCGCGTCTCTGCCGCGGCCGATCGATTGCTGGGCGATGCGCTGCACGTGAGGAGCGAGGCGAAGGTCCGAGGCGAGGGACCCATCACCATCAGCGACGTCGAGGGGAGCGCGCTCTTCGTCACCACCTTTTCCACGGTGGAGCTCTCGAGCCTCTCGGTGGAACGTGCCGGCTCCACCGCCGTCTTCGTGGAGCGAGGAGCCCAGGTGATCTGCGACACGTTGCTGGTTCGGGGAGGCGCGGGGCCCGCGGTGGTGGTGCCTGAGCAAGCCAGCGTGCAGGTGAAGTCGCTCTCGGTCGCGGGCGGAAATGAGATGCCGGTCTACGCGGAGTGCCAGGCGGGGGCGTCAGTCGAGGTCGGACGCCTCGAATCCACCATCCAGCAGCTGCCCTCGAAGTGCGTCCTGGTGAAGTGAGTTGCGCGAAGTCTTGCGCACCGCTCCCGAGTGGCGGGTAGATGGAGCCTCAGTGAGCGAATCGGAATTGCGCCCCGCAGCGGCTGTTGTGAACGCCATGGCCAAGGCGTGCTGGTATGGTCCGAGCCCCCGATGAAGCTCCGCGACCTGATGTTCGTGCTGCCGAACCTGTTCACGGTCTCGTCGATCTTCTGCGGCTTCTACGCGATGACCCTGTGCACCGGGGAGGCCGGCCCGACCCAGCTGTACCAGGCGGCGATCGCGATCTTCTTCGGCATGTTCTTCGACGGGTTCGACGGCCGCGTGGCGCGCCTCACCAAGACCCAGAGCCTCTTCGGCCAGGAGCTCGACTCGCTGGCTGACGTGGTGTCCTTCGGAGCCGCGCCCGCGCTGCTGGTGTGGAAGTGGGCGCTCCAGCCGCTGGGCATCGTGGGAGTGCTGGCTGCGTTCCTTTTCGCTGCGTGCGGGGCGCTCCGCCTGGCGCGGTTCAACGTGCTGGCGATTCGTTCTCCTCACGGCGGCGGCGGCAACTTCTTCGTGGGCATGCCGATTCCGTTCGCGGCCTGCGGCGTGATCGCGATGATCATCGCGTTCGAGACGGCGCGCGGTGGTGCGCTCCCCGTCGAGGCCCGCTGGCCGGTCCTGGGCATCGTGGTGTTCCTCGCGCTGCTGATGGTCTCCACGGTGCGCTACCGCACGTTCAAGGGCGTGAAGCCGAGCCCCAGGAGCGCGGCGGTCCTCCTCTCGGTGATCGTGCTCGGCGTAGTGGTCGCGCTGATGTCGCACCCCGCATGGGTGCTGGTGACTTACTTCGGCCTCTACCTGCTCTCGGGTCTGGTGGAGTCCACCCTGATGCTCCGCAAGTACCTGATGGAGAAGCACGCGCCCGCCAGCTCCATCGCCGACGTCATCGACGAGGATGAGGACTCGGAAGAGGACAAGGCGGAAGACGTCGAGGATCAAGAAGTCCTCTGACGCGCTCGTGAGGGTGGGCTACACCCCGCTCCGTGCGCATCGAGACGATCTGTACCGGCGACGAGCTGTTGACCGGGCTGACCACCGACACGAACAGCCGCTTCTTTCAGGAAGCGCTGCTGAACCGCACCGGCCTCCTGGTGCGCCGGGGCGTGGTGGTCGGTGACGATCGCGCCGACATCATCGAGGCGATCGATCAAGCGGTGCAGCGCGCGGACGTGGTGCTGGTCTCGGGTGGACTCGGTCCCACCACCGACGATCTCACTGCCGAGTGCGCGGCTGCCGCGGCAGGAGTTCCGCTGGTGCAGAACGCCGAGGCGATGCGTCACATCGAGGAGCGCTTCAAGGCGCGAGGCATCGCGCTCTCTGACAACAACCGGCGGCAGGCGATGGTGCCCCAGGGCGCCGAAGTGGTGCTGAACGCCGAGGGCAGCGCGCCCATGTTCATTCAGCGCAGGGGAGAGGGGCGCACCTGCACTCTCTTCTACGTCCCCGGCGTCCCCCGCGAGTACCGGCATCTCGTCGCCGAGCACGTCGTCCCCCGAATCGCCGCTCTGAAAAAGGGAACCGAGACGCGAAGACTCGCGCTCCTGAAGACGGTCGGTCTCCCCGAGTCACACCTCGACGAGCGAGTGCGCCCTCTCGCCGCGAAGTATCCGCAGGTGCTCTTCGGCTTCCGCACGCACCCTCCGGAAAATCACCTGAAGCTGCTCGCCTCTGGCGCGAACGAAGCCGAGGCGAGCGAAGTGCTCGAGAAGGTCGTCGCGGAAGCGCGCGTGATCCTGGGGCCCACCTGCTTCGCGCGCGACGCCCAGACGATGCCCGGAGTGGTCCTCGCGAAGCTCGTGGAGACGAAGCAGTTCCTCGCGCTCGCCGAGAGCTGCACCGGCGGAATGATGGCCGAGCAATTCACCAACGAGTCGGGCGCGAGCAAGGCGTTCTACGGCTGCGCTTGCACCTACGTCGACGAGGCGAAGACGAAGTGGGCGCACGTTCCCGAAGGGCTGATCGCCCAGTTCGGAGCGGTCTCGCACGAAGCCGCCGAAGCGATGGCGACGGGCGTGCGCACGAGCACCGGTGCGCACTGGGCCATCAGCACCACCGGCTGGGCAGGCCCCACGGGCGGAGACGCCGAGAATCCCGTCGGCACCGTGTACATCGGCATCGCGGGGCCCGACGGAGTGAAGGTCGAGAAGCATCGCTTCCACGGAGATCGCGAGCGCGTGCGCAGCTTCGCCAGCGCGATCGCGTTCGATCTCTTGAGGAAGCGTCTGGAAGGAATCACGTCATGACCACCCCACTCGCCGCGCCCACGAATGCTCCGGGCCCGCAGGCCGCCGCAGGGAACGCAGTGCGTCTCTGGTTCTCCGCCTACCGCACCGAGGTCACCCTCTTCGCGATCGCCTTCTTCGTGCTCGCGGCGTTCAGCGCCCAGCGCTTCTGGCGCCAGAGCGCGGCCCCCCACTTCGTGTACCAGGCGAAGGCGTGGCTCGAGGGCCGCTCGGACATCGATCCCGAGGTGCTGCCCAACATCGAAGACTGGGCGTGCGTGCGCGACCTCGGAGGGAAGAAGGTGCGCTGTGAGGGCCAGCCGATCCCCGGAGATCGTTGGTACTCGTCGTTCCCGTGGTTCCCCGCGGTGGTGATGCTGCCGTTCGTGTTGGTGAACGGGTACCAGCTCAACGACACCAGCTTCGGAGTGATCGTCGGTGCGCTCGCGATCGCGCTCTTCTACGCGATGTTGCGAGTGCTCAAGGAGACCGAGGGCACGCAGACGTCGAAGATGGACGACGCGCTCACCTCTCTGCTCCTGGGCTTCGGCACCCTGTTCTTCTACGCGGCGATTCGTGGAGAGGTCTGGTTCTCGGCCGAGGTGATGGGCATCGCTTTCACCGCGCTCTACGTGCGCAACGCGATCGGCGCGCGCAGGCCACTGCTCGCGGGAATGTTCTGGTCGATGGCGGTGCTCACGCGCACGCCGCTGCTCTTCACGGGCATCTTCTTCGTGCTCGAGCTGATGGCGCCTGAGCGAGGGAAGCGCATCGATCAGCTCAAGGCGTACCTGAAGAAGCCGGGCGGGATGGTGCCGCTGGGCCGCTTCCTCATGGGCGCGGCGCCGCTCGGCGTGATCGCGGCGATCTACAACTTCACGCGCTTCGGCAGCTTCACCGAGTTCGGTCACCGGTTCTTCTTCAACAATCGCGTGAATCGCGACATCGACACCTTCGGGTTGTTCAACCCGCACTACCTGCTGCGCAATCTGGACGCGGCGTTCTTGAAGCTGCCCGTCATCGGGAAGGCGCCGCTGATGCTGCAGTACGACGCGTGGGGCATGTCGCTGTTCCTCACGCTGCCGATTCTCGCGCTGTGCTTCGTGCCCGCCGTGAATCAGAAGCGCGCGGTGCAATTGGTGGCGGCGATCGCCGGTCTGCTCGGCGCTTCGGCGATCTTCGCTCCTCTGGCTCCGCCGCCAGGTGAGCCGCCGATCGGTTGGAGGCCGGTGGCGCTCTGGCTGTTGCTCGCGCTGGTGATCGGCTTCATCGCGTGGAGCGTGTGGCAGTGGGTCACTTCCAAGGACGCGCCGCGGTTGTTGGTGCCGGTGCTGATCACCCTGCTCTGCTGCATGCTCCCCGGTCTCGCGTATCAGAACACCGGCTACGCGCAGTTCGGGTTCCGCTTCTCGCTCGACTACACGCCTTACTTCCTGATGCTCATTCCGCTCGCGGGCTGGAGCTGGAAGAAACCGCTGCCGATGGCGCTCGGGCTGCTCTCCGTGGTGGTGGCGTTCTGGGGCGCGGTGGGCTTCCGCGGTTACACCGAGCTGGTGCGGGGCTGGTGATGAAGACCCCTCGCTGGCACACGCGCGAGGACTCCGGACTCCGGATCGATCGTCACGGCCAGTGGTGGCACGACGACGAGAAGATCGAGCACCCGAACATCATCGAGGCGTTCAATCGCGGCCTGCGGGTGATGGAGGACGGGAAGTACCAGCTGCACTTCGGCAACGACTGGTGCTTCGTGCAGGTCGAGCACTGCGGCTTCACCATCGTCGCCGTCGATGAGGCTGAAGGAGATCGTCTCTCCGTACGCCTCTCTGATCGCACGGCTGAGTTCCTGGACCTGAGCACGCTCTCGCAAGACGACGAGGACGTTCTCACAGTCAGAGTTAAGAACGGAAAGGCGCTCGCTCGGTTCTCACGTGACGCCCAGTTTCAGTTCGCGGAGCGGCTCGAAGATGTTGGCGGGCAACTGGCGCTTCGAATTGGAAACCGGCTGATTGCGCTGTCACTCACGCACAAGTAGCCAAACAACTAATGAGGTGACCGCCTGAGCTTTTGAAGTTCGGTACTCGCGGGCGTGCAAAATTTGGAAGTCGGACCGGGCAACTCGCTCGTCGCACCGCTCAGCGAGCAACGCTCGCGAGCCGCACATACACACGCTTCCTCACGACCGCATTCCCAGTCCGCAGAACACGACCTGTAGCAACGTTCACCACCCAGAAATCGGGTGCAGGCCGGTGGCGAGCAACCCGGGTCGCAGCCCCTGTCCGACCTGGCGACGTCAGCGCTGGTCGGCTGCGAGGCATCTGTGATTTCAGTCGGCTTCGTTTTTGAGTCTGCGCAAGCCCAGATGAGCCCAACCAGAATCCAACCCCGCCTCACGGCCCACACACCTGTCGACACTGTCCCCCCTGATAATGGTCCAATCTGAATGGTCCATTGCCTCGTGTGGCGTTGTCCCAATCAATAGCATAAATTGAGTCATCGGGCGCACGTGGATCAAAGTAGTTAAATGAATACTCGTGACCGAGTTCATGCCCAAGCACCTGATCGAGCGTGTAGGTGATAGGCAGGCCAGGAAGCCTCACGTGCATGACAGCATTCATCGCCTCGACATTGTAGTCGATGGCTGAAAGATACTTGCCCTTATCTTTTGTTTCCTCTGGCCGGTTTGCCCGGCTTCCGTATTCCGTACAAGAAGAATACGGCTGCTCATTGAGCTCGTAATTGACATTGGGATCTGCAGCCATCTGTTCGATCGCCCAGCCAAAGTGAGGGTTGGCAGCAAGCCGCTGCAGAGCCGCCCAAACGGCATTCGGATTGCTCGCGTTCACGGTAAAGTACAACCCATTTCGGTCTACAAACCTGAGAGGATTGTTCGCGGCGTATGAATAGGAGGGAACACTCAGTCCCTTCGAGGCCATCAACTTCACGTACCGCGGACTCTGGAGCATGGGCTCAGAAGAAAGATAGCGGCCGACTGACGGGTCGTAATAGCGATTCCAGTTCTCGTGGAGGTCCGTCTCCTCGTCGTAGTACTGGCCGGGGAACCGCAGCGGTGGGAAGTACTTGTTGCCGCTGTTTCGACGGTCGTAGTCGTAGCCCTCGAGCGCCGAGCCGTCGCCGCCAGGCGCGTTACCCTGATTGAAAGCCACTTCGAACGAATCGCCCGCCACCCACTCACTGACCATGCTCGGATAGGCGCCGCTGGCCTGCGCGAGGTAGTTGCCGGAAGAGTCGTGCACTTCGACTTTCGCGTCCGAGGGGTAACAGCCAAACCAGCAGGAGGGCGCTGCGTCCAGGAAGCTGACTCGCACGCGGAAGTCGGAGGTGAGATTTCCTACCGGGCGCTTGCCAAGGCCGGTGGCGAAGACTTCCGTGCCTCCTACCATCGGATGCGACGACTCCACACTGGGCAGCCGGACGCGATTCCGGAAACCGAACGCGTCGTACTCGCCTACGCCCGTTACCTGCTGGAGATGGCTCAAAGCCAGAACAGGAGTGCCCACACCATCGGCGACGACTTGCGTTATCCCGCAGTGGCCCCACTCGTTCCGGCGGTGGCACTCGCCGTTCGATTTGCCGAGGAAGTCAGGGTATCGAACGAAGGAGGACTCGAAAGTCGAGCGAATCGCAGCAATGGGAATGTCGCCGAGGTAGATGTACTCGTCGTACGTGATTCCGTCGTCCTCGTGAAACCCGTCGAAACTCCGCTCGGCAATCAGGTGCTTCGACAAGTCATAGAAGAAGTGCTCCGTGGCGCCGTTCGGGTAATCCTTTCGGATGCGCTTGTTGTCACCGTCGTAGTAGTAATTATAGACCAGCCCGGTGTAACCCATGCCATCAGGGTTACCATTGAGCTCAACGGTGCGCAGCACCTGCTCAACACCACCTCCGTTCTGCTGAGCGTCACTCGGGAAGTGGTAGTTGACCGTCGCATTCACCACGTCGTTGATATTCTTCGCCGCACGACGCTGCGTCTGGCGACCATCCGCATCGTAGGCGTAGGCCGTCGCGTTCCGGCTCTGGCTCAACTCGTTCCCGGGACTGGAGGCAGGCGTCAACCCTATCAGCTGCGAGCCGATGTCGTACTGGCCGACCCAACCACCGGGCGAGCCCCAATTCCAGTCATACTCGATGAACTCGCTCAGCCGATTCCCTTGTGGATCGTAGGTGTAGCGACTGCCGGTGAGGTTCAACGTTGAAACCTCATCCGCAACGGGCACCACGTTGTTGACCTCGAGCCGCTTCACCGCGTCGAAGCCCCACGGAGCCTCCGGCGTGTTGAACTCATTCAGAGGCCGGGACTGGCCCTCGTAGCAGACGTCGACGGCGCTCACCTGGTCGGCGACCCAGGTGAACCAGCGCTCGTAGAGCACCGCATTCGTATCCAGGCTGACGACCTGAATTCGACGAAGGCGACCGGTCCCGTCGTTGCGACTGATGGACTCACCGCACTCTGCCGGACGCGCAGTCAACCCAGCGGAGCCATAGTCGTACACGACACTCACGCTTCCGGCCTGGATGTAGCCAGTCTCCGTGAGGCCGGCGTAGTTGAGGAATCTGTAGCTCTTGATTCGTTTGTCTGCGGTCCACTCGATCTTGTCGAGGATGGGGAGCGACAACGTGACGTTCTCGCCAAACACCCTGACGCGAACCTGGATCGGAAGGTTGTTGTCCTCTTCACCATTCGATGGATACACGTAAGTGACGTCGCGCCCGGAAGGATACTGAATCGATTCGATGCCTCCGTTGGGCCGGTAGCTGTAGCGCGTGGTGTTGTACTGCGGCAGCAAGTCTCCGTCGCCGGTACAGCTCTCGACGCCGTGCGAGATGCGGCGCTCGGCCACAGTCCGCCCCATGGCGTCGTAGCCATACCAGGTGTCCCAAACTGGGTTCCACGAATAGGCCACGTTGCCCCTAACGTTGGAGCTCATGAAATTCGAGCCACAGTCCTCTGGAAGCGGAGGCGCTGAATCCCACTCCTGCCGCGTCAGTACAGTCGTGTTTTCGTCCGAGCTGACGCTCGTCTCCGTGAGTCGCCCCAGGCCGTCGTGCTTCGTCCAAAGCACCTCGGGTTTCGCCAGGTCATCCTGCGTCGTGCTGTGGTGCTGCACGACTGCGCCAGCCGCGTCGTACTCGAAAGTCATCGTCGCGGTGCCTGCTCCCGCCGGGCGCCGAGTCGCTAGGAGGTTGCCGAAGTCATCCCAGATGAACTCCATCCGCTCGCCGCAGGTGGGGCCGCCCGAGACGGTCAGGCCGATGTAGGCAGTCGGCGCAGTCGGGCAGGCGGTGGCGCCCGTGTCGTTGTAGCAGCCTCGCGCGATCACCGAGATGTTGCCGTGCGCGTCGTAGGCGACGCAGTCTTCCTGGTTGGCCATTGGCCAGCGCGAGCCCGTCAGGCGCTCCAGTCTGTCGCGCGCAAAGTACGTACAACGTGGATCATCACTGCCTGACAGACTGCAGGCTTTCTCGACGGGGTCCGTGGTGCGCGTGAAGTCGAAGCCGGAGCCTTGCGCCACGACACTGCCCACCGCGTTGTACCGGACCGAGCTCATCGACTCGTCGCCCACCCCGCTCGCTCTCAACACCGGCCGACGCGCGAAGTCATATTGGTAGCGATTGATGCCCGTGCAGGAGTCCGCCTCGCACTCCACATGGAATGGATTGAAGTCGGGGGTAGGAATCAAGAGCTGCTTCTCCTTCAACTGACTGCGGTCATCATGGTGCCGCCTTTCGAGACGGACCGTCTTCAAGCCGGGCGGCTTCGCAACGTCAGCCACCCATGCGATGTCGCGATGAAGGGTGCCAGCGGCCTCCTGCTTTCCACCGCCAGCCATCCCGACGGGTGGCGGGTACTCGAAGCCGATACCGTCGTCGCGCACACAGCGAGGGTCACGATTCCATCCCCAGGCAGGCTCGGTGCAATACACCGTGCTGTCACCCTCAGGCCGAGTCACTCTGGTGACTCGACCGCGGTCCCAATCAATCGAATAACTCAACGGGCCTGGCTGGACGACTGACGTCAGCAACGCTCCGTCATACCCCATGGTCGTCACCGCACCGTGGGGGGCCTTGATGGAGCCCGGCTCACCCGTCGCGGAGTAAGAACCGTACACGGTGTCCAGCGGCATGGATTCGCAACCATCGGGGTACTGCCTCACGAGCGCCAGGCGACCGGAGTTGAACGCGGTCGCTTCGGTTTCGGTCACCTCTTCAGGGACGAACTCAGCGCCGTAATAATAGAATTCAGTAATTGGAATCGCCTGATTCACGGTGACACCGCCCCCGGTAAACTCGGAGGAGTCGCAGCTCGTCTGGCCCACCGAGCTCACTGAGCAAGGCCCGACGACTGCCACCACGTACTCGGGCTGCGCCTGGCCCTTGCCGCATGGATATTCGCCACGTCTGTAGAAGATGGCGAAGTTTTTCGGCTCGAGCTGACCGTTCTGGAGCGTGACGCCCGACCTCACGACAGAGCTGACGACGTCATTCGTGCGGACGAAGGTCGTCGTCGCAGACTTGCTCGAATCAAGGAGCGACGTCCGGGACGTGGTGGCCAGAAGTTGCTGGCCTGATGCCCCATAGGTGTACGTGAAATCTCTCGAATCCAGACCATCGGCGCTCGAGACCGCGCTCGCTCCACGCACCACGTTCCGCTGCTCGAGCATCGACGCGCTGGTGTTGAAGCGCGTGTCATTCTGAGTGAAGGAGCCGTTGCGCTCGTGTCGAGCCAACTCGACCGCGGGCTGATTCGTCGCCTCACAGACATTCAGCACTGGCGGCGTCGAGCCCACGCCAGCCTGCCCGTAGTAGTACTCCTCAAAGCTGCTCTGACACTCCGAGGCCGCTGCGCCACCTGCACAGGTCGTCGACCGAACTGCGGGCAGTGGGCCATAGATAGCTCGCCAATCGCTTCGCTGGCCGGTCAACTCAAAGTCAGCACCGTAATATCTCAGATGCTCAAAGGCCGCGATGTTGATGTTGTCCTCCTTGACGATTGCGGCGGTGCGCCCGTACGTCCCCTCCTCCTCATTCGTGCAGCAGTTCGTGCAACCGGCAAAAACGCCCTTGCTCAAGAATCGCGCTGTGTCCAATTGCGGCAGTACGTCTTGATTCAAGGTCATGGAGACTTCGGGGCCAGACTCATCCGTACCGTGAAGCACGACATGCTCCGTGTTGTTGACGAAGGTCTGACTCTCTCCATTCCAGACTGACGGGTCAGCCCTCACCTCCGTAATCCCGAGTGACCAACTTTCACCGGAAGTGCCGGGCTGAATTTTTGTCCACGCGTTCGGCCCTCCCTGGGGAGAGAAGATTGCGCGACTCAACATCGAGCTCGCGCGAGCGCCCGTCTGAAAGGTGTCGTATTCATACTCGACCAGCGCCTCGCGATTCGCCCCTTGCACCGCATCGATGCGCGCCAGCACGCACTCGGAGTTCGGCAGCTCAGTTTCCTCATTCAGCCACTTCGACGGCGGATTCATGTAGAGGAACTCGAGCCGGAGGTCGCTCTCCGGAAAAGTGACGCGGACCGGTTCGCGGTTCGCTGTGCAGGCGGAGGGAATCGCACCGCAGGTACCGTTTCTGCAGTACTGGTTCGCAGCGCACGCATTGCCGCATGCACCACAGTTCTGTGGATCCCAGGCCACCTGCGTACAGACCTGCCCTCCAGCCAGAGGGAAACACTCGTCTTCGTTGTTGCTGCACGTCAACGTGCAGCCAGAAGCGCTACAGACCGTTCGCGGCGGGAAGGGATACATTTTGATGCCGCCATCAGCGAGGGTCGACGGCAGGCCAGTCGCTCCTGGAATTGCGGAGTTGAGAGGCGCATCATAGAGGACGCTGTAGAACAACTTCCCGTCCGCGCGATACGCAGCCTTGAGCCTGTATTGACCATTGTTGCCAAAAGAAAACTCAGAGCCATACGTAAATCGTCGGCCATCTTCGTGAAACCAGTCGAATGAGAGCGTTCCGCTGGTATTCGTAACGCGGAGCCTGGAAGGCTCCGACTTGGCGTAGAGGTTTCGACTTACCCACTCGCTTTGGCCCGGCGCCACGGAAGGAAGTCCGTGAAAGAACCGTGTGTCACCCTCAGGAGTGAGCACGCGGAGGGCGTCGGAACACGTCACGTCCACGACTGACGTCAGACTCGTCAGCGTCACGGGCTCGGTCCCGTTCACCAGTGCGGTACCACTCAAGAGATTGTTGCCAAACGGCGCCTTCAGGAAGCCAGGGCGAACATCCCCAACCATGCCTTGCCTGCACTGCGCCCAGGTCGAGTCGGGCATCGTCTGACCAAGAGCCACGCGTTGACCCGCGTAGGTGCGCGTCAAGACGAAGGTGCCTTGCGACGTCTTCACCCGCACGTCGTCATCCCACTTGGTGGAGAAGAGCGACGCCGACGACGCGGCGATCGGGTCGCCCATCGTGTTCTTCGTGTCGCACTGCTTGGGCATGCGCATCCACTTCGCGAACGAAGGCCCGTCCGCCCACGCGGGCATCGCCAGTACAGCAACAACAGCCAACATTCGGCTTCGGAAATCAATTGAACTCAAGGCGCACCTCCATCCGTCTGCTCGCTTCCATCACTACTTCGCCTATTCACCTGGGGCGGCCGCCGCGGCGGAACAGGTTGGTGCGGCACCGCAACCGCCAGCGCCTTCGGCTCGAATCCCTTCGGCGGCAGGCAAACTCCATTCTCTGGTTGCCCAGGGAAGAGCGTCTTGCATTGCCAATTCGTGGGACAGTTCTGCTCCGTCTTGCAGTACGCGGAGCACACGCGCCCTTCACTGGGGTTGCTCGACGTGTGCAGGCAAAGCTGCGTCTCGCAGCCAGCGCGCCCAGTGCGGTTGCAGTCCATGCCCACCGCCGCTGGCGCCGCATTCCCCGGCCTCGGCTCAAATGCCAGCAGTCTCTTGGGCGCATCATCGCGGCACCCCAGCCAGAGCATTCCCAAGAGAATCTGAACCAATCGTTTGGTCAAACCATCCACATGTCACCGCCTGCCCGTTGAAAGCGTTGCTTCCTCTTCCTGCAATTGCTGCATCAGACTCGCGGCCAGCGGCGCCGCTGCCTCAATCGCCGACGAGTCCGTCGGCTCGCCGTTGCTGTTGCCCAGCCAAATTCCAACCGTCCAACGCGACGACGCCGCCAGCGCCCAGAGGTCGCGCGCGTAAGTAGAAGTCCCAGTCTTGAGAGCCACATGCCTGGGCAAGCCAAGCCGTCCGAGCTCTCCGAAGCCGATTTCGCGTGCCGATTGATCGGAGAGCGCCTCAATGACTGCGTCCGCGCCCTCGCGTGACCAGAGCGCAGTTTCTGGATCGCTGGGGAGACCCGACGCAAGAGGCGGACGCGCCAGGCGGCCACCGCGGGCGAGAGCAGCGAATGCGCGGCTCACATCGAGCAGTCGAACGTCGACATCGCCGAGCGCGAGGCCCTGTCCGGCATGTTCGAGTTGGGCTGCGCTCGCGATTCGCGCTTCAGCAAGCTTCGCCGCAAATCGAGCTCTTCCAACGCGCTCCTGAACCTCGAGCGCGGGAACGTTCAGGCTGCTCGCGAGGGCGACGCGTGCGGGCACCATCCCTCGAAACAGGCGGTCGTTGTTCTGCGGACAGAACACGTCCTCGTCCGAGCGAAAGCACCGAGGAGTATCGGCCAGCTGACGATCGATGGCGCTGGGGCCCGCGAGATACATGCCATACAGGAACGGTTTGAGGATCGAACCCGCCTGCCGTCTCGCCAGCGCACCGTTGACCTGACCTGAACGGCCCTCGTCGTAGTCAAACGAACCAACGAGCGCTCGGACCTCCCCGCTCCTGGTGTCGAGAACCACGGCTGCCGCGTCCTGCACACCATCAAGAAGAAGTCGTTGTCGGTGGCGGCTCAATTCCTGCTCAGTGACCCATTGCGTCGCCTGGTCGACTGAAAGCAACCAGCGTCCACCGTCTCGCGGCAACTCCGACGGAACGAGGTCAACGAGGTGAGGCGCAAGTACCGGCCAATTGGTGTACCGAATGGTCGGACAAATGCGGTCGGTTGCACCGATCCGACTCGCAGCTCGTTGGAACGCGGCGCAGGCAGCAGCGGCATGAATTCGCGGATCTAACCGCGACGGTGCTGGGGCGAGAGCTGCGAGGAAGACCGACTCCGTAACGGATAGGGTCGCGGCCGAGTGTCCGAAGTAAGCCCATGCCGCGGCCTCTACGCCCTCAATTCCTCGCCCGAGAGGGACGCGATTCAAGTACTGCTCAAGAATCTCATGCTTGCCGAGCGTCGACTCGATCCGCGTGGCGTACACCATCTCGCGGATTTTCCCTGACGCCGTGCGAGGAGAGGGCCGGAGCAGCCGGGCGAGTTGCATTGAGAGAGTGGACGCGCCCGAGCGGCGGCCTCCCAGGACCAGATCGCGAACGGCCCGAGCAACCGCGCGCCAATCGATTCCGTGATGCGAACCGAAGCGCGCGTCCTCCAACTGGACAAAGGCAGACGCCGCGTTGGGCGACAATTCGTTCGAAGGCCGCCACATGCACCGGGCGCCGCGCGAGTTGATCCGGACTCTGAGGAGAATGCCGTCCCGACTCCAGTACTCAGGCGACGCAGTGCCCGTTGCGCTGAAATCGGTTTCGTCGACGGGCCGGTGAGTAGCGACGATCGCGACGCTGAGCACGCCCAGCACGCCACACACGCCGCCGAACCACCTCTTTGCCCTTGCGCCCACTATCGCCTCCTCCCGGCGCCGCGGCTCTTATTTGAGACGAAGCAGTTGGACAAGGTCCGCCGACCCGACCTTCCACCACATCCACTCACGTCTCTTCTTCTCGGATGTCTGTCGTTGCCGAGATGAGACACAGCACCGCTCTTTCGTGAGCCGCGCTCTGACCTATTTGTGTGCCGATCGGTAACGCTTCGAGAACTGCGGAGCTGTGTGCGGCCAACTACCGCCGATAGTGGCCGACGCCAGCGAGTTCCGTCACGGGAACCAACAATGCGCACCGATACGGCGGGCGCCTTCGGTTCTGTGGTGGGGTTCCCCATTTGGCATTTCGTACCAAAGCGGACTGACATTCATCCCGAACCGCGAGGAACTTCCGTCCTTTAGAGACAGAGAGTCACGAGAATTAGATCGAGATGCTGCCCTCTCGGAAGTCGCTCTTCGCCAGGTGCACGTTGATGCAGACCGGAGTGCCCGCGCGCGAGAGCTTCTTCGCCTCGGCGATGGTCTCGTCGATCTTCGACGGATCCGTGAGCAGCAGTCCCTTGCCGCCGTAGCCCTCGGCGACCTTCTCGTATGAGGTCATGCGCAGGCCGGTGCCGACTGCCGAGCCCAGCAGCGTCACCTGGTCGCGCGCGATCTGCTGCCACGACGCGTCGGTGCCGATCACCGCGATTGGCGCGTAGCCGTGGCGCACGAAGGTGTCGAACTCCGAGAGCGAGTACGCCGACGAGCCGTCGCCGTAGATGATCCACACCTCGCTCTTCGGCCGCACCGTGGACGCGCCCACCGCGAAACCGCCGCCCACTCCGAGCGTGCCGAACACGCCGGGATCGAGCCAGGAGAGCGGGCTGCGCGGCTTCAAGATGTACGCGGCGGTGGCCACGAAGTCGCCTCCGTCCACCACCAGCACCGAGTCGTCGCTCAGCTGCTGCTCGAGGCGCCGGAAGAAGTGAATGGGATCGATGCGCTCGCCCGTGGTCTTCGCCTTCGAGGCGATCTCCGAGTCGCGCGCGTCCTCTCGCTTCTTGCAGTCCGCGATAAACGAGCTCCACTCCGCGCGCGGCTTCACCATCGGGGCGAGCTCCTTCAAGAACTCACCGGCGTGCATGCGCACCGCGAGATCCGCGCGACGGTTCTTCGTCATCTCTTCGTCGGAGAGATTCGCCGCGATGATCTTCGTCTTCTTCCCGAAGCCGAAGCCGTACTTCATGCGGAAGTCGAACGGGAAGCCGCACACCACCACCACGTCGGCCTCCTTGAGCGCCTTGCCGCGCGCGTGACGGAACTGCGTCTTGCTGCTGGCGCCCAGCAGGCCGCGCGAGCTGCCTCCGAGCCACACGGGAATTCCCAGTGACTCGATCGCCTTCGCGATCGCGCCGGGATCCGTCACGTTCACCATCGTCTGGCTACCCACCACCAACGCGGGACGCTCGGCCTTCGCCAACATCGCCGCCGCCTGCGAGACGAGCGAGCGTCGATCTCGCTTCGGCAGCTCCGGCACCAGCGTGGTGAGGTCGACGTGCGGCTGATGGAACTGCCGGTAGATGTGCCCCTTCAGGTAGAGCTTGAGCGCCTTTTGTCCAAGCGTCTTCGGGTTCTCGACGCCGGTCTCCTTGATGAACATCTCGGTGATCAGCTGCTCGGGGTAGAGCACGTCGACCGGCACTTCGATGAAGACCGGGCCGGGCACACCGCCCATCGCTTCCTTGATGCCGCGCTCGAGCGTGGGACCGAGCTGCTTCACCATCGTGCAGCGCGCCGACCACTTCACCGCCGAGCGGATGAGCGACATCTGGTCGATGTCCTGCAGCGCGCCGCGGCCCTTGAGCACCGTGGCCGTCGCTCCGCCGAGCACCACCACCGGGGATTGCGCGAGCTGCGCGTTCTTCACCGCGGTGAGGGTGTTGGTGACTCCGGGACCCGCGGTCACCGCGGCGATGCCCGGGAGCCCCGTCATGCGCGCGTAGGCGTCGGCGGCGAACACCGCGTTCCGCTCGTCGCGGCAGTCGACCACCTTGATGTTCCGCGACTCACAGCCCACGAGGATCGGCGAGATGTGGCCGCCGCAGAGGGTGAAGATCGCGTTGATGTTCCACTTCGAGAGGACCGCAGCGAGGTGATCTCCGCCGTGTCGCAGTTCGGTCGAGCGCGCCATGCGGAGGGCGTACGCCTTGGCTCAGCGTGGAGCACGTATTTTCAGCGAAACCGATCACCTGAGTCGGATTGATCCGATCCAGCGCTCCCCAGTTTCGCGAAGTGCGCCCCTCTCCCCTGCTGTCGCAGGGAGAGGGCGAC
>CBIHPJ010000015.1:0-27788 GCA_966211295.1 uncultured Myxococcales bacterium | reverse complement strand
CGGCGGCACCATGGTGCTGATCACCGGCGGCGGCTTCGAAGACGGCGCGCGCGTGTACTTCGGTCAGACCGAGGCCACGAGCGTGGTGGTGGTGAACGCCTCCACGCTCACCGCGGTCACGCCCGCTTCGATGGCGGCGGGCCCGGTCGACGTGCGCGTGCAGAACCCCGACGGCCAGGTGGTCACGCAAAACCAGGGCTTCGTCTACGTCGACCCGCGCGTGCTCGGCCCCTCGCCGATCATCTCCGCGGTGAACCCGAACAACGGCGGCTCGGCTGACAGCACCGCCGTCGTGCTCACCACGCAGAACGTCTCGCCCGGCGCGCTGCTCTTCGCGGGCGGCGTGCCTGCCTCGGGCGTCACGCTCGCCACCGGCATGGTGAACGGCACCTTCCTCCCCCACGCGGCTGGAGTGGTCGACGTGGTGATCACCAACCCCGACGGCCAGAGCGGCCGCCTCAACAGCGGCTTCACCTACAACCGCTCGCCTCCGCTGCTCAGCGCGGTGACGCCGAACACCGTGCCCATTCAGGGCGGGCTCAAGGTGCTGCTCACGGGCCGCGGCTTCGAGGCCGGCGCCACCGTGACCATCGACGGCGTCGCGGTCGCCACCACCTTCGTCGACGACACGCTGCTCTTCGTCACCGTGCCCGCGCACGCCGCGGGCGTGGTCGACGTCGCGGTCACCAACACTGATCAGCAGAGCTCCACCCTCACCGGCGGACTCACCTACGCGAACATCACGCTCGGCAACTCGCCCACCGTGAGCTCCATCACGCCCGCGCGCGGGCCCACCACCGGCGGCACCGTGGCGCTGATCATCGGCACCAACTTCGCGCAGGGTCTCCGCGTGCTCTTCGGCAGCACGCCCGCCACCGGAGTCACCGTGATGAGCCCCACCCGCGCCTCGGCGATCGCTCCCGCCGGGATGGCCGGAGTGGTCGATCTCACCGTGGTCAACGCTGACGGTCAGTCGGCGCAGCTGATTCGCGCCTTCACCTACGTCGATCCTTCGCAGCTCGGCACGCCGCCGCGCATCAACTCCATCACTCCATCGAGCGGACTGGCGACCGGCGGCACGCAGACCGTGCTCACGGGCCTCGGCTTCCAGGCCGGCATGCTGGTCTTCTTCGGCGGCTACACCGCGGCAGCCGCGGCCACGCAGAACACTGGCATCGCCACCGCCACCAGCCCCGCGGGCCCGACCGGCCGCGTGAACGTGGCGATCACCAACCCCGACGGCCAATCGAGCACGCTGGTGAACGGCTTCTCGTACACCCCGCGCCCGCAGCTCACGACGATCTTCCCGGCGACCGGGCCGACTACCGGCGGCACGATGTTCACCATCGCCGGTGACAACTTCTCGCCCGGCGCGCGCGTGTACTTCGGCACCGCCGAGGCCGCGGCCGTGATGGTCGGCTCTGCCACCGTCATCACCGGCAACACCCCGCCCAACCCGCTCGGCGTGGTCGACGTGCGCGTGCTCAACACCGACGGCCAGGACGGCATCCTCGACGGCGGCTTCAACTACAACCCGCCGCCCGCGGTGCTCGCGGTGCGCCCCGGCGGTGGCCAGCTCACCGGAGGCACCACGATTCTGGTGAACGGCACCGGCTTCCAGCCGAACGCCACCGTGCGCGTGGGCGGCACCACCGCCACCAACGTGCGCGTGGTGAGCACCACGCAGCTCTACGCGGTCACGCCCGCGGGTCTCGCCGGTGAAGCGCCGGTGCAGATCACCAACACCGACATGCAGACCGCTCAGCTCGCCGGCGCCTTCCGCTACGACGCGGTCGACACCCAGGCGCGCCGCGCCACCAACTACCCCGACGTGGTGGTGCCGATGGTGCGCGACGACGCCGCCTTCCGCTCCGACCTCTCGGTGGCGAACCTCGCGGGCCGCCCGGTCACCGTCACGGTCACCGCGTACGACAACGCGGGCACCTCGCTCGGCGCTCGCGCGCTGTCCGCCGCGATTCCTCCGTTCGGCCGCAGCGTGGTCACCGACATCATGCGCTACGCCGCCGCGTCCACCACGCAGCAGGACAAGACAGGCTCGCTCGTGGTCACCGCTGATGGACCCGTCAGCGCGAGCGTGCAGCTCACCGATCGCAGCTCGAGCGACTCGTTCCTGGTGCCTGGATCCACGCAGGCGCGCAGCTCGAATCGCCTGCTGATTCCCTACGCCTCGAACGTCGGCGCGTTCCGCACCTGGCTGATGGTGCGCAACATGGGCACCACCGCGGCGACCGTCGACATCATCGCGCGCACTTCGGACGGCGCGCAGGCGGGACGGATCTCGGCGCTCACCATCGCGCCCAACGCCTCGTACACGAACGATGACGTGCTCGGCACGATGACGGTGAGCAACTCCAACGTCACCCTCGAGGTCTCCAGCGCCGCTGGCACTCAGCTGATCAGCACCGCGCGCGTGTACTCGAACGGCCGCCTCGGCGGCGTGCTGCAAGCGCGCCCGTACACCGACGCCTCGAGCAGCCAGGTGCTCGGCTACGTGCCCGACACCAACGTCGAGTCCTCGGTGATCTACGTGGTGAACACCGAGCCCACCGGCGCCGCCACCGCGACGCTCGAGCTGCGCACCTCGCAGGGCCAGAGCCTCGGCACCCGCAACTTCACGGTGCCGGCGAATGGCTTCGTGAACGTGCCCGACCTCGCCCGTACCCTGCTCTCGCGCACCACGCCCACCCAGACCATCTCGTCGGTCTACGTCACCTCGGCGCGCGCGCTGATGACCGCGGGCTTCGTGCTCTCCACCAACAACAGCGACCTCCGGCTCTTCAACGGCCACACCGGCGGCGGCGTACGCATGGCGCTCCCCGCAGCGGAGCCTCGCACCGGCCTCACCGTCGCCAACGCGGGCGTCGGCCCGGCCACCGTGGAGATCTCGCTGCGCGTCGACTCCGGCACGCCGCGCGGTAACCCGCTCACCGTCACCATTCCCGCGAAGGGCCTCTTCAACGCGCCGCTGGTGCTCACCGCGCTCGGCGCCGGCACCTCGAGCGGCGTGGTCGAAGTGCGCTCGCTCAATGGCTCTCCGGTGCTCGCCACCGCGCGCGTCGCGAACGATCCCGGCGGCGCCACCGGCGACACCATCGACCTGGGCTCGATCACCACCACGCCCTCGCTCGACACCCTGCGCCCGAACTCCGGACCATCTACCGGCGGTTCGATGTCGCGCGCTGCGGGCGCCTACCTGCTGCCGCAGGCGCTCTTCCTCTACGACGACGTCCCCGCGGTGCGCGCGTTCGTCTCGGGTGACGACACCGCGGTGGTGGTGAGCCCCCCGGGCACCATCGGCGTGGTGGCGGCGCTCACGGCCATCAACTTCGACGGCACCGCGACCACGCTCGCGAACGCGTTCGGCTACATGGATCCCGCGCTGCTCGGCGTCGGCCCCACCATCTCGTCCGCGGCGCCCAACCAGATCTCCATCCTCGGAGGCACGGCGCTCACCATCAACGGCGCCAACTTCCAGAGCCAGGTGCAGGCCTTCGTCGGCCTCTCGCCCGTGGCTGGAGCCACGCAGGTGAACCCCAGCCGCATCGACGGCGCGGCGCCTGCGGGACCGATCGGCCCTGCGGACGTCACGGTCACCAACCCCGACGGCCAGAGCGCGACGCTCACCGCGGCGGTGACGTACGTGGTGCCTCCGCCCACCATCAACACCATCACGCCCAACACCGGCCCGGGACAGGGCGGTACCACCGTGCGCATCAACGGCGCCGGCTTCCAGGTCGGAGCGTCGGTCAGCTTCGGCGGCACCAGCGCCCCCACCGCGGTCGTGCTCACGCCGACTGACATCGACGTGGTCGCGCCGGTCGGAGCGGACGGCCCGGTGAACATCACCATCATCAACCCCGACGGCCAGTCGGTGACGCGCAACAACGGGTACACCTACGTCGCGCCTCCCAACCCCGTGCAGGTGACGCCGTCGTCCGGTCCCACCACGGGCGGCACCAACATCACCATCACCGGCACCTTCTTCCGCACCGGCGCCACCGTGCGGGTGGGCACCAACTCCTGCCAGAGCATCACGGTGCAGACCGGCGGCACGGCGATCACCTGCACCACGCCGACCGGCAGCAGCGGCCCGGTGGTGGTGACGGTGAGCAACCCCGACGGCCAGACCGGCGTGCTCAACAACGCCTTCACGTACCTCGCGGCCGTGCCTCCTCCCACGGTGAGCGGCGTTTCCCCCGCGTTCGGTCCCGTCACCGGCGGCACGCAGGTCACCGTGCTCGGCACGAACTTCCAGGCGGGAGCCTCGGTGCGCTTCGGCAGCACGCCCGCGCCCGCGGCGAACGTGATCTCTCCTTCGGCGATCGTGGTCACCATTCCAGGCGCGGCCACTCCGGGCTCGGTGAACGTGACGGTCACCAACCCCGACAGCCAGTTCGCCACGCTGACGAACGGCTTCGCGTACTTCCAGCCGGCCGACCTCCCGGCCATCACGGTCGTCTCGCTCACGCCGAATGAAGGTCCGACCGCGGGCGGCACGGTGGTGTTCATCTCGGGCCGCGGCTTCAAGGCAGGAGCCACGGTGAACTTCAGCGGCGTCCCGGGCACCAGCGTGCAGTACCTCGGGCCCTCCGCGCTGCAGGTCACCACGCCGCCGCACGCGGCCGGCAACGTGAACGTCACGGTGGTGAACCCCGACGCCACCAACAGCACGCTGGGCAACGGGTACAACTACAACGACGGCGTCGTCTTCCGCTTCCCGCCGTCGCGCCTGCCGCTCACGCAGGAGCGTGGCACCAACCGCACGCGCTTCGTCGACATCGACAACGACGGCGACCTCGACGCGTACATGGCTCGCTACAACAGCAACTACGACAGCGACGGCACCGACTGGCTGTGGATCAACGACGGCACCGGCACCTTCATCAAGGACCCGAACTTCCCCGGTGACGCGCGCGCCGACACGCAGGACATCGTGATCGCCGACTTCGACGGCAACGGCACCAAGGACATCTTCCAGATCTCGAGTCAGGGCTACCAGAACGGGAACACGGTCACCCGGTTCATCAAGAACTTCCCGGTGGGCGTGTACACGGTGCAGACGCCCGCGCCGATCGTCGGCTGCTGCACCAGCACGCCGCAGCGCACGGCCACCATCGGCGACCTCAACACGGACGGCTTCAAGGACGTCTACGTGACGGTGTCGGGCCTCGACTACTACTACCAGAACATGCGCGACGGCGGCTTCACGCCCACGCGCACCGGCCTGCCGGCGATCAACGACGACTCCGTCGACTCGTGCATCGCCGACTTCGACAACGACGGGGACGACGACATCTTCGTGGTCAACGCGAGCAACCAGCAGGCGAACTATTACCTGCAGGGTCCCATCGGGAACTTCACGCTCTCGAACGCGCTCATCCCGGTGTCCGGCGGTAACGGCACCGGCTGCGTGGCCGCGGTCTTCCGTCCGAGCTCGGGCGTGAAGGACATCGTGGTGGTGAAGGACGGTCAGATCTACCAGTACCTCACCAACGACGGCACGGGCCGCTTCACCGACCAGGCCAGCTCGCTCAACATCTTCCGCCTGCCGCAGACGCCGCCCTCGCTGCGCATCTACAGCCAGGTCGACGCGGTCGACATCGATCTCGACGGTGACCTCGACATCATGATGCACCACATGGATACCGACCCCCGGTACCAGGCGTACATCAACGACGGCACGGGCTTCTTCAGCATCGGTACCGCGACGCGCGTGCCGAAGTTCATGGACGCAGACAGCGAAGGCGCGTTCGGCGACGTGAACTCCGACGGGCGCCCTGACCTGCTCATTCCCGGCGACGGCACGCAGTCCCGCCTGCTCTTGAACAGCCCGGCCGCGGGCTTCGAATACAAGACGATGAAGACGATCCCCGACCAGAGCTACTGCGTCGCGGACTCGATCAACTCCGACATCGACAACGACGGCGACGAAGACATCATCATCGTGCACGGCTGTAAGCGCGGCTCAGGCGGCTGCACCGAGACCGCGAGCTGTCGCGGCGACAAGCTGCGCATCTGGCTCAACGACGGCGCGGGAGGCTTCACCGACGCCACTGCCACGCGCTTCCCCGCGAACGCGACGCTCAACATGACCGTGGTGCGCGTGACCGACTTCGATCTCGATGGCGACCCGGACCTGGTGGTCGGCGCCTTCGCCGGCAGCGGCAACCCGGTCCCTCCGGCGGGCACGATCTTTCTCTACGCGAACAACGGCGCGGGCATCTTCACCGACGTCACCTACCCGCGCATTCCGAGCACCTCGCCCATCGCGTCTTCGTCGATCCTCGTGATCGACGTGAACAAGGACGGCGCGCCCGACCTGCTCGAGTCTGACGTGAACGGCCAGTGCGGCTGCCAGGCGCAGAACTTCAAGCTCTACCTGAACACCGGCAACGGCTTCTTCTTCAACGTCAGCAACCAGCTCCCGTACACCGGCCTCGCCTGCAGCGAGTACCCGTACACGCTGGCCGCGGGCGACTTCGATCGCGACGGCTACCTCGACGTGCACGTGGGCGTGAACGGCCGCGCCAAGCTCTGGCTCAACCGCGGCGCGGTCAACCCGGGCTTCTACGTCGACGTCACCAACTCGAACGTGCCCAACGTGAGCGACACCTCGGTCGGTAACTTCGTGGCGGATTTGAACGGCGACACCTTCCCCGACATCTTCGTGTGCAACTCGGCGACGGACCGCATCAACCTGGGCAACTCGCTCGGCGTGCTCTCGGACGTCACGGCGACCAACTGGCCGGGCGAGTCGCAGCCCTACCCGTACCAGTCGATGGCCGCGGGTAACTACGGGCCGGTGCCGTCGGAAGCGTGCACCGCGGCAGACGTCGATGGAGACAACGACGTCGACATCGTGATCGCGGGCGGTGGAGCGAACGGCTTCAACTTCCGCAACCGCCTCTACACGAACGCCGGCGCGGCGAACTTCACCGACAAGACGGTGCAGTCGATGCCGTTCGACACCGCGTACACGCAGGACGTGCAGTTCATGAAGGCGAACGGAGACGTGAGGCCAGACCTCTTCATCGGCAACTGCGGCCAGCCGTACGTCCTCCTCAACGGTCCGTAAGGGGCGCGCCATGACGAGAACTGCACTGCTCAGCTCACTGCTCTTCGCAGTGAGCGTCTTCGCGGCTCCGCCTCCTGCGCCGCCACCGGCTCCTCCGCCGGAGCCCGTCGTCTCCGAAGCCGCACCCGTGACCGAGATGGGGCAATCGGCGCTCGGCGGCGCGGGTCTGAACCGCGTGCGCTCGGCGTTCATCGCCAATCGCAACCTCTCGCTCTCTCTGCGCGCGGGCTTCTATCGAGTGCCTCAGCTCACGCTGCCCGCCGGCACCGACGAGTACCGGAGCACGTTGGTGGCAGCGTCCTTCTCTCCGCTGCCGTGGCTCGAGCTCACTTCGATGCTGCGCTCCACCACGCTGGAGCAGCCCGCATCTCCCCTGGGCAACTACTGGTTGGTGAACGACTTCTTCTTCAAGATGAAGGCGGGCACCACCTTCGCGAACGGCGCGCTCGCGCTGGCCGGTGAGTTCTACCTGCGCCTGCCTCCGCCGATCTTCCGCGCGAACCCGGTGTGGCAAGGCATGTCGCCCGGCCTCGGCGCGCTGTTGAGCTACGACCTCCGCAAGGCCGGAGTGCCGCTCGTGTTCCACGCGAACGCGAGCTTCTTCGTCGACCAGTCGGTGGACTTCGACGACTCCAGCGGAGATCTCACCCGTCGTACCGCGCTCGACATCGTGACCTTCAACCAGCTGCGCGCTGGCGCGGGTCTCGAGGGTCGCTTCGGGATCGGCTCGGTCGGTCTGCGTCCCTTCGTGGAGTACGCGGTGGATGCGCCGCTCGGGGCCATCGGTGCGCCTCCCATGCGTCTCACCCCGGGCGTGCGCGTGCTGCCGTGGCGCGGACTCTTTCTCGATGGCCTGGTGGAGATCGGGCTCACCAAAGTCACCCAGCCCGGCCTGATTCCGCTCGCGCCGTGGCAGCTGCAATTCGTGCTCGGGTGGCAGATGGGCGTGGATCCCACGGCCGGCGGCACGGCGATCGTGGAGAAGGTGGTCGAGAAGGAGAAGCTCGTCTCGGTCGCGCAGGCTCCCACCACGGGTCGCGTGCAGGGCCAGGTCACCGACGCGGACACCAGGAAGCCGCTCGCCGAGGCGGTGGTGCAGCTCGCCGGCAGAAACCGAATCCTCACCGAGGCCGACGGCCGCTTCGTGGTCGAGGCGATCGAACCCGGCCCCGTGAAGGTGGTCGCCACCAAACCTGGCTACGAGCCGCGCGAAATGAGCGGCAAGGTCGACAAGGGCGGGCTGATCACGCTCAACGTCTCGCTTCCCCCGCTCCCACCCGAACCGCCCAAGCCGATGGCCGTGCGTGGCTCGGTGCTCAACGAGCAGGAGAAGCCGATCGTCGCCACCATCTCGATCGCCGCGGCCGGCGTGTCACAGAAGTCGAATGGCACGGGCGAGTTCACGTTCAGCGTGCCGGCGGGCGAGCAGATTGTGGAGGCGAGCGCGGCTGGCTACCTCACCCAGGCGCAGCGGCTCACCGGCGAACCCGGCGACTCGCTGGTGGTGAACTTCGTGCTCAAGCCGGTGCCGAAGCAGAGCCTGGTGGTGCTCAAGAAGGACAAGATCGAGATCAAGAAGCAGGTGCACTTCGCGACCAACCGCGACGTCATCCTTCCCGACTCGTCGCCGCTGCTCGACGAAGTGGCCGCGACCATCCTCGAGCACGACAACCTGAAGGTCATTCGCATCGAGGGTCACACCGACGATCAGGGTGACGACTCGCACAACCTCGAGCTCTCGAACCGCCGCGCCCTGTCGGTGCTGCGCGCCCTGAGGGAACGAGGAGTCGCCGAGAGCCGTCTCAAGTCGGTCGGTTACGGCGAGACCAAGCCCATTGCCGACAACAAGAAGCCGGCAGGACGCGCCCTCAATCGACGCGTCGAGTTCATGATCGAACAACAGGAGTAAGCTCCCGCCGTGTCCTCCGCGCCGGCCGTCCTGGGGAAGTATCAGTTGGTGCGCAAGCTCGCCTCGGGCGGCATGGCCGAGGTGTTCCTCGCGCGCGCGGCGGGGCCGATGGGCTTCGAGAAGATCGTGGTGGTGAAGCGGATCCTTCCCCACCTCGCGGACGAGCAGAACTTCATCTCGATGTTCCTCTCCGAGGCGCGCCTCGCCGCGCAGCTGAACCACCCCAACGTGGTGCAGGTGTTCGACTTCGGAGAGACCGACGGCTCGTACTTCCTGGTGATGGAGTTCATCGACGGGGTGAACTTGCGCGTGCTGTTCCGCAAGGCCGCCGAGCACGGCACCCCGCTCCCGTACACGTTCGTCTCGCGCATCATCAGCCAGGCGTGCGAGGGCCTCGCGTATGCGCACGACTTCGTCGATCCCGCGGACAACCAGCCGATGGGCCTCGTGCACCGCGACGTGAGCCCCGACAACATTCTCATCGCGCGCAACGGCTCGGTGCGCGTGGTGGACTTCGGCATCGCGAAGGCGGCGAACCAGACCAACCTCACCAAGACGGGAACGGTGAAGGGGAAGTTCTCGTACATGCCGCCGGAGCAGCTCACCGGTCAGCCGCTCGATCGCCGCGCTGACGTGTTCGCCCTCGGCATCGTGCTCTACGAACTGCTCACGGGGCGAAAGCCGTTCGACACCTCGAACGAGGCCTTCATCGTGCGCGCGATCATGTACGAGCAGTTCGCGCCGGCCTCGCAGTTCCGCCACGACGTGCCCGAGGCGATGCAGCGGATCCTCGACAAGGCCTTGGCCAAGTCGCGCGAGGAGCGTTACGCCGATTGCCGCGAGCTGCAGACCGATCTCGAGCGCTTCATTCTTGCGCAGGGAGAGCCGGTGTCTCAGCACCAGCTCTCGCAGTTGGTGACCCGGCTCGCGCCGCCTGCCGCGCCGACCGGCCCGATGCCTCCGCCCCCGCAGCCTTCAGCGCCTCCCGCGCCGCCGATGGGCGTGCCTCCTCAAGCGGCGACCGTGGAGGAGGTGGATCTCTCCACGGCGTTGCTCGCCACTCCGCCTCCGCAGCCGTCGGTGATCGCGTTGGTGCCCAAGGCGAAGCAGCCGCCCACGCAGATCCAGCCGCCGCCACCTCCGGTTCCCACGCAGACCGGAATGGTGGCTCCGCAGATTCAGATGAATCCGCAGTACCAGCAGCCGCTGCTCGCTCCGGCGCCCACTCCGCAGCCGCAGTTCGTCCCCAGCTCTGATCAGTTCCCGATGTTGCCGCCGTCCGCGCAGCAGCCGCAGTTCACGGGTTCGCAGTTCACCGCGCCGGACCTGGGATCGATCTCGGTTCGTGGTGAGTCGCGGGAGCCGTTGCGTCCGGCGCCTCCGCCCAAGAAGAGCATCATGGTGCCGGTGCTCCTGGGCACTGTGGTGTTGGGCGCGTTGGGCACGATGTTCGTGATGAAGGCGCTGAGGAACGAAGTGCCGCCGGAAGGAATTGCGGTGGTCGTTCCGAAGCAGCCTGAGCTCGTGAAGCCGGAGCCCGTCAAACCCGAGCCCGTCGCGGTGAAGCCCGAGCCCGAGCCGGTGAAGGTCGAGCCTGAACCCGTGAAGCCTGAGCCCGTGAAGCCCGAGCCCGTGGCCGCCGTGACTCCGGTGAAGAAGAGCACGCCGAAGATCACGCCGAAGGTGAAGCCGCAGCCTCCGCCGGTGGCGAATGTGGCGAAGGCGGGAGTGGAGTTCCGCGTGCGCCCATTCGGCGCGGTCTGGGTCGACGGGAATTACCTGGGCGAGACGCCCTTCGCTCCCGCGCAGCTCGGCGTCGGAGTGCACTCAGTTCGCGTGGTGAATCGTGATCTGAACAAGGAAGTCACGAAGCAGTTCGAAGTGAAGGACGGAAGCAACGTGTTCCGTCACAACTTCGAAGAGTGACGTTCTGCTTTGAGCGACGAGGCCGTTCGAGTGAGCGTCCGTGCCCTCGCGAACAGGCTCTCGTCGCGGACATTCTGTGACCAGCGGACGAAGCTTCGAGGCAGTTCGCGCGAGAAACCGGAGCCGGTTCCGGTTTCGTGTGTCAGCCCTCGAAGCTGAGCGAACGAGTTACGAAAAGTTCGAAGTGAGAGGCCCGTTCGCGTGTGGCGATCGATCAGCGACCGATCACCACCATGTTCCCCGAGGCTTCTTCATCCAACGTTCAGCGTGAAGCGACCGCCGTTGCGACGCAGCTCCTCGCGCATGTCTTCGCGGAACCGACGCTGCACGTCAGCGTTGCCCACGATGCCTACGCAGCCCTGCGTACCGGGCGTGCCACCATCAGGGTGAATGCGGAGCAGCTGCCGAGTCGCGTGCACGCGCGAGTCGTACTTGTCGCTGAGCGCGAAGCTGTAGCCGACCCCACCCACCGTCATCCCGCGGGTGCTGCGGCTCCACATGTGCGGAGTCACCTGGTACTGGCCAGGAGGCAAGCTGCCCTTGCCGTGGCCGCCGCTGCGGAAGTCGTAGCTGTGACCGTTGACCGTGATGCGACCGGTCACCATCTGCGAACGCGAGCCAGGACCACGCACGCGATCGAAGGTGGCCGTCTTGTTCGTCCCCGTCCCACGCGGAGCGTTGTTCTCGACCGGAGCCGGAGTCTCGGGACGCGCCGGCCGCGAAGGACGCGGTGCGGCAGGCTCGAAACCATCCAGTGCCTGGAGGGTCCGCGGACCGACCTTGCCGTCGACCTCCAGACCCTTCGACTGCTGGAAGGCTCGGACGGCGCGGTCGGTGCGAGACCCGAAATCGCCATCAACACCGCCGGGGCTAAAGCCGGCGCGCGCGAGCTTCTGCTGGAGGGAACGGACTGACGAGCCGCTGGATCCGATTGAGAGGGTCACGAAGAAGTTCTCGTACGGTGGGGGTCAGAGGTTGTCAGTTGCGCACCGACAACTGAAACCAGTTTTACGGAGCGCGGCGAATCAGAAGATCTTGCCCGGGCCGATAATGAGCGCCGGCTGGGCCTCGTAATCAATCTTCAGCCGGTCCGGCGGACGCGGCATGTCGGGGAGCACCGCGACCGCCTTCACCGCCACCGACGCCGGCTGACGGGCATCGACCTTCGCCTTGATGGTGGCGAGCGCGTCGCCCTCGAGCGAGATGACCGTGGGGAGCGAGGCGATGGCCGCCTTGTCTGCGACCTTCTGGCCATTGACCGAGAGCACCACCGAGGTAACGCGGGTGTTGAGGTCGAGGGTCATGCCCGTGGCCGCGTCAGTGAAGGCCAGCTTCTTCACGTTGAGCTCGACGCGCTGCACCACGTTCGAAGCGCCCTTGAGATCCGGGATCGCCTCGTAATCGGAGGCCTTCAGCACCTGCAGGGTGTCATCGAAGGTGAATTCGCACCCACCCGTGACCGCGCGGGTGGCGACCATCTTGTCCCCCGCGGCGATGGCCGTCCCACAGGTGAAATTAGAGGGGATGGTGACCTCGGTAGACCCCTTCACTTCGGGGACCCCCTGGGTTTCGTCGATGCGGATCTCCGCCGGAGCACACGCCGTCATCCCCAGCGCTGCGAGCATCACAACCGTTCGCTTGATCATTATTTTCCTCAGGTGGCGGAGCCGACCCTGCAACTCCGTTCGAGCACCAAAGCATGGCCTGATCCAAGCCGACGCTCTACACTCGTGCGGCAACTTTTTTCGGTTGCGTCGAAACGGCAGAGAAGGACCTTTTGGGCGCCTATCGCATCAGTCGGCAGCTGATTCCGCCTGCTGGATATCTCGAGACGTATGCGGGGCGCGCGAACGGGGACAAGCCAGTCCTCTTGAAGCGCTTCACCCAGTCGCCGAGCTCGGTGGAACGTCTGCTGGAAAATCTGCGCATCACGCGCGGGCCGGGTCTCGCGCCCGTGCTGGAGTTGGGCAGCGCGACTGACGGACTGTGGCTGGTCTCCGAGACCAATGAGGGTGAGTCGCTGCGCTGGGTGATGTCGACGCTCGCGCGCGCGTCGGGCTTCATCGCTCCGAACGAGGGCCTCGCGGTGGTGGCGCGGGTGGCCAGCTCGCTCGATGCGCTCCACAAGCAGCACCTCATTCACGGCGATGTCTGCCCCGCGACGATCTTCATCACTCCGCGTGGAGAGGTGCAGCTGCACGACGGCGGCATCACCCCGCTCCTCGGTGCGCAGGGAGAATCGGGGCCCGCGCGCAGCGAGCTCAACGCGCTGGCGCCCGAGCAGCTCACGCGCGCACCGGGAACGTCCACCGACGTCTTCCGCCTGGGCCTGGTGCTCTACGAGCTCGCCGTGGGCCGCCCGCTCTGGAGCCGTCCCACCGCCGCGCAGCTCTTCGAGGTGGCGACGAAGTGGCAGGGCCTCACACGCGAGAAGGTGAAGCAGGTGCCCGAGCCGTGGCTCACGTTGCTGGTGAGCATGCTCTCGGTGGAGCCTGACGCGCGGCCCTCGATGGAAGAGGTGATCGTGGTGCTCGAGCAGGCGGTCGAGCAGCACAAGTGGGCCACCACGGACGACGACATCGCCAGGCTCTTCGCGCGCGCGGCGACGGGACGCGTCTCGGCGTTCGCGGCGGATCCTACGTCGATGCAGGACCTCCACCTGAGCGCGCTCACGCCGCAGGCGAGTCAGCCGGTGGCGCGCATCACCACCAGGAAGATGACGCGCGAGATGCTCGCGGTGGTGCGCACGGCGAGTGCTCCCGAGCTGCCCGCCGCAGGAGAGACCTCCCTCGACGCGCGCGCGGCGCACCTGCTGGTGGAGCGAGGACAGATCTCCCGCTCGAAGCTCGCGGTGGCGCAGGAGACCTCCGCGTCTTCGGGCAAGGCAGTGACCGGTTGCCTGGTGGATGACGGGGCGATCGACGAAGACGCGATCGTCGCTGCGGTGGCCGAGCTCTCGCGCACCCCGGCGATCACCTTCAAGAAGCTCGCGGAGGCGGCCCCGAGTCCCGAAGCGCTCGCGCTGGTGCCCTTCCCGCTCTCACGCTCGGCGCGCGCGGTGCCGCTCGGCCTCAAGGGCGACAAGGAGCTCCTGGTGGCGATGGCCGACCCCATGGACGTGAAGGCCCTCGATGAGCTCAAGGCCGCGTGCGGGAGCAAGAGCCTCATCACCTTCCGCGCGGGACCCAGGGCGCTCTCCGCGGCGCGCGCGCGGCTCTACGGAAACAACAGCAGCACGACGGGCTCGCAGACTCCGGTGAACGATCCGCTCCAGCTGGTGCATGCGTCGCCGCCGCCACCGCCTCCTCCGCCGTCGGGGCTTTCGCCGAAGGTGATCGACGCGCTGCTGGGGCTTCACGGCACCCGCGGGCTTCACGCGCAGCAGCTGATCAAGCTGGCGATCGGCGTATCGAAGCGGCTCGGTTGTTCTCCAGGCGAGCAGCAGCTGATCGGAATCGCTTCGCGCGCGATGGTCACCGCGGCGTTGCTCGCCGGCCGCGCACCGCACGAGGTACCGAAGCTCGCCGAGGTGCAGGAGCGTTTCGGCTTCACCGAGGCCGACGAGTTCATCGAGGCGCTGCAGGCCTTTCCTGCCCGATTGCCCGAGCGCACCACGCACCGCGCGGTGGCGCTCGCGTTCTCGTTCTCTGCACACTCGGGTGAGCCGAAGCCCTCGGGCAGCCGGCTCGGTGGCGCGCTCTCGAGCTTCCGCACTCGACTCCTTTTGCCCCAGGCGCTCTTCGAAGCGCTCGCAGTCGAGCTCAGCCAGTGACTCCCTCTCCCTCGGGAGCGCGAGCCGTCTCGCGGCGCGGCGAAGCGGTGCCGAGGCGCAGCGTCCTAAGAAAGAGGGTCGGGGTGAGGGCACGTAACCATCGAGCGAAGCGAGAGATTGGTGTAGCAGCGGGGGCATGAAACGACTCTCGCTGGGTCTCCTCGTGCTCGTCGCGGCGTGTGACGCGGGCAACGTGGCGAAGGTGGATTTCCGACGGACTCCTCCGGCCGGCGTGTCGGGTGGAACGTGGGTCGCGAAGTTCGGCGGTCAGTCGATCACCGACGCCGAGCTGGCCGCGCGCTTCGCCGAGATGAACCCGTTCGCGCGCGCGCGCTTTCAGACCGTGGAGCAGCGCCGCGATTACGTCGAGGGCCTGGTGCGCTTCGAGCTGCTCGCGCAGGAAGCGGTGAAGCGAAACCTCCACAACGATCCCGAAGTAGTCGAGGCCGCGCGCCGCGTGATGGTGCAGCAGCTGCTCAAGAAGGAGCTCGACGAAGGCACGGGCGGAGTCACCGACGCGCAGGTCGCCGAGTACTACAAGGCGCACACCTCGGATTACGTGAAGCCGGCGATGACCCGCCTCGCGCACATCGCGTTCAAGAAAGAGGACCGCGCGGCCGCCGAAGAGACCCTCACCGCCGCGAAGGCGCTGGCTCCGTTCGACGCCGCGGGCTTCGGCAAGCTGGCGCGCGAGAAGAGCAACGACGAGCGCACCCGCGAGCTCGATGGCGACATGCGCTTCCTCTCCGACGAGGAGCTCACCAACCAGTACGGACCGGAGCTCACCGCGGCCGCGGCGCAGCTGGTGAAGGTGGGCGACGTGGCGCCGACGCTGGTGGAGACGGCGAAGGCGCTCCACGTGGTGAAGCTGCAGGGCCGCCAGCTCGCGCTGAACCTCTCGGTGGACCAGGCCAAGCCGAGCATTCAGCAGCTGCTCGCGAACGAATCGAAGCAGGAGCGCTTCCGCACCCTGATGGAGCGCCTCAAGAAGGACGCGCACCTCGAGCTCAACGAGTCGTCACTGGCAGCGATGGTGGTCGATCCGAAGGCGCCCGCGGTGCCGTCAACCAGCCCTGCGCCCGGGTTCATCCCCGCCCCGCCGTCGACGAAGTAGTCCACCGGTGCTACGCGCCTGATCCCGATGTCTCGCCTTTCACTCCCATTGATCGCCGTGCTGCTCGCGGGTTGCCCCCAGCAGCAGAAGCCCAGCCAGGATCCCGCCGTGGTGGCGACGGTGAACGGCGAGGTGATCAAGCGCGTGGACTTCGAGCGCCTCCTTTCTCGTGAAGCGCAGGCGATGGAAGGCAATGGCCCGCGCACTCCGGAGCAGGTCGAGCCTTACAAGCAGGCGCTGCTGGAGACGTTGATCGAGCGCGCGGTGTTGCTGCAGGCCGCGGCCGCGGCGGGCGTGACGGTGACCACCGAGGAGGTCGATCGCCGGGTGCTCGCGCTGTCCTCCGAATATCCCGCGGGCACGTTCGACGACGCGCTGGCGAAGAGCCAGACCTCGCGCGCGGCGCTCACTCGCAGCACGCGCGAGCAGCTCACCATCGAGAAGCTGCTCACCGCGGAAGTGCACGCGCGCGTGGCGGTGACCGAGGACCAGATTCGCCGCCACTACGAAGAGCACGCCGACGACTTCAACGAGCCCGAGCAGGTGCACGCGCAGCAGATCGTGGTGAAGGGTCTGGACGAGGCGAAGCGCGTGCAGCAGCAGCTGTGGCAGGGAAAGAAGTTCCCCGATCTCGCGCGGCGCTACTCGCTCTCTCCGGATGCGCGCGTGGGTGGCGACCTCGGGTTCTTCGCGCGCGGCACCATGCCGCCGGCGTTCGATGAAGTGGTGTTCAAGCTGAACGTGGGTGGCACCAGCGAGGTGGTCTCCACCGAGTACGGCTTCCACCTCTTCCGAGTGCTCGAGAAGAAGCCGGGCCGGAAGCGCGAGCTCGCCGAGGTGCGCGGCATCATCGAGGAGCGGTTGCTCTCCTCGCTCCGCAGTGACGCGCAGAAGTCGTACGTCGCGGGGCTGCGCGCGAAGGCGGCGATCGTGGTGAACGACGAGTCGCTCGCGCTGGTGTCCGTGCGACCGGGCCAGGGTCAGTCCGCCGAGCCCTAACCTCCCTCGCCCTGCGAAGCGGGGAAAGGGCCGGGGAGAGGGGCGTACTCAGTGAAGCGTGCGAGGAACGCGAGAATCCTCAACGAAGACAAACTCGCGGGGCTTCTTGCGTGGCCAAACGGCCAGAGTGATCAACGTCACCGAAACACCGAGCAGGACCGCCGCGAGAAAGCTCACTTCGCCAGCTCCTTTCCGCGCAGCACCTCGATGATCGCCGAACGTTCCTTGGCGTGAATCGAGCGGCGCTCACCGTCGAAGAGCGTCTTCACCGACGTCGGGTTGCGATTGTCGAGCGTGCTGATGTCGTCCTCGTTGCGAAGCGCGAGCGTGAGCGAGCCGAGCTCCTGCGCGAGCGTGAGGATCTCTCCTTCCTCGGGCACCACCATCAGGGTGACGTTGCTGTAGGTGCGGTCGTTCTCCGGCACCAGGTTCACGTTGGTGGTGCCAGTGATCTTCCCCGTGGCGAGCACGATCACGTTCTGCATCAACGTCAGCGCGACCTGCTGGTTGGTGTCGGGATCCTTGAAGGTGCCGATCACGTCGATGTGATCATTCGGCCGCACCCAACCGCCCACCGATGACGTGGTGCGCGCGTCGATGGTGACCGCGCGCATGCGCTTCACGACCTTGTTGGTGAGCCGCTCGGAAGCGCGCGTGGTCTCGAACTGGCTCCACAGCAGTGGATCGCCCGCCTGGAGCGCGACCATCACCTTCTGGCCGATCACGTACGACGCGGAGTCAGGCTTCACCACCGACGAGGTGATGAACTGCTCGGGGATCGAGCGCTGGCTCACCATCTCCATGGTGACCAGCGTGCCTTCAGAGATGTCGACGTTGGCGACGACGACGGGCACGAGGTTGAACCCCTTGCGAATGTTCACCCGCTCTCGCTGGATCCCCGACCAGGCGATCACGAAGGCGGCGAGACCGAGGACGATTCCGATGATCAGCGGCGTCTTTCCCTTGAGCATGGGGAAAGGAGCCGGGGCCGAAAAAAGCGTTAACGAGCCTGCAGCGGCGCGGGGTTAGAAGTTCCCCATGCAAGCGATGGTGATGCCGCTCGGCCAGCTCTCTCCGCAGTCTTACGGGCTCTTCTGGCTGCTCTCCGACGGACGCATCGGAATGAAGCTCGGGACGTCCTGGTCCGACGCGGCCGAGAGAGCGACGGCGGAGCTCGCGGAGTTCGAAGTGCTGTGCGACCCGGCGCTCGCCACCGTGGGCCGGCGCTTCAAGTGGGCTTCGGAGCAACCGACGCAGGAGATGTACCTGGAGCGCGCGGCCGTCGCCCTGGGCCTCGCAAACGATCTCTCACCGTCGTTTCACGATCACACGCTCGCCTTCCTTCGCGCCTGGCTCGGGTTCTTCTCGCTGCGGCTCTGGGAGCAATTCCCCGCCGAGATGTCGCTGCGCACCTTGCTGCGGCGCGGTGACGACGTCGAAGAGGGCTGCCTTTCCGTGCTCGGTCAGCATGGACAGGAGTTCGGAATGGCCTGGTACGACGACTGGCGCGCCTTCGACGCGATCTGGAGCGGCGAGCCGTTCCCCATCCACGGCCTCTCGGTGCTGGCGAATCAGGACGCGTTTCTCGCGCCGGCTTTCGAGCCCTTCGGCGTGCCGCCGGTCTTGCTGGTGAAGATCGTGAACACGAAGTCCGCAAAGCCGAACGAAGAGACCTACCTGCTCGCCACCGCCGCGCTCGAGCTGATGCTCGATGTGACGCGTCCAGAAGGCCCTCAGGTTCGCAACGCGGGTGAAGGAATGACGATCGAGCTCAAGCGCGGCGGTCACGACGACGACAAGTCGCCGCGAAAGAAGCGCGCACCCGCGAAGAAGAAGACCGCAAAGAAGAAGCGCTGAGACGGATCATCTCGCGTACACCTTCGCTCGAAGCTGCAACCTGAAACCACCAACACCGCCACGCACACTCGCCACATGCAGCGAACGCTACTTCGCGTTCGTCGGCGAAGTGGAGCCGCGGATCACCTGGATGGTGTTGAAGCGCTTCTGCTGCAGCACCTTCGTACGCTCGCCCGAGAGCAGCGTGTTGATGGTCGCCCTGCCCCGCTCCTCGAGCACGTCGAGGTCGTCTTCGTTGCGCAGCGTGAAGTGCAGTCCGCCGAGCTCCTGCGCGAGCACCAGCATCTCGGCCTCCTCGGGGAGCAGCATCAGCGACACGTTGCCGTACGCGCGCTGACTCTCGGGGATCAGGTTCACGTTGGTGGTGCCAGTGATCTTCCCCGTCGCGAGCACGTTCACGTTCTGCATCAGCGTGACGGCGACCTGCTCGTTGGTCTGCGGATCCTTGAAGCTGCCGATGATGTCGACGTGATCGTTGGGCCGCATCCACCCGCCGACGCCGGTGGTGCCCTTCACCTCCACCGCGAGCGCGCGCGCCTTCTTCATGATCCTCGCGGCGAGGTGCTCGACGGCGCGCGTGCTCTCGAACTGATTCCAGAGCATCGGATCTCCCGCGGCCACCGCGACCTGCACCTTCTGACCGATCACGTAGCTGGCGGAGTCAGGCTTCACGACCGACGAGGTGACGAACTGTTCGGGCACGCTGCGCTGCGAGAGGTGCTCCATGGTCACCACGGTGCCCTCGGACATGTCGACCGTGGCCACCAGCACCGGCACCAGGTTCCACCCGCGCCGCACGTCGGCCTTCTCCTTCGCGAGCGCGGACCACGCCACGCCGAAGCCCATCAACATCAACCCCGCGGCGAGGGCGAGCGGCATCACCTTCGCGTTCGTCCACGGAGCTCCCCGGTAGCGAGGAGGCACCGCGCGCAGCGGAGGCGAAGGAGTCGCCACGCGACGCACGGGGAGCACCGGCGGATCTCCGTCGTACGCGAGCGCGCTCAGGGAATGCTCGAGCGCCTCGACCTGCGCGTCTTCTCCGGTCTTCTCCCAGAGGTAGTCGCCGGGGAGCTGCTTGGGAAACTTCGGCGCGGGACGATCGTACGCGAGGCCACTGAGCGAGAGCTCGAGCTCCTTCACCGCGGGATCGCTGCCCGACTTGTCCCAGAGGTAGTCACTCATCGGCGACTCCCTCGAGGCCCAACTTCTCGCGGAGCATCGCCATGCCGCGATGCAGATTCACGCGCACGCTTCCCGCGGTGAGCCCGGTGCGCTCCGCGATCTCCGGACCCGTCATTCCTTCGATGAGGCGCATCGCCATCGTCTCGGCGTAGGCCTCGGGCAATTGCTGCAACGCGAGCAGCACCTTCTTCGCGTCAGGCGCTCCACTTCGATCAGGCGCCGCTTGATGAGGCGCGTCCTCCAGCGACTCGCCACGCTTCTCATCGCGCAGGTGCCGCGACGCTCGATTGCGCGCGAGCTGGGTGAGCCAACCAGGGAACGCCTGATCATCTTCGAGCGACGAGAGCTTCTGGAAGACGAGCAGGAAGACGTCCTGCACCAGGTCCGACGCCTCGGACGCCGGCACGCGAGAGATCATGATCGCGTGCACCAGCTTGCCGAAGTGCCCATGCAGCGCGGTGAACGCCTCGTGGTCTCCCTTGCGCGCGGCCGCCACCCACTTCAGCCACACGGCGCGTTGCCTCTCACGGGCTTCCGCCTCGACACGTGGCTCTTCGAGCAGGGCTGCTGAGGGAGCCATGGGCAAGGCACAGGAGACCACGACTCTCGCTGGCGTTAACCACCCTGCCAACATGGCGGATTCGCTGGCCCACTACCCGAGAAACCAAGCGCTTTTGCTGGGCAATTGGTCTGGGGACGGACGTAGAGAATGGTATGGCTCCGCCCGTGAATCGCGCCCTCATCGCCGTGCTGTCGCTCTCCGCCTTCGCCGTGCGCGCCGAGCTCGTGGACCGCGTCGCGGCCGTGGTGAACAACGACATCATCACGCTCTCCGAAGTGGAGGCGCGCGTCGCCCCCGACGCTCAGCGTCTGCGCAGCGAGCCTGATGCCTCCAAGCGTGCCGAGCTGCGAACCGAGCTGATGAAGCGCGGGGTCGATCTGCTGGTGGGCGAGAAGTTGATGGAAGCCCAGGTGCGCGAGCTGAACATCGAGGTCGCCGACTCCGAGATCGACATGAGCATCGCGGAGGTCACCAAGCAGAACAACATGACCCCTGAGGCGTTCGAGGGCGCGCTCTCCGCGGAGGGCTACACCCTGCAGAGCTACAAGTCGTTCATGCGCAAGCACCTCGCGCGCCTCAAGCTGGTGAACCTGAAGGTGCGCAGCAAGGTGAAGATCTCCGAGGAAGATCTGAAGGCCGAGTACGCGCGCTGGAGCCACGACGAGGCGAGCGAGTACGAGGTGCACGCGCGGCACTTGCTGGTGCAGGTCGGGCCCAAGGCCACTCCGGAGCAGGTCGCGCAGGCGCGCCAGAAGGCCCAGATGTTGATGGAAGAGGCGAAGAAGCCCGGCACCGACTTCATCGAGCTCGCGAAGAAGAAGAGCGAAGGTCCCTCGGCGGCCGATGGTGGTGACCTCGGCTTCTTCAAGCGCGGCGTGATGACCGCTGACTTCGAGAAGGCCGCGTTCGCGCTTCCGGTCGGTGGAATCTCGGAGCCCATTCGCACCAAGTTCGGCTGGCACGTGCTCAAGGTCGAAGAGCGGAAGGCGCTCTCGGCGCCGCCCTTCGACGACGTGAAGGAACAGCTCCGCGAGCGGATGCTGCGGGGCCAGCTGGAGAAGTACACTGAGCAGTACGTTCAGGAGCTGCGTGCAGCGGCCGTGGTGGACGTGAAGATTTAGTCCCCTCCTCCCACGGATTTCGTGGGTCCACGCCACTCAGGAGCCAGGAGCGCAGCCGTCCCAGCGCAGTTGCTGGGCCAAGCAGCGAGCGAAGCGAAGCTGCGCCGAGGCGGAGCGACCCAGAAGGCGGTGAGTGTGTGATCGCGACAGCTCGGGTGCTCCACATGGAGAAGGCGGCTGATTCCGCGGGCTTCGGAGAGCTCTACGCCGAGCATTTCCGAGCGGTGTGGCGGACTCTGCAGCGGCTCGGCGTGCATCCCGGCTTCGTGGACGACGCCGCGCAAGAGGTCTTCGTCACCGCGTGGAAGAAGTGGGACGACTTCGAGGGGCGGTCCTCTGCGCGCACCTGGCTGCTCGGAATCGCGATTCGGGTGGCGAGCGACACGCGCAGAAAACAGCGGCCGACTGAAGAGGTTTCTCCCATGTTGCCGATGTCGGGACCGGGTCCGGAGAGCGCGACCGCGACGAAGGAAGTGGGTCAGCGCGTAGAGCAGCTGCTCGCGAAGTTGGACGCCGACCGGCGCGAGGTGCTGCTGCTGGTCGACCTCGAGGGATATTCGGTGCCCGAGGTGGCGACGGCCACGGGCGTGAACCTGAACACGCTGTACACGCGGCTGCGCTCGGCGCGGCAGCAGTTCGAAGACCTCGTGAAGGCCGAGGCAGAGGAGTTGCGATGAAACCGCTCTCGAGAGAGGCGAGCGCCGCGTTGAGCGCGCTGAAGTCTCCAGAGCCCAGCGCGGCCGACGAGGCCCGTGTGCGTCAGAACCTCGAGCGAACGCTCGGCGTGGTGATCCCCGTGGCGGGTGTGGCGGTCGGAACAAGTGTCGCTGCTCAAGCGGCGTCGGGCGCGTCGAGCGCCGCCAGTGGTGCGACTGCGCTGAGCGTGGGTGCGAAGGTGGTGGGCTTCGTGGTTGCGGTGGGCCTGGGCACGACGCTCACGGTGGGCGCGGCGAAGGCGTTGATGTCGCCTGCTGCGGCGCCTGTCGCAGTGAAGGCGGTGGCGGTGGCTGCGCCTCCTCCGAAACCGGTCGTACAGAACACGGTCGTCGAGGAGGCTGTCGTGCAACCGCCCGAGGTCGAAGTGACCCTCGAGGAACCGCCCGCCATCGCCGCTGCTCCTGCGCCGAAGCCGTCGAAGTCTGCGCCGGTGGTGCGGGCGAGCCCGGCGAAGCTGAGCCAGGAAGAGGAGCCCACGGTCGCTGAGGCCCCGCCTGTTCCAGTCGAGTCCCCGCCCGTCATGCCCACGGAAGCAGGGCCGACGGTCCCGCCTGCTCCACCGAATACGCAAGAGAGCTACGACGTGCAGATCGAGACGCAGTTCCCGAACTGCGACGCCGCCACCGAGATGCGCTCGGCGCTCAACGCACGAAAGCTGCTGCTCGTGAATCGCGCGGAGGAAGCGGTGGGCTTGCTCGAGGCGTATCAGCGCCGCTGTCCCTCGGGTCGCTGGAGCAACGAGGCGTGGACGGTGCGCGTGGGCGGGTTGTGCATGCTCGGTCGCAACTCAGAAGCGCGTGGGTTCCTCGACTGGTTCAGCAGCGAATCTCCCGAGCGTCGTGCGGCGGTGGTCGGCGATCTCCACCAGTGGTGTTCGCCCGAGTTGCTCAAACCCTAAGTCTCCCTCGCCCTGCGCCAGCGGGGAGAGGGCCGGGGAGAGGGGCGCACTTCGCTGGTCGCATTCCTGCACAGCGACCAGGGGTGATCCTGCTGATCAACGGACCGTTCGGCGTGGGCAAGACCACGGTCGCGCGAATCCTCGTGGGGCGGCTTCGGCGCGCGGTGCTCTTCGATCCCGAGCACGTAGGCTGGTGGCTCCGGCTCGCGGGGAGCCAGCACACCGACTTCCAGGACGATCCGAGGTGGCCCGGCCACGTGGTGAAGACGGCGCGCGTGATGCGCGTGTTCGGCCGCACGTTGGTGATGCCGATCACCCTGTGGAGATCGGAGCGCTTCAACGCGATCGTCCGCGGACTGAAGGAGTTCGCGCCAACGATCGCCTTCCGTCTCAGCGCGGCGGAGTCCGAGCTCAGGCGACGCATCGACGCAGATCTGAAGCAACCGGGCGCGAGAACGTGGCGGCTCCAACATCTCCGTCCCGTTCTCGAAGCGTTCAGCACCGGTGACTTCGGTCGCGAAATGCCGACCGACGGAGTCACACCAGAGCAAGTCGCGACGCAGATTGAGTGGGCCGCGAAGCAGTCGGTACACGTACGAAACTGAGTGGCTCCCTTCAGGAGAGGGTCGGGGTGAGGGTGAACGGAGTGTACGATCCTGAACCATGACTCCGGCTCCATTCAATCTGCTTGCCGAAGTGCTCGCGCGCTCCTCCGCCTCTCGCAAGCTGACGCTCCTCGGAGGCGCGGCAGCAGCAGTCGCCGGCGGACTCGGGGTGATCGTCTTTCAGTTCAGCCCGCCGCTCAGCACCGGAGAAGAGCAAGGCGTCGCGATCGGAATCGGCGCGTGCGTGCTCGCAGTAATCACCGTCCTGGGGGCGTTCGCATTGCCCAACCTCGCGCAGGTCGCAGTGGAGCGGGATCGCCTGGTGTGGCTCTTCCTCCGGATCAAAGGCGGAGAACAGAGCGCGATGCTCGGCACCGCTGATGGCGCGCTGGTGCCACTGCGCCTCGATCGCGCCGGCTCCCAACTCACGGGCGCCGACGAGCAGAAGCTCTTCGCCGCGATCGCCGCGCGTCACCCTGGAGTCGCGGTCGGCTACTCACCCGACGCCGAGCGCCAATTCCAAACGGCGGCGCGTGGGGCAGCAGGCGCGGTCACTCGCGTGAAGCGCATGTGGTTCGCGCTGCTCGCGATTCCGGTGGTGGTCGCGCTCGTCGCGAACTTCATCTTGCACGCGCTCGATCTGTGACGCGTACAGTGCGCGCCATGTCGCGCCCTCGCATCGGCATCTCTCTCGGTGATCCCTCAGGCATCGGCGTCGAAGTGACGCTGAAGGCGCTCGCCTTGCCGAACGTGAAGCGCGCGTTGATCCCGGTCCTCTTCGGCGACGCGTCCGTGAAGACCAGTCACGAGCTGCGCGCGGTGAGCCAGCTCGCCGCGAGCGACCGCAAGCCCGGCAAGCCCACGCGCGCAGGAGGACTCGCTCAGCTCGCGTACGTGCAGGCCGCGATCACCGCCGCGAAGCTGGGAGAGGTCGACGGTATCTGTACTGCTCCGGTCTCGAAGGAAGCGATCACCAGGGCAGGAGTTCCCTTCGCCGGTCACACCGAGCTCCTCGCCGACGCGTGGAACGTCGAGGTGATGATGCTCATGAAGGGCCCGCTGCTCTCCGTCGCGCTCGCGACCAATCATCTGCCGTTGAGCAAGGTGCCGGGCGCGTTGAAGACGCAGAAACTCATCGCGCAGCTCGAGCTCCTCGACCGAGGACTCCGTGCGCGATTGGGACGACGGCCTCGCATCGCGGTGTGCGGCTTGAATCCGCATGCAGGCGACGGCGGCGTGCTGGGGAGCGAAGAGGATCGAATCATCACTCCCGCGATCGTGAAGGCGAAGGCGAAGGGCCTCGACGTCACCGGTCCGCACGCGGCGGATGGACTCTTCGCTGGCGGAGGGAACTACCGCTTCGACGTCGCGCTCGCGATGTTCCACGACCAGGGACTCGTCGCCACCAAGACGCTCGACTTCGCGCGCACGGTGAACGTCACGCTCGGACTTCCAATCCCTCGCACCTCTCCTGATCACGGCGTGGCCTACGACATCGCGGGGAAGAAGAAGGCGGATCCGACTCCGATGGCCTCGGCGCTGCTCGAAGCCGCGGCGATGTGTCAGTCCAGGCGCTGAGCAACGTGCTCAAGCGATGCACTGGATCCTGCAGAACAACATCTTCTTCGAGACCGGCTGGGACACGCTGGTCTCCACCCTCGAGCGCTTCGGCATCAGCCACTCGGTGCACAAGGTCGTTCCCTTCGTCGGCGAGCTCATCCCCGCGCCCGAGCTGAAGGACCAGAAGGTCATCTGCTTCGGCTCGTACTCGATGCGGCACGTGGCGAAGCGCGAGGGCTGGACTCCGGGCGTGTTCGATCTCTTCGAGCGGGACTTCGGGAAACAGCTCGCGCACTGGGGCACGCACTTGCTCAACGCAGGGTCCACGGTCAGCGCGTTCAAGGACGCGCACTTCACCGCCGACGAGCTCTTCGTGCGTCCCACCACGGACTCGAAGTGCTTCGCGGGCCGCGTGTTCACCCGAGCGGAGTTCACCGAGTGGCAGAAGACCGTCTGCGCGCTCGGGCTCACCGACGGGAGCAGCCTCACTCCCGAGACCGAAGTGCAGCTCGCCCGACCGATCGTGATCCACGCGGAGTACCGCTACTGGGTCGTGAGGGGAGCCATCGTCACTCGCTCGCTCTACAAGCGCGGGAGCCGAGTGTTCTCCAGCTCCGAGGTGGATCAGCGCGTCGACGAGTACGTGCTGGAGCGCATTCGCGAGTGGCAGCCGCACGAGGCGTTCGTGATCGACGTCTGCGACACCGCGGAAGGCATGAAGATCGTCGAGCTCAACACCTTGAACGCAGCGGGCTTCTACGCGGCCGACGTGCAGAAGCTCGTGCTCGCGCTCGAAGAAGCGTTCAACTGATCAGCGATCGTCGAGATCGCCACACGCACCGGCAGGCATGCCCGCCTGCACCCAGCCATCGACCAGCTGGATCTCGGTGAGCGTGGGGCGCTGGGTCACTCCGGTCGGAGGCATCGGTCCCGTCGAATCGGGGCGGAGCCGCAGCGCGATCTCCACTCCGAGCTGGTGCTGGCCCTGGCGGTTCATCTCGAGCAGATCCGCGCGCGACTTGAAGTGCGTGACGTAGGTGAGCCCTGCGTGGCACCCGGCGCAATTCGTCTGAAGCACCTGGCGCACGTCGCAGGGAAAGCCCGTGAGCGGCTGCTGGTGGTTGGTGTTGTTCATCGTGACCGGCGGCTCCTCGGTGGTGATCGGAGTGGAGGGCTCTTGCACCACGGGCTCGGGACCGCACGCGACGAAGAGGAATGCCAGCAGGAGGGCTCGGTTCATGGGTGAAGACCATGGCCCTTCGAGCACCATCAAGAGAATCGGTATTCTCTGAACGCGATTGTTCTGCGATTCCGAACAGTCGCAGAAGTCGCTGTTTTTACAGGCGTGAAACTCCCTGCTCGCTGGGGTCATGACAGGGTTGCAGCGGTTGCCGTAGATCCGCATTACTTCGCCCCCAAGTTCGCCCGGTTCCTGGTTCACAAGTTCACTCATCCAAGGAGTTCCACCATGAAGCGCATCGTCCTCTCTCTCGCCATCGCCACCTCGCTCGTCTCCACCGCCGCGCTTGCTTGCGAAGGTGAAGGCAAGCACCAGGCTTCGGTCGAGCCCACGAAGGCCACCATCGCCGACGTCGCGAGCTGGACCAAGGCGAAGGCCGCGATCCCCGTCGACGCGAACGGCAAGGAGACGCGCACCAAGCAGGGCATCATCCCCGGCGCGGTGCTGCTGACCTCGAGCTCGACCTACGCGGTGTCGGAGCTGCCCGCGGACAAGAACGCGAAGCTGGTCTTCTACTGCGCCAACGAGAAGTGCAGCGCGTCGCACGCCGCCGCCAAGCGCGCCCTCGAGAACGGCTACACCAACGTGGCCGTGCTCCCCGACGGCATCGCGGGCTGGAAGCAGGCCGGTCAGCCGACGGCGAAGCCGAACAACACCTGAGCCCTTCGGTTCAGTCGTGAAGTGAGCCGGCGCTCTGGGAAACCAGGGCGCCGTTTTCATTCTGTTCTCCCTCTCCCTGCGGAGCGGGGAGAGGGTCGGGGAGAGGGGCGCACTTGAACTACCGTCAACGAATTCATCAGCTCGTCCCGGGCGGCGCATCTCGAGCCGCGACCGGAGCCAGAGGAAGACGAGTTCGCCAATCGCGCCGAACGAGCCCTGAGCGCCGCGGGAATGGAGCCTGAGCGGCCGAGCTCGGTGGGACAATTTTACGGGCAAGGAGGCGGCACGTTCTTCGTGATCAACACGACGTGCTGCAAGGTGGAGGTCAGCACGCTCGGTCCATTCTTCAGGGGAGACGAAGCTACGGCGAAGGTCTTGTGCGCCGCTGGGTTCCGGCACATCGACGACGATCTCGCGATCCTCTCGTTCGAGCGGCTGCACGTGTACTACTTCGGAAAGCGCGACTGGCTGAGCGTGGGCAGCCTGCTCTTCTACTGGCAGGACTGACGGTCACTCGTTTCGAATCGGATCGAGTTGGTAGTAGCGCCGCAGCTCCTCGTAGAGATCGGG
>CBIHPJ010000014.1:0-28525 GCA_966211295.1 uncultured Myxococcales bacterium | reverse complement strand
GGCGACGTCGCTGACGAGGAGCGCGAGGCGGCGCGGCGTACCGAAGCGGCGAATGGCGCCATGCTTGATGTTCAGCGCGGCGCACTGCTCAGTGAAGGTCTTCTGGAGATCGTCGAGCGCCGGCACGACGAAGCGCGCGGGAAGTTCCTCGGCGCCCAGTTCGAAGAGAAGCTCAGCCACGGGGAGCCTCCTTCTTCTCAGCGGCCTTCTCAGCGGACTTCTCTTCCTTCTTCTCGAAGCTGATCGTCTTCCACATGTCGCTGGCCGGCTTGCCTTCGAACATCGGCAGCTGCTCTCCCACGGTCCAACTGGTCTTGCACAACGGCCAGTCGAGCGACTGCCGCATCTTCAGGTAGCCCACCGCGCACAGCGCCGCGTTGTCGCGCACGCGCTTGATGTAGCCGGCGCGATCGGTGACGGAGATCGCTCCGCGAGCATCGAGCAGGTTGAAGGCGTGGCTGCACTTGAGCGCGTAGTCGTACGCGGGCAGTGGCAGGCCGAGATCGATGAGCCGCTTGCACTCGGTCTCGTAGCTCTTGAACAGCATCTCGAGCTGCACGGGATCGGACTGGTGGAGCGCGTACTTCGACATCTCCACCTCGTTCTGGTGGAAGACCTCGCGGTACTTCACGCCCTTCACCCACTCGATGTCGTACAGGCTGTCGACGCCCTGCAAGTACATCGCGATGCGCTCGAGGCCGTAGGTGAGCTCAGCCGCGACCGGCTTGCACTCGAAGCCGCCGCACTTCTGGAAGTACGTGAACTGGGTGATCTCCATGCCGTCGCACCAGACCTCCCAACCGAGGCCTGAAGCGCCGAGCGTGGGCGATTCCCAATCGTCTTCGACGAAACGAATGTCGTGCTCGAGCGGGTCGATGCCGAACGCCTTGATCGAGTCGAGGTAGAGCTCCTGCACGTTCTTCGGCGCAGGCTTCAGGATCACCTGAAACTGATGGTGCTGAAACAGGCGGTTCGGGTTCTCACCGAAGCGGCCGTCAGCGGGTCGACGCGAAGGCTGAATGTACGCGACGTTCCACGGCTCGGGTCCGAGCGCGCGGAGGAAGGTGGCAGGGGCCATCGTGCCGGCGCCGACCTCGAGGTCGTAGCCTTGAGTCACGATGCAGCCGAGCTTGGCCCAATGATTCTGGAGGGTCAGCAGAAGGTCTTGAAAGTACATGCGGGCGCGCACCGTATAGGTGGAGGGGGCGCCCTTCAATGAGCGATCTTCAGGGAGGGAACTGACCGCTACTTCACGAAAGGCAGCGAACTGACGTCGATCGCCTGCATCTCGTTGGTCTTGCCCGCGGTGATGGTGACCGAGAGCATGCGCATCTTCCCGTCACCGTCGATCACGTTCAGCTTGTGCACGCCCGCCTCGACCGGAACCTTCGCCAGCGGCGTCGAGCCGAGCGGGTCACCGTTGAGCAGCACGTTCGCCGAAGACGGATTCACCGTACGGAGCGACAGGTAGCCGATCGAGGCCTGCTTCGCGCCCTTCTCGCCCTTCACGATCTCGACCTCGCCCTCCTTCGGCGGGTTCTCGGGATCGCCCGGGTTCGCCGCGGGAGCCTTCTTCGCCGGCGCGGGCTTCTTGTTCTGCTTCTCGGCGACGGTCGCCTTGAGATCGTCGATCTGCTTCTGGAGATCTTCGATCTTCTTTCCATTTGCGACCCCCGCGGTCGCGCCTGCCTGAGCCGCCAGCTTGAGCGAGCGCTGCTCGGCCTCGAGATAGTCGAGCTGCTTCAGCTCAGCCTCGAGCTCCGCGAGCATGCGCTGCCGCTCGGGGTCGTTGGCCGCAGCCTCGATCTCGGCCATCCGCTTCTTCTCTTCTTCCTGTGCGGCCTTCTGCTGCTCCTTCTCGAGCAGCCACGCGGGCTTGTCAGTTCCGGGGTTGGCTGCGTTGGGATCGAGCTTCGTCGGGCCGGTGTCGACCTGCTTGGGCTCTTCGTCGAGCGAAGCGAACTTGTCCTTGAGCGGGCCCATCGTCACCGCCCAGCCGCCACCAGCGACGAGCGCGAGCAGCACGACCACGGCGAGGATCGCGCCGATCGGGCTCCCCTTCTTCACGTCCGCGGTCTTGTCAGCGGTCTTCTCAGCGGGAGGCTCGGGCGCCACCGCCTGCTTGGGTGCGACCGGCGCCAGCTTCATCTGCGACTTCCCAGCACCGCGCGGCGGGAGCGTGGCGTCGAGATCTTCTTTCTCTTCTCTGGAAGGAGGCTGCTTCGCCTTCGCGAACGGAGACTTCGAGTTCGGCGGAACCGTCTCTTCCTCAGGGGGAGGCGGCGGCTGCGAAGACACCTTCGGCAGCTTCATCTGCGACTTGCCGGCGACCGGCTGCAGCGAGCGCTGTGAGCCGGAGACAACCCTCGCCGGAACACCATCTTTCGGACCGACCTTCGGCAGCTTCGCGCTCGAACCCGAAGAGCTGCGCGTGAGACCCGGGCGCGGATTCGGAGTGGCGCTGTGCGGCTGCGCGGTCAGCGACGGGTTGGCGCGCACGCCGCCGGTCTTCTTCGCCGGCTTGGCATCGATCTCGCGCTCGTCGGTGGTGAGACCCTGCGCCGCCTGCTTCATCGACGACTGGTCCGCGCTCGAATCGTTCGCGGCCTCGAGGAGCGAGCGGGTGATCGCGATCTTGTCTTCGAAGAGCTGCGCCATGAACTCGGCGAGCTGCTCGTCTTCGAAGAGGTCGGGACACGACTGCTCGATGGCACGGGCGAACTCCTTGCCCGTGTTGAAGCGCTGTTCGCGCTTCTTCGAGAGGCACTTCATCACCACGTCTGACAGTTCGGGGGTGACGTACGGATTGTTCGTCATCGGAGGCGTCACTTCGCCTTCGACGATCTTGAGCATCATCCCCGCGTCGGTGGGGGCGGTGAACAGGCGCTCACCCGCGAGCAGCTCGTGCAGCATCACGCCCGCGGCGAAGAGATCGGTGCGGCCGTCGAGCGGCTCGTTGCGCACCTGCTCGGGCGACATGTAGCCCGAGGTGCCCTTGACGACGCCGACCTGCGTGCGGTTCAAGCGGCCGCGCGCCTTGGCGATGCCGAAGTCGATCACCTTCACCTGGCCGGTCCAGGTGATCATCACGTTCTTCGGGCTGACGTCGCGGTGCACCACGCCCATCGGCTGCCCGGTGGGATCGGTGAAGGTGTGCGCGTAGTGGAGGCCGAGCGCCGAGTCGCGCACCACGCGCGCCGCGAACCCCACGGGGATCGCCATCTCACGCTTGGCCGCGCGCTTGGTGACCTGCTCGAGGTTCTGACCGGCGATGAACTCCATCGCGAGGTAGAGCTCGTCGCGCTCTTCGCCGAGATCGAAGACCTGGCCGATGTTCGAGTTGTTGAAGGCCGCGGTGATGCGCGCCTCGTCGAGGAACATCTTCACGAATGAGTCGTCGGCCTTCACGTCGGGAAGGATCTGCTTCAGCGCGACGAACTTCTTGAAGCCGCCCGGGCCGGGCAAGTACGCGAGAAAGAGCTCCGCCATCCCGCCGACGGACAGGCGGGTGATGATCTCGTACTTTCCTACGCGTCGACCCCGATCGAGGTCTGAGGAGGACTTCGACGGCATGGGCCCCGGGACCCTACCACGCGGAGCGTCAATCAAAGGAAGCTGGATCGATGCTCCCTCTCCCTGCGTGAGCGGGGAGAGGGTGGGGGTGAGGGGCGTACTGCCGGTCCCTCAGAGCTTCCAGAACGCCCACGGCCGGAGGTCTTTCACCGGGCAGCCGGTGCTGCCGTACGCGCCGCTCGAAACGTTGAGGAACTTCCACTTGCTGCTGCCGATCGTGAGCTCGCCGGTGCCCCCGGGCTGGAGCTCGACCGACTGCGTTCCCGAGGCAAACTTGAGGGTGAAGTACAGCAGCCGGCCACACGAATTCTGGCTGCAGCCGATCGGATCTTGCCCGTCTGACACGCTGAACGGACCGAGATCCGTGGGGAGCAGCAGGCGTCCGCCCTGACCCATGTCGGCCGCGAAGAGAATGTCGCCGGTCGCCGCGTCTTTCATCAGGAAGGCGCGCGAGGGAGCCGAGGTGTCGCCATCGTCGACCAGCACCGCCGTGACCTGGCGGCCCGGCATGAGCGGAGCGCCGGTCCCGGTGGGCAATTTGATCTGACCGCGCCCGGTGAGCAACTCATTGGGCATGGGCCCGGGCCGTGAGAACGAGAGCAGGAGTGTGCTCGCTTGATACACGGCCGAGGTCAGCGTTCCGGTGCCGGCGTACTGGTTGCCCTCGGCGCGCGCGCTCATCTCGAAGAAGCCCATGTTGTCGGGCGTGGCCACGGTGAGGATCCATTCCGCGCCGACGATCGGGAACTCGTTCGCGGGGCAGCCGGTGGTGCACGCCCCGTCGAGACAGAGCTCGTTCTCGCCTTTGCACTCGCTCTGCATGCTGCAGGCGTTGCCGCGCGGCGGGCCGATCTCCACCTCGAGATCCTGCGGAGCGAACGTGCGTGTGGTGCAGGTGGTGGTGACCTTCGGCAAGGAGCCCTGCCCCACGCCCGCGTCGTTGAAGTTCACCCCAGTGGGGCGTTGCGGGGAGAAGCAGAGCTCGAGCGTGAAGGGCTCGTTGACCGGGGCGTTCTGCTGATCGAGACAACCCTCGCTGCTGCAGTTGCTGAAGCCCGAGAGCTGCACCACGCCGTCCCAGGTGCGCTCGGCGGTGCCGCCGGCCTCGATGCGCACGACCTGATCCGGCCCAGCGTCCGCGCAGGTGCAGCTCGAGTTGCACGCGTTCGAGCAGTAGCGGCACTCGCAGGCGAGATCGTCGAAGGCGAACTGCATTCCGTTGACCTCGCGCTTCAGACCGAGCCCGAGGCGGCCCTGGGTCCCATCGACGTAGATGGGGAGGCGCGTCGTGTTCACCACACGCATGGTCACTGGCTGCGGGGTGGCGGGGCTGCAACGGCAGCCGCTCACTGCGAGAAGGCTCAGTGCTGGGAAGAAGAGGGCTGGGAAGAAGAAGTGCCGCATGTCTGTCATGAAGGTCGTACGCGCAGCCGGCCGGGGAGCGCAATCCCTGCAACCAAGCTTGCATCAGCAAGGTCACGTCCACCAATCTCCCCGTTCAGTTGCCCATGAAGCGCATCTCGATCCTCTTCCTCCTTCTCGTGAGTGGCTGTGATCCCGTCGGCCGGGAGAACGGTCGCGGCTCGGCAGTGCCGGACGTCGCGCCTCCGATTCTCACGCCGGTGGAGATCAAACCGCCGCGCATCGAGCGCACTCCGGTCGGCCGCGTCACCTTGATCGATCCGCCGCGAGTCGACTCGATCCAGGTCGACGAGCTGCGCCAGTCCGACGGCGTGGTCGACATTCTCTGGGTCGTCGACGATTCCGGTTCGATGACCAACGAGCGCCGCACGCTCGTGGGCAACTTCGATCGCTTCGTGCAGGAGCTGCTCACCCTGCAGGTCGACTTCCAGATGGGCGTGACCTCGATCGTCGCGGCCGATGGAGGGCGCTTGCGCGGGATGACGAAGATCATCACCAACATGACGCCCGATCCGCGGCGCGTGTTCGAGACCAACACCACCTTCCCCGACTCGCGCTCGCGCTGGGAGCAGGGCCTGCGCATGACGCAGCTCGGCCTCAGCTCGCCCAACATCAATCCCGGTCAGCCGAACGCGGGCTTCCTGCGGCCGAACGCGGCGCTCGCGATCATCGCGCTCACCAACGAGGACGACTCGAGCTTCGGCACCACCGACTACTACGCGCGCGTGTTCAAGGGGCTCAAGGGCAAGGGCAACGAGAACCTCGTGAGCTTCTCGGTGATCGGCGGCACCATTCCGAACGGCTGCGTGCCGCCCGGCGAGACCGGTCTCTACGGCAGCACCGCTGATCCCGCGATTCGCTACGCCGAGGTGGCGACGAAGACCGGCGGCATCATCGGCAGCATCTGTGACGCCAGCTTCGAGCAGACGCTCATTCGCATCGCGCAGGCGCTCAACACGCTCAAGCGCGTCTTCCCGCTGACCCTGCAGCCCATCGTCAACTCCGTCACCGTGACCGTGGCCGGAGTGACGATTCCGCAGGATCCGGTCAACGGGTGGCAGTACCGGGCCGATACCAACTCCGTCGTCTTCCTGGGCAACTACGTGCCGCCGCCCGGGTCGACCGTGCGCCTCACCTACGCCTACGCCCGCCCATGACTCGCGTACTTCCTTTCACTTTCTTGCTGCTGCTCGCTGGCTGCTCGCGGAGCGCGCTCAATCCTGATTGTCCCAACGGGTACACCACGTCGGATGCTGGCACGTGCGTCTGCCAGACCAACGAAGGCTGCCCCACCGGGTACGCGTGTGAAGAAGCGGTCTGCGTGTGCCGCGACACCACGTGCTGCCCCGCGGGTTACGAATATTCGGCCGACTCCGAGGCGTGCGTGTGCCGCTCGTCGGAGTGCTGTCCGCGTGATCATCGCTGGCTCGCCGACGAGCGCCGCTGCGTGTGCGCCGACGAGAACTGCTGCCCTGACGGCTACGAGTTCAACGAGGTGATTCTCAGCTGCGAGTGCGCAGGCACGAACTGCTGCCCCGTCGGCTTCGAGTGGAACGCGATGGAAGAGCGGTGCACCTGCGCGTCGGACGACTGCTGCCCCGAGGACTTCCGCTTCGACGCGCAGACGAAGGACTGCGTGTGCGCGAAGACCGCGTGCTGCCCCGCGAATCATGAGTACGACCCGGCGCTCGCGGCGTGCGTGTGCGTGGGCAACTCGTGCTGCCCGCCCGGCTTCATGCGCGGCGCGGGGAATCGCTGCGTGTGCATCAGCAACGCGAGCTGCGCGGCGAATCAGTTCTGCGACATGGCTTCGGGCTCGTGCAAGTGCAGCAGCAACGCTGGCTGCCCCGCGAACAACTTCTGTAACTCGCTGGGGTACTGCCAGTCGTTCGCGTCGTGCACCTCGAACCTCGATTGCCCGAGCGGAACGTTCTGCGACATCACCACCACGCGCTGCATTCCGAATGGGCCGTGCACGCTCGATGAGCACTGCGCGCTGAGCAACGTGTGCAGCACCGCCACGCTGCAGTGCCGGCCGGGGTGCCGTGATGACGGCGACTGCACTCCGAAGGACTCGTGCGTGAACGGGCAGTGCACGTTCTTCTGTCGCGACAACACGTTCTGCCCGGTGAATCAGTTCTGCAATCGCACGACGGGCACCTGCGCGACGCGGCCGAGCCGGATGGACTGCGACAGCTGCACGGCAGGGGCTGAGTGCGCGCCCACGGTGTCGTGCCTCACCTTCGTGACCGAGGGGCAGACGGGCAGCTTCTGCGGGCATGACTGCGAGACCGAGGCGGATTGTCCGTCGGGGTTCGATTGTGGCGGCGTGATCTTCAGCTGCTCATCGGGCGCGGTGTGCCCTGCCCCGCCCGGTGGTGGATCGGTGAGCTGTAACTCGTTCACCGTCGAGAACGAGAGTGGGCCGCAGTTCTATTGCTCGGGGGCTGATGGGTTGCCCATCGAGTACAAGAAGTCGTGTGCGCCGCGTTCTGGTTTCTGTCCCGCGAGCGCCGCGCCCTGAGTCCTTGAAGTCGAATTCAACCAATTGTCTCCCTCTCCCTTCGGGAGAGGCTCGGGGTGAGGGCAAGTCAATGCCAGGCCGTCTCTTCGTCGTCGCCACGCCGATCGGCAACCTGAACGATCTCTCGCCCAGAGCGATCGAGACGCTGCGTTCAGTCGCCGTGATCGCCTGCGAGGACACGAGGCACACGAGGATCCTCCTCGAGAAGTTCGGCATCGGAACGCCGACCACGAGTCTTCCTGCGTTCGCAGAAGGTCAGCGCGCGGGAGCGATTCTCGATCGTCTCGTCGGCGGAGCGGACGTCGCTCTCGTCACCGACGCGGGGACTCCCGCGATCAGCGATCCGGGAGAGAAGCTCGTCGTCGAAGCGGTCGCGGCTGGCGTGACCGTCGTTCCGATCCCTGGCCCCGCGGCATTCGTCGCGGCGCTCTCAGCGGGTGGCCTGCCGACGGGGCGCTTTCACTTCCTCGGCTTTCTCCCCCGGCAGGTCAGTGAAGCGAAGTCGATGATCGATGAGGTCGCGCAGCTGTCGGCGACCCTCGTGCTCTACGAGTCGCCGCGCAGGTTGGTGGAGACGCTTCGCACGTTGAGTGAATGGCTTGGACCTCGGCGCGCGGTCGTCGCGCGCGAGCTCACCAAGCTTCACGAGGAACTTGCTCGCGGGACATTGACTGAGTTGGCCGATCGCTACTCCGCTGGAGAAGTGCTCGGGGAGGTCGTCCTCTTGATTGAGGGACGCACCGGCGACGCTCGCTGGTCTGAGGACGAAGTGAAGCGTGCACTGTCCGCGGGTCTTGCTTCGGGCGAACGGCTCAAGTCGCTTTCGACTGATGTCGCGCGGCGATCGGGATGGTCCGCTCAAGAGCTCTACAAGATCGGGCTTGGATTGAAGTGACTCGCCCTCACCCCGACCGTTTTCCTGGACGCTGCTGCCTCGGCACCGCTTCGCGGCGCCGCGAGACGGCTCGCGCTCCCGAAGGGAGCGGGAGATACGGCGGGTCTCAATAAATAGACTCGAAGGCGTCGATGATGTGCTCGATGTGACCGTTCTTTCCCTTGCCGACGACTGACGCCACGTCGAACCGAATCACTCGCGCGAACAGCCGATGCCGCTGGCAGTACTCGTGCGCGGCGAGCACGACCTTCCGCTGCTTCGAGTGCGTGACCGTCGCCGACGGATCACCCCACACCGTCGTCGAGCGCATGCGCACTTCGACGAACGCGAGCACGTTGCCCTTCTCGGCCACCACGTCGAGCTCGCCCCGCCGGCACAGCACGTTGCGATCGCGGATCACGTAGCCCTCGCGCTCCAGGTACTCGACCGTGAGCTGCTCGGCCGTGTCTCCGAAAACGCGCTTCTCTGTCCTGGTCTCAGTCATCACGTCCCCCGGGCTCCCTGGCCCAACGGTGACGCGAGCGACGTCAAATCGGCGCGGGCGCGTCAGCCAGGCTCGCACTCTGCCCTGCACCACTGACATGCAGGACCTGGGTGAGGGACCCGAGGTGCTTCACCATGCGCCCGAACAGGGGCTGCTTGGCCGCGTCGATCACCGTGTTGAAGGTGTCTTCGATCACCACCGGCAGCTTGTGTGACGAGGCGGCCTTCTCGATCAGGGTGAGCCGCAAGGCCACGTACATCAGATCGAGATCCTTCCCCGGCAGCTCCCGCGCGGACACGGTGCGGCCCGGCGCTTCGAGGGTCGCGTGCCCGTCCTTGTCGAGCTGAATGCCGTGATACCGGCGATCGGTCAGCGCGGTGAGGTACTGCACGGCGCGATCGTGCAGCACGCTCCAGAGGGACGGAATGTCGGCCGCGAAGAGATCGGTCGCGATCATCATCAGTGGCGCCGCGGGATCGTCGAAGGTCTCCGACGGTCCTGTCGCCACCGGCGCGAAGCCCTCGCCCGACATGGACGTCTTCGGGGCCGGGGCGGCGGGATCCTTGTAGCGAGCGAGCTCGCGCTCGATGTCGCGCACCTCGCGCACGTACCCACCCGACATGCCGAGCAGCTCCTGGTTGCACGACTCCTGGGTCGCCTTGAGCTCCGCCATCTTCTGCGCCGCCGCCGCAAACTCCGGAGTGGACTGCGCGGCGCCGTATTCCGAGGCCAGCTGCGAGACCTGCCCCTGCAAGCCCGCGCGCTTCTCCATCACGGTGAGGAACTCTTCCAGCGTCTCCGCGCCGACCTGGGCAAAGGCCTTCTGCACCACCATCGTGGTGAGCGCGAAGTCGTCGGTGAGCTTCTTCACGCGCTGCGCGAGCACCTCGGACTTGCCGCCCGAGCGACCAGCATGCTGCAGGTCTTCGATGTAACGGAGCGCCAGCAGCGCCGCGAAGCTGAACGGCACCATCGAGAGCAGCGCGAGGTAGCGCAGCGCACCCTCGAGGAACATCGCACCGATGAACAGCGCGAGACCGGCGGCGAACGCCCCGAGGAAGCGCTGGTCGGTGCGCAGCGGAGGCGGCGCCTCGGGCGTATTGTCCTGCAACGCGAGCCGCTCTTCCTCGAGACGAAGCAGCGTCTCTTCGTGGCGCTTCCGCTCTTCAGGGTACCGCTTCGCGCGGGCGATCACGTCGTCGGTGGCCGAAGCCTGCTCACTCACCCTCTTGAGCTCGGCCTGCGCCGCCAGCAGCCGCTGGTGCGTCTCATCGAGGGTCTTCAGCTTCGACTCGAGGGTGTAGATCTCGGAGTTGATCCCATCGAGCCGGAACTGCACTTCGGCGGCCTTCTTCGCGGTGACCAGCTCGGCCTCGAGCGCAGCGACCCGCCCCGGCTCTTCCGAGACTCCGGATCCGCTGCTCTCCATGTTCCAGCTCTGGGCGGCGAGCTTCGGAGCTGCCTTGGCCGCGGGAGCCGCTGCCTTCGAGGGCCCCTTCGGCCGCCGAGTGGGGAGCTGAGGACCGGTGAGCGTGAAGAGCTGCTCCCACGTGGACCGCGCGGGGAAACCGGCGCCAGCGCGAAGCGACTGCCCCATCTCCGCCGCGTCTTGCGACACCACGTCGAAGGTGTTGGTCGCCTTGTTGAGCTTGTGCAGTCCGCCGGCGCCGCCGAGATCGCGGACGATGCGCCACACCGAACCGTCGTTGCCTTGAATCGACAGCCCCGCTCGACCGGCCTTGGCGCCAGGCGCGAGGAAAGCGGAATCACCGCCGCGCCCATCAGGGAACGCGAGCGCGACGATCAGGCCCGAGAGCGGAGCCGGAAGATCGGTCGGACTCTGAAGAGCGGAATAGCCCGGCTTGAGGGCGAGGCGGATCGAGGGAGAGAACCCACGAACGGCCTGCGCCGCCAATTCGAGAAAAAGCATGGCCCCAGTATCGCCTCACACCTTGAAAGCGTGAGGCTTTTTGCTTGGGTTGCTTGCTTAGGACTTCGCGGCCGGAGCGGCAGCGGTCTCAGGCTCCTCGAGCGCGTCGAGGCGAGCAGCCTTGCCGCGCAGACCGCGGAGGTAGAAGAGGCGGCTGCGGCGAACGTCGCCCTTGCCGAGGATCTCGATCGACTCGTAGCGGGGCGAGTGCAGGGGGAAGATGCGCTCGACACCGACGCCGAAGGACATCTTGCGGACGGTGAAGGTGGCGTCGACGCTGCCGCGGGTCTTCTTGATGACCACGCCCTCGAACGCCTGGGTGCGCTCCTTCTCGCCTTCCTTCACCTTCCACCAGACGCGCACGGTGTCACCGGCGCGGAAGTCCGCGAGGTTTTTACGCTCGTGCAGCGAGTCCACGAACTGAATGGCGGCGTTACGCATGATTGAAACACTCCAAAGAGGAAGAACTCCGAAAGAGCGGCGCACCTAGCAGAGCGCACTCAGCACCGCAAGCACCGCGCGCTTGACCGCCGGGGTTGGCTCGGCCTAAGGGCACCGCCGCTCGCGACTTCGGGGCAGCTCCTATCGGGGCCCACCATTGGGGTGGGATGCCAGGGAGCGCCGGAGGCGCGGGAGAGCAGCACCGCAACAACACACTCAAGGAAATCTCATGTCGCTCACTACTTCGAAGCTCGAAGCGAAGTCCCGTACTGGTTCTGGCAAGGGCCCCGCGCGCCGCACCCGCATGGGCGGTCTGGTCCCCGGCGTCGTCTATGGCAAGCACCTCGAGAAGCCGATGAGCATCGCGCTCGACGGCAAGGCGCTCCGCGCGGCGATCGCCACCCCCAAGAAGCTCAACACCGTCCTCGGCCTCACGGTCGACGGCAAGGAGCACATCGTGCTCCTCAAGGACTACCAGCTCGAGCCCGTCTCCAAGGAGCTCCTGCACGCCGACTTCATCGCCGTGAAGGAGAACGAGCAGGTGAAGGTGAAGATCCCCGTGGTGCTCACCGGCAAGGCCGTCGGCGTCACCGAGGGCGGCATCCTCTCGCAGATGCGCCGTGAGCTCGAGGTCTGGGCGCTGCCCGGTGCGATTCCGCTCAACATCGAGGTCGACGTGACCCCGATGAAGATCGCGACCGCGCTCCACATCAACGACGTGAAGCTCCCCTCAGGCATCACCGTGAAGACCCACGTGAACTTCACCATCGCCGTCGTCACGGCGCCGGAAGTCGAGAAGGTGGCCGAGCCGGTGGCTGCGGCGCCTGGTGCGGCTCCTGCGGCTGGCGCGGCTCCCGCGGCTGGCGCGGCGGCTCCTGCTGGCGACAAGAAGGCCGAGGGCGCGGCTCCTGCTGCTGCCGCCAAGGCGCCCGCGACCAAGTAATTCGCGGACTGCGTTTTCGGCGGCGCTGCGTCGGTCTTCCGGCGCAGCGCCGTTTTATTTTTGAGAGGTGCGTCCATGAAGATCCTCTGCGGGCTCGGCAACCCCGGCCGCGAGTACGAAGAGAACCGCCACAACATCGGCTTCATGGTGCTCGACGCGCTCGCCACGCGCTGGAAGCTCTCGTTCACCAGCAAGAAGTTCGACGCCGAGCTCGCGCAGGGAAGCGTGGGCCAGGAGAAGGTGCTGCTGGTGAAGCCGCAGACCTTCATGAACCTCTCGGGTACTTCGCTGGGCGGCGCGGCGCGCTTCTACAAAGTGGAGCCGGCCGACGTGCTCGTGATTCACGACGAGCTCGACATTCCCTTCGCGAAGCTCGCGCTCAAGGCAGGCGGCGGCACCGGCGGGCACAACGGGCTCAACTCCATTCGCGAGTCGTGGGGCGAAGAGAACTACGGGCGCCTGCGCTTCGGCATCGGCAAGCCCACCGGCCCCAACGCGAAGGAGCGGGTGATCGGGCACGTGCTGGGCGATTTCTCCAAAGAAGAGCGGACCACCCTCCCCGACTTGATCACCAAGTCCTGTGACATCAGCGAAAGCTGGGTACGCGACGGTCTCCAGCGCGCGATGAACCGCTGGAACGGGAAGTGAGTCAGCGCTAAGCCGCCCGCTCCACAACCCGGGGAGCTCCGCACGAAAGGGAGCTGAGAGGGCCTGCACTCGGCCGACCCGTCGAACCTGAACCGGATCATCCCGGCGGAGGGAGTGACATGGCAGCCAATCGTCGTCTCGCAGTTGATGAAGCCGCGCTCGCGCGCATCACCCGCACCCCGTTCCCCCAGTCAGCGAAGGTCTACGTGGGCGGCGTGCTCCACCCCGACCTCCGTGTGCCAATGCGAGAGGTGACGCAGTCGACCACCCAGCATGCGGATGGACGGGTGACGCACAACCCGCCTCAGACGGTCTACGACACGTCGGGGCCGTTCTCTGATCCGACCATCGAGATCGATCTCAAGGCAGGCCTGCCGAAGCTGCGCGAGCCGTGGGTTCGCGGAAACGCGTCGCTCGAGCAGCTCTCGGGGCTGAGCTCGCACTACGGCCGGCAGCGCCACGAAGATCCTCGCTTGGCGAAGCTTCGCTTCAGCACCGTCACTCGTCCCTACAAGGCGAAGAGCGGTGGCGCGGTGACCCAGCTCGCCGCCGCGCGCGCGGGGAAGATCACGCCCGAGATGGAATACGTCGCCATTCGCGAGTCGCAGAAGCGCGAGGCCGCCTCGTCGGGCTCGGTGCAGCACGCGGGCGAATCGTACGGCGCCGCGATTCCCAAGGAGATCACTCCGGAGTTCGTGCGCCGCGAGATCGAGCTCGGCCGCGCGATCATTCCCGCGAACATCAATCACCTCGAGCTCGAGCCGATGATCATCGGCCGCAACTTCCTGGTGAAGGTGAACGCCAACCTCGGCAACTCCGCGGTCACCTCGTCGATCGAGGAAGAAGTGGAGAAGATGGTGTGGGCGATCCGCTGGGGTGCGGACACGGTGATGGATCTCTCCACCGGCCCGAACATTCACGAGACGCGCGAGTGGATTCTGCGCAACAGCCCGGTGCCCATCGGCACGGTGCCGATCTACCAGGCGCTCGAGAAGGTCGACGGCAAGGCCGAGGCGCTCACCTGGGAGCTCTACCGCGACACGCTCATCGAGCAGGCGGAACAGGGCGTCGACTACTTCACCATTCACGCCGGAGTGCGGCTGCCCTTCGTGCCGCTCACCGCGAAGCGCGTCACGGGCATCGTCTCACGCGGCGGCTCGATCATGGCGCGCTGGTGCCTCGCGCATCACCAGGAGAACTTCCTCTACACGCACTTCGAAGAGATCTGCGAGATCATGAAGGCGTACGACGTGAGCTTCTCGCTCGGTGACGGCCTGCGGCCGGGCTCCATCGCAGACGCGAACGACGAGGCGCAGATGGCCGAGCTCAAGACGCTGGGCGAGCTCACGAAGATCGCGTGGAAGCACGACGTGCAGACGATGATCGAAGGTCCCGGTCACGTTCCCATGCAGCTGATTCGCGAGAACATGACGAAGCAGCTCGAGCTCTGCCACGAGGCTCCGTTCTACACGCTGGGGCCGCTCACCACGGACATCGCGCCGGGCTACGATCACATCACCTCGGGCATCGGGGCGGCGCTCATCGGCTGGTTCGGCACGGCGATGCTCTGTTACGTGACGCCCAAGGAGCACCTGGGGCTCCCCGACAAGGACGACGTGCGCGTGGGCGTGGTGACCTACAAGATCTCGGCGCACGCGGCCGACCTCGCCAAGGGCCACCCCGGCGCGCAGCAGCGCGACAACGCGCTCTCGAAGGCCCGCTTCGAGTTCCGCTGGATGGATCAGTTCGCGCTCTCGCTCGATCCCGAGAAGGCGAAGGAGTTCCACGACGAGACCCTGCCCGCCGACGGCGCGAAGACCGCGCATTTCTGCTCGATGTGCGGCCCGCACTTCTGCTCGATGAAGATCACGGGTGACGTGCGCGCGATCGCCCAGGGCATGGAGGAGAAGGCGCAGGAGTTCCGCGAAGGCGGCGGCCAACTGTACGCAGCTCGCCCTGAAGGAAAACCTGAAGGAAAAGAGGAAGGAAAGGTGGCGTGAAGCCCGAGCCCTTCACCATCAAGGTCCATGAGAAGGAGCGCGTGCTCGAGGTACACTACCCCGAGCGCCCCACCATGGATGCGTACGAGAAGTACGAGGTGGAGATCCGCGCGGCGATCCTCTCGCTCGCGGCGACCGGCCATTGGGACTGCATCGTCGATCAGCGCGCGCTGCAGGCGCTGGGGCCTGACTTCCCGCCCCGCATCGCGCTGTTGAACGCGTGGGCGCGGGAGAACGGCATGCGCCGCACCGCCCGCGTGGTGTCGGACTCGTACATCGGTGAGCTGCAGACGAAGCGGATCCTGCGCGACGGAGGCGTGGCCCACGCCGCGCAGGTGTTCCGCGATCGCGAGCTGGCGTGGGACTTCATCACCAGCAAAGACTTCCCCAGCAAAGACCAAACCTGACTGTCCTCACCGAGGCGCCGTGAGCGCCTCTTTCAGAGCGAGGACGAAGCGACGAACCGCGTAGCCCTGAAAGTCGTCCACCGGTTCGATGTCCGAATCGAACGACTCGAGCACGCTGTCGAGCGCCACTGAGACGTTCTTCGTCTCTTCGAGATGAAACGCGGCGTTCACCAGGTGAGCCCAGCGGGCCTGCTCCTCAGGCGCCATCTTCACGCGCTCGCTGTGAACCCCCAGAGCCCAGGGACGCTCGCTCGGATTTCACCGAGATCACCTGAAGCCGCCAGCGCTTCGGACCGTCGTCCCACACGAAGATGTCGCCCTGCTTGAGGCCGATGAGCGAGCAGCCGATGGGGCTGAGCACCGAGAGCAGCTCCGTGCCCGCGCGCGCTTCATCTGGAGGCACGAGCACCACTTCGCGGCGCTGACCTGACTCGAGGTTGTCGTACACCACGCGATCTCCGAGCGTGACGATGCCGTGAGCGGCCGAGGGCTCGATCACGCGTGCGCGCCCGAGCTCGTCTTCGAGGCGCTCGAGGAAGAGATGGCGAACCTTGTCTCCTGCCTTCTTCAGCAGGTTCTCGAGGAGTTCACGGTCGGGTCGCGTGAGGGTGATGGGCGGTTGCATCTGCATGGGGACTCCATTGGGTAATTGCTCGGTCGTTCAACCGAGCAAGTGCGGACGTGGACTGAGAGCCCCACCGCGGCACTGCGCCAGCGGTGGGGTCAGCCAGGCAGGATGAAGGCCTGAAGGCGCCGCAAACCCGAGTACTGAGAAGTGGCGCGCGAGAGCTTCATTCGAAATGGGTAACGCCCGCCCCGTCGTGGAGATTCCCTGCTGCGTGAACCACGCTCACCTCTCCCGTGGCCGACCGCGTCACGAGGATCACCTGGCCTACGAGAGGTACCGGCTCGTGTACCACGACCTGCTCGAGGTCCCCCAGGCGACCGCCGGGCACGACGGTGCGATTGAGACCGGTACAGTTGCCCTGCCTGCACTCGAGCACCGAGAACGAGAGCTCGGTGACGATCAGCCCCGGGTTCCGGGAGTGCACCGCCGAGCTGCGGGACGTCACCTTCACCAGCGCCAGATCGTCGGCGAGCGCCGCTGAAGGAATCAGGGCGATCAAGGCGAGGCGCTTCGAACGCCGGAGCAGTCCCACGATGAGCACGATCAGCCACGGCGTCGCGCTGGTGCTGCTGCACGAGAAGAGCGGCTGCTCCTTGCCGTAGAGGGCGAGCAGCCCGTCGAGGTCATCTTGTTTGAGGGTGCGCTTGGCGATCTCGCCCCGCGCGGCCGAGGGGAACATCACGAGATCGTCTTCAGCGCCGTTGTGCATCAGCGCGAGCACGTGGCCGATCTCGTGGCTGACGGTGTTCTGCACGTCGTCGAAGAGCTGCGCGTCTTTCGCCGGATCGTCGAGGACGCGAAACTTGTGCGAGGACAGGTTGAACGCGATGTCGGCGTCCAGCAATTCGTTGGTGCGGGCGTTGAGGGTAACGATCGTGACCGCGAGCGCCGTCTTCGAGAACGGCCACTCTTCGAGCGCGACGATCGAGTTCTGATTGGGCTTGTCGTCGACGTAACCGAGCGGCGCGGCAGGGCCCACAGTGACCGACACGTCGAGGAACGGCGTGGCGTCCTCGAAGTTCTTCACCGCGGAACGCACGGCCCCTTCCGTGAGCGGATCGCCGATCAACGCCGCGGCGTTGCTGTCGAGCACCAGCTTCACCGGGTGATTCCAGCGAACCGCATCACCCTCGGAGTCGGTGCGCACATCCCACGCCGCGCACGGAAGACTGACCGTGAAGCACCCCACCACCAACACACGCATCCACATGGCGTGCGAACTCGAGCAGTGACCGTGCCAAGCGACTTCGTTACTGGGCGGGAAGCGGCGGCTTCGCTCCGAGGCCGAAGGCGCCCTTGAGCACGCGCTCGAGACGCTCGGCCTCGACCATCTGATCTTCGGGGATGTAGGCCACCAACACTTCGCGCAGCAGCGCGCCGTTCAGCTCGAAGTCGACGCACAGACACACGCCGCCCTGCTCCTGCTCGAGCAAGGCCGTGGCGCGCACCGAATCGAAGGGGATCACCAGCGTCTGCGCGTACCCCGCGATCGGTGACGTGAAGTCGAGACGCAGGCTCACGGTGCCGAAGTTGGCGACGAACCGCCGCTGACGCCTTTCGAACCGCTCGAAGAACACGGCGCCCGCGACGCCGAGCCCGCCCAGCACGAGGCAGGCGGCGCTCACCGAGAGGTCCCACCCCAGCGCGATGCCGCCCACGGAGAAGAGGATCAGCGAGATCCCCACCACCCAGATCGCGCTCGAGCGCCACGTGGATTTTCGCTTCGCGGTCTCGCCGATCAGCATCGAGGGCTCGTAGCGGAGCGTGACGTCTCCCAGCGCATGCGGCGCGGGGTTGCTCTCGAGCACATCGGCGAAGCGGGGCATCAGGTGGAGTCCTACTTCACGGGAACGTAGTCGGCAGGAACGCCCTGCTCTTTCACCAGGGTGCGGTACGCGTCGACGGCGTCGGTCGGCTTGCGGCCCAGCTCGGGATCCGACTCGACGTCGACGGTGTAGAGGCCGAAGCGATTCCGGTAATCGCCCCATTCGTAGTTGTCGGTGAGCGACCACACGTTGAAGCCGATCACGTCGATGCCCTCGTCCCGCGCGCGCTGCACCCAGTAGAGGTGATCGCGCAGGTGCTGGCTCCGCGTGTAGCGATCGCGGCGCGCGAGGCCATCGTCGGTCGCCATGCCGTTCTCCACCACGTAGACCGGAAGTGAAGGCGCTCGGCGGTGGTAATCGCGAATCGCGGTCAGCAGCGCCGACGGAGTGAAGTTCACGCGCCAGAATTGCCCGCGCGCCGCGTGCACCACCGAGAGATCGAGGCGCACCGAGTAGTAGTAGTCGATCGCGACGTAATCGATGCGGTCGCTCACGCGATCGAAGAACCAGTCGTCGAACCAGCTCGCGGGTGCGGGTTCCCAGACCACGTTCGCGGAGATCATCGCCTTCGCGTCGGACGACTTGATCAGCTCGTACGCGCGCCGATGCATCTCGACGAGGCGATCTTTCGCGCGGGCGACTTGTTCGTCGGGACACGAGCCGTGCTTCCGCTCGAGGGTGAGGAAGTATGAGGCCTCGTTGATGGTGATCCACCAGGCGCCGCGGCTTGCGTAACGCGCCGACACCACGCGCACGAACTCGGACCACGCGGAGAGGATGGCGTCGTTGCCGAGCCCTCCTTCGTCGAGCACCCAGCCCGGCGTGACGAAGTGAAGCAGCGTCACCATCGGCGTGATGCCCTGCTTCTTCAGCTCGTCGAACAAGGCGTCGTAGTGCGCGAGGGCGGCCTCATCGATCGTTCCGCGCTTCGGCATCACGCGCGCCCACTCGATGGAGAAGCGAAAGGTGTTCACGCCCAGGCCTGCGGCGAGCTGCACGTCTTCGGGGAAGCGCCGGTAGAAGTCGACGCTGTCGCGATACGGCGCGGAGCTCTTGCTGTAGCGAGTCCAGTTGCTGTCGGGGAACGAGCCTTCGCTCTGAAAGCCCGAGGTGGCGACGCCCCAGTGAAAGTCAGCCGGCAGTCGGGAGACGCGTGGCGACGCGCACGCCGACAGGAAGACGAAGATCAGGGCTCCACGTCGATCCACAGATCGCCCTTCATGATCACGTTGAGGTCGCGCAGCACGATGTGATCAGGCGCCGCGAGCAGTCCGTCCACGCTGGGGTCGACCGAGATCCATTCGCCCACGAAGATCTCCGCCCAGGTCGTCGGGTAGAGCACCGACCCGATCAACGCGAGCCCGGTGACCTCCTTCGCGGGGATTCCGGTGGCTCGGGCGGAGGCGATGAAGAGGGTGTTCAGCGCGGGCCTGGTGCCCCGCCCCGCCGCGAGGATGTCGCTCGCGCGCTCGGCGCCCATGCCTTGACGCGACTCGACGGTCTTCACCACCGCGGCGGCGAGCTTCTGCGCGGCGAGCCACGCGTTCTTCTCTCCACCCACCGCGGTCTTCGCGAATGCAGCGACCGTCGGATGGTTGGAATCGAAGATCGCGGTCGGCGACGCCGCGGGGTCCTTCAGCCATTTGGGATCGATGTTCTTCGCCAGAGGAACGTGCGAGCGGATCGTGAGGCGCACCCGATGGGCATCGACCTGCACGACGCTCTGACGGTTCGGCACCTCGGGAACCTGCGACTTTTCGATGTTCGCGATCACCACGACTGATTGAGCTGGCGCCTTCTGGATCTCCGGAGGGAACGGCCGCGCGGGACGAATCTGCGTCAACTTGGCGACGTCGACGTTGCCGATGTCCTTCGCTTCGGCCTCGGTGGTCGCCACTCCGCTCATGCCGGGCGCGTACTCGACCTTCAGGGTGCGACCGTCGCGCGCGATGAAATAGAGCGACTCGTCCATCCTGACCTTGGCGACGGGTACGTCGCCTGCCACCGAGTTGAGCGTCGCGTCCGCGAGGAAGATCGCCCTCGTCAGCCGGTCCTCGGTCGGAGTGCTCATCACGAAGGCCTGCACGTCCAACCGCGACGAAGCGGCGGCCTGCGCGAGGTAGGAGCCCGCGACGGTCTCCCGGCAAGGCGCGAGTCGCTCCGTTTCTTCAGGTGAGTTCGGTCTCTGCGTGACCAGAACGAGTGCGTCTGGCTCGCATGTGCCCACGACATTTTCGCGGCTCTCGTCGTTCTGTTCGTCGTACTTGAAGCCGATCAGCTTTCCCGGATCTTCGAGAGAGAAGGCCTTCTCGAAGCGAAGCGCCTTTCCTCCGGACTTCGCCGCGAACACCAGCTCATCGACCGAGAGGCGAACAGGAGTGCCGTTCCACACGCCCGGACCGAGCGTCGAGTGGAGGAAGCCGATCTTCTGCCCGCGCAGCGTCAGGCTCAGCCACTCGTCGCGCGGCGGGACCTCGAGCGAGGTCGTCGCCTTCGTCGGGTTCGGCTGAGGTTGCGTCGGCGTTGGCTCGGCAGGGAGCGGCGCCTCCGCCGGGTTCGTCGCTTTCGACGTGGTGGCGCAGGAAGCAGCGCTGACGGCGCCGGCGACGAGCAGCAATGCGGTTCGCATGAGCCGCAGAAAACAAAAAATCCCCGGTGTTGCCACCGGGGATTCTCTTACCTGGGGACGACCAGGATTTTTGACCCTGCCGGGATTCGAACCCGGGTTTATGCCGTGAGAGGGCACCGTCCTAGGCCACTAGACGACAGGGCCGACTGCGAAAGCGGCGCGGGAAGTAAAGGAAACGCGCTGGGGTGTCAACACGCAAACGACGATGCGTTCCTGACTTCGGAAAAAACGGTCCCCCGGAAAAAACAAAACCCCGATCTCCATTTCGGAGACCGGGGTTTGAGCGGCGGAAGGGATTCGAACCCTCGACCCTGAGCTTGGGAAGCTCATGCTCTACCAACTGAGCTACCACCGCGTGGGCTCATGAATATCCGTACGACCTTTGGGGCGTCAACGCTTTCGACCGACGGGACAGCAATAGGTGACTGACTCCCTACTTCTTCGCCTTCCCCGCGAGCGGCAGTGAGTAACCGAACTTGAGCAGCGATTTGGCGCCGGCCGCGAAGCCTTCCCTGGACTGCATCTCCCAATCGAGCGCGTCGGCGATGCGGACGATCTGGTTGAAGCAGAACGCGACGAAGAGCGCGTCTTCCGCCTGGGCCTTCGAGACGCCCGCGGCCTTGAGCGCTTTCGCGTCGTCGACGGTCACCGTGCCGGCCGTCATCTTCTCCAAGTACGCGCACATCGCCTTGACGTGATCCGACACGGGCGCGGTCCGGTAATCCGCGAGGGCCTCCTCGACCACCTTCTCACCGAGCTCTGACGACGCGACCGCGCCGTGGGCAGCCGTTCAAAATCGACAGCGATTCAAGTTGGCGATGAACGCGGCGAAGAGCTCGCGCTCTCCGATCACCCACGTGCCTTCGCCCCGCATCACCGGCTGGAGCAGATCGTTGTAGCGATCACCCCAGAACGAGCGCCGATAGAGGAGCGTACGCACCACGTCGGGGGCCGGACGTCCGCCGCCCGCGAGGTAGAGCATGCCGAGGACGAGGCGCTCTTTGAGCGAATGACCGTGCGCGACGCCGGCAAGACGAATCGTGGTCACGGCGTCTCCCAGGCTGCATCGAGCGCGGCGAGGCCGGCATCGTGACGCTGCTTCGCCGCGCCATGAGCCGCGCAGACGGTGACTTCGAAGAGCACATCGTCGGAGTGCGACTGCTGCAGTTCCTTGAGCTGCTCGGGCGTCACCTTGTACGCCGCCTCATGAATCTGGCGCACGTACTCGCCGAGGTTGCCGTCGCCCTTCCCCTGCGCTGCGGCCACGCGAACTTCAGGAGAAGCGTGGCCCGGCCCTTCGAGGAGGGTCTTGCGGTGCGTTTCGAGCAGAGCGGTGAGCGCGGCGCGGCGAGACACGCGCTGCACCATGCCACAACTGACAATGCTATGTGGCCGTGTCCCACGCGGCCCGGTTCGCGTGTCTTTCACACTGGCAGGGAGTGGTCTTTCGATGGGGCCGCCTACGAGCGGAGGGCTCACCCGAGACGAGGTGAAGCGCCTCTATGCGCAGTTCGCGCCGGTGGTGTACCGCCGTGCTCGACTGCTGCTCGCTCGGGACGCGGACGCATGGGACGTAGTCCAGGAGGTGTTCGAGCGCATGTTGACCCACGGAGCAGGTTTTCGCGGCGAGGCGAGGCCGATGACCTGGGTGTATCGGGTCACCACCAACCTCGCGCTCAATCACCTTCGCTCGAGGAAGCTGCGCGAGCCGCTGTTGACCGTGGTGCCCAACGAGCCGTCGACGGAGATCGACCAGGTCGAAGCTCGGCAACTGCTCGATCGATGGCTGGGCAAGCTCGATGAGCGGGAAATCGAGGTCGCCACCCTGCTCTACATCGACGGCCTCACGCAGCAGGAGGTCGCTGACGTGCTGGGCCTCTCGCGCAAGACGATCGTTCGCGAGGTGGAAGAGTTGCGGCAGAAGCTCGAATCGCTCGGCGTGCTGCCTGAAGGAGTCGCGTCGTGAGCGAGCATCTTTCCGCGCTGCAGCTGGATGAAGTGGTGGCGGGGCTCGGTGAACCTCCTGCCCACCTCGCGAGCTGCGCTCAGTGTGCTGCGCGACTCTCGGCGCTCAAGGCGGAGAGCGCGGCGTTCCTCGCGCGGCCCGAGGCGAAGAAGCAGCTCGAGGCGCTCGCTCCGGCGCCTCCGCGTCGGTTGAGCCTGGTTCCGATCGTGGCGCTGGCTGCGGCCGCGGCGGTCGCCCTCTTCTTCGCGTGGCCTCGAGGCGGAGCGCCAGAGGATCGCATCAAGGGCGCTCCTTCGGTGGTGTTGCTTGATGCGGCGGGGAATTCCGTGACGCACGCGTCGCCGGGCTCGCGCCTCACGCTCGCGGTCGGAGGTGCCGGGTTTCAGACCGTGGAGGTGTTCGCTACCGATGCCGAGGGCAAGAAGGAGTCGCTCTACTCAGGCAACGTCGCGGCGGGAGCTCGCGTTCCGCTCACTCAGCTCGAGGTCACTCCGGGGGATGTGACTGTGACTGCTGTGTTCGCTCGCGACGGCGACGAGAAACAGACGGTCAGTGTTCGGTTGTCGGTTCCATGAGCACGCCCTCACCCCGACCCTCTCCCGGAGGGAGAGGGAGATACTCGGTTCTCCTTCTTTTGGTGGCGCTGCCGGCGCTCGCCGAGGGGCGGCGCTTTGGTCTCGTGGTCGGACAAAACGAAGGGCTCGCCGAGGAAGAGCTGCTTCGCTTCGCTGAGAACGACGCGCGCCGCGTGAAAGAAGCGCTGATCGACGTGGGCGGCTTCTCAGCCCAAGACGTAGTCACCGCGAATGGCGTGGACGCGACGGGCCTGCGCGTGAGCCTCAACCGGCTTCGAGAGACGATGGGCCCCGGTCCTCACGATCGACTGGTCATCTACGTCTCGTCGCACTCCGCAGATGGCGCGCTGCATCTCGCAGGGACCGAGTTCCCCCTGCAGGAGCTGGTCGACTTCATGAAGACCGCCCCCGTGCAGGTCGGGCTCCTGGTGATCGATGCCTGCCAGTCCGGCAAGGTGACTCGACTCAAGGGACTCAAGGCGACCGATGTTCCTGCCACGCGCATCGAGGCCTCGGGAGTGGAAGGCCGCGTGCTGATCTCCGCGTCGGGCGCGAATGAGTACGCGCAGGAGAGCGAGTCGCTGCAGGGCAGCTACTTCACCCACTACCTCGTCACCGGATTGCGCGGAGCGGCCGATTCCTCGCGCGACGGCAAGGTCACCCTCGACGAGGTCTACAGCTGGGCCTGGGCGCGGACGATCGAAGCGACGTTCTCCTCGCGGGGCGGCGTGCAGCGCCCTGCTTTCTCCGTCGATCTCCGTGGAGCCGGTCAACTGGTGCTGGCCGAGCCGCAGCGCAGTGTCTCCCGTTTGACCCTCGACGTCGCGGCCGCGGGCCGTTGGCTCGTGGTCTCCGAGGCGACGGGCAATGTCTTCGCCGACGTCGACAAGGGAGAAGGGCCAATCTCCCTCGCGCTCCCCGCGGGGAGCTACCGAGTTCAGCTCCGCGTGCCCGATGGTGTGTTGGAGCGCGTGGTGGCGGTGCCGAGCTCAGGTGGCGTGACGCTGTCTGGAAATGATCTCGAGCAGGCCTCGCTCCTCCGCGTCGCGCGCAAGGGCGGTGACGAGACGCGCTTGGTGCTCTCCGCTGGAGGCGGGATCGCCTCGGGTCTCGTCAATGGCATCGTGGTGCAGCCTGGAGCCGAGGTGCGGCTGCGACGCGACGCCCACGTCATCGGGTTTCTCGATCAGCTCAACGCGTCGTTCGCGTGGCGCACTGGCACCGGCACCTCGTTCCGTCAGATGGAGCTCGAGCTGCGCCTGGGGGCTGGTCACCGCTTCGCCTGGTCCCGCGCGAGCCTCGCGCTCGGACTCGAGCTGGGTCCGCTGCTCGTTTTCCAAACCCTCGCCGACGAGAGCTCGCGCACCAGCCTCGGCCTGACGACCGCGATCTCGCTCGAAGGCCGAGTGAAGTTGTTCGGTCCGCTCGAAGCGTTTCTGCACGGTGCTGGCGGCGGTGCGGTGGTGAAGAAGATCCGCCTTGCCGCCGCGGAGCCCGACCGCATCGTCTTCGTCCCGCGGCTGGCAGCCACCCTCGGTCTCGCGTTGTCGTTCTGAAGTTCGGAGCCAATCCCGCGTGATGTCCCAGGTGCTGAGCTTCGCGTGTCCAAGGTAAGAGAGCGCCCTCGATGAGACGCCACACGATCCGGAACGCCGTGTTGTTGGCTGCGCTCGCGACTGGGTGTCTCGATCCGCTCTACGAGGACCTTCGCTTCACCATCTGCTGCCCGGCTGGCGTCATCGACACCTGCGCCTGCGCGGACGACACGTCGTGCGCCCCGCGAGCGACGGCCTGCCGCAACGGAACCTGCTCGCCCACGCCGTTCTGCTCCGGGGGGACCGGTGGCGGAGCAGGGACTGGTGGCGGCACAGGTACCGGTGGCGGTGCGGGGACGGGAGGAGGCGCGGCCGGTGGCTCAGGTGGCGGCGCATTCGGAGGCGGAAGAGGCGGAGGTACGGGCGGCGGAGCGACTGGCGGAGGAACGGGTGGAGGCAGTCCGACCGGCGGCGGTGGCGGTGCCAACGCCGACGGCGGCGTTGAGCAGGATGCCGGGATCCTCGACGCAGGCCTCGAAGACGCAGGCACAGGCGGCGGCACCGGCGGCGGAGCTGGAGGAGGCGGAGGGACGAGTGACGCCGGGACTGGCGGCGGAGCGGGCGGCGGAGCGGGCGGCGGAGCGGGCGGTGGAACAGGTGGCGGAACAGGTGGCGGCTTCGGCGGTGGCACCGGGGGAAGCGGATCCGCCTACGAGTTCTGCTGCGTCAACAGCCGGATCACCACCTGCGCCTGTCCGTTCGGAAACTGTTCGAACGCGCCGTTCACTCCCTGCCCAGGTGGCGCGTGCGTCGCGGGCAGCTCCACAGCCATATGCCGGTGAAATTCTCAGGGACCAAGACGCAGCCGCGTTGATCAGTTGGCTCGATCCGTGCTCAAGGGGGCGCCCCGATGACGGCGCGCACTCTCAATCGCACTCAGACCACGACATTCGCGAAGCGTGTCGTTCTCTTTCTCACAGCGACTGTTAGTTCGCTGGCACTCGCGCAGGCAGTGCCCACGATCGGCGCAGCCAACGATGAGGGGTCAAAGGCCCCGTATCGCGACACCAGCGTCTCGTACGGCGCGACCACGACCGTCTACAACTACTCGCCTGAGACCATCGCGGTCACGCACCGCCTGGGCCTGATGCCCGAGTGGCACTTCAACGATCAGGTCTGGGTTCGCAGCCGCTTCTACCTGAGCCAGGAATTCACCGACTCCGACAGCACCACCTTCAAGCACGAGGTCGAGCTCTCCGATCTCTGGCTCGACGCGGTCTGGGGCGGCTGGCGAGAGAAGATCACCGGCATCAAGATCGCGGGCGATCTCCGCACCACGTTCCCGACTTCGAAGTTCTCGCAGTCGGTGAGCCGCATCATGACGGTCGGTCCGGGCGTGAACGTCTCCAAGACGTTCAAGGTGCTCGCTGGTCTCACGCTCGTCTATTCGACGCGCTTCACCTATCGCTTCAACCGCTTCACCACCCGCCAGAACCTCGGCGGGCAGATCGTCGACATGGGCACCTGCTCGAGCGCCAGTCAGCTCGCGGGCGGCCTCGTCGACGCGTGCACCAACACGAACACCGGCGGGACCAACGTGCAGTTCGACCTCATTCACGGCCCCACGGTGAGCTTCAGCCCGCACGAGCGGGTCAACCTCTCCGCCTCGCTCTTCATGCAGCGGGGCTGGGTGCCGCCGAGCAAGGGCATCGATCTCAACGGCTACGAGGTCGCCGCCACCGGCTGGCAGACGCGTGACTTCATCGGCTTCAGCTTCGGCGCGACGTACCAGCCGTGGGACGTCGTCAGCTTCACGCTCGGCGCCTTCACCTTCGCCAATCAGCTCGATCTCGAAGGCAAAACGATTTTCCCCCTCTTCAACCGCAACACGGTCGCGTCGCTCGACGCCACCTTCGATCTGGAAGCAATCGTCTCGGGTATCACCAAGGAGAAGAAATGAGTCGCTCTCTCACCATTCGGTCTCTCGCCGCTGCCGTCGTCTGCAGCACGACGCTCCTCGCGGGCTGCGCCATCGAGCAGGAGCCCATCAACCGGGTTCAGCCGAACTACTACGACAAGACGTTCTTCGTCGGTCAGGACTTCCAGGGCGTGAAGGACGACCCCGAGTTCTACAGCCAGTCGACGCTCGTCGACGTCGGCTACGGAGCCGGCCAGGACGGCCTCTTCACCAGCACCTACGCGCAGCCGCTCTCGCGCGTGAAGTGGCAGGTCACCGAGAACCTGCTGATCGCTCGCCTCGCGTATGAGCGCGTGAAGGACACCGACGGCAAGGGCGTGGGCAAGTCGACCAACGACGGCATCGTCGTGGCCGCGTACCCCATCACCCGTCACTTCGACATTCGCCGCCAGTACAACCCGTCGACGGGCGAAGAGCTGAACGTGATCGAGGAGAACGCGATCGACCGCCCGTGGTTCGAGCGTCAGTTCATCCGCGTCGACTGGTCGAAGAACCTCTCCACCGACAACTACGAGTTCGACACCCTCTCGCAGATGGGCGTCTACGGCGGCGTGCACTACGAGCCGCTCGCGTACGACGTGACCGACCCGGCCGACGAAGACGCGCCGCACATCGACCAGTCCAACGGCTACCTCGACGTGACCAACAAGGCGTTCGCGCGCCCCGAGATGGTGACCATCGAGCAGTGGGGCTTCACCTTCCCGGCCTGCTTCCTCGACGCCGACATCGGCGGCGGCGGCTCGCCCACCACGCAGTGCTCGCCCGTCGAGCTCACCATTCGCAACTCGTTCAAGAAGGTGCCTGACCACGACTACGAGCCGGCGGACTGGGACGGCTACCGCTTCCAGGCGTTCGGCGCGTTCACCACCGATCGCAAGGGCTACGCCCGCGACTACGGCATGACCGACACCAACTGGCACCGCTTCATCAACCGCTACAACCTCTGGGAGCGCAGCCACAAGTACGACGACATGAGCGCGATGACGGGCGAGACGAAGTGCTTCACGCCCGAGACCACGCCGCTGGGCGCTGACCCGCACCGCGACACCAACGACGACGGCACCGAAGACGAGTGCGCCTCGGTCGGCGGCGGCTCGCGCTGCGACACCTTCAGCCAGAAGTGCACCCTGCCCTTCCGCGAGCGCGTGGTGCGCCCGGTGGTCTGGTACTACTCCGAGGGCAGCAACCCCGACTTCTTCGACTCGACCCGCGAAGCGGCTCACGAGTGGGACGTCGCGATGCGCTCGGCGGTGATGGCCGCCCGCTACACGGAGTGCGTGCGCACCCGCGGCGTCGGCTGCCTCGACTCGAACCCGATGTACTTCGGCCAGCAGGACGACAACCAGGACGCGATCTGGCTCGCGAAGGAAGTCGATGACTGCCGCGCCGGCCTCTACACCTCGGCCGTTCCCTGCGATCAGCTCGCAGACACCCTCGGCGCCGAGCGCAACATGAGCGCGGGCGTGATCGCGCTGGCGAAGATGGACGAGGCGGTGGTGCTCTGCCACAGCCCGGTCGAGTCGAACGATCCTTCGGCCTGCGGTTCCCCCCGGCTCCCGGCGAACCTCTCTTCGTCGCTCTGCTTCTCGGCGCGCCTCGAGGGCAACACCGACACCATGAAGGAGTGCCAGAAGGCGCTTCAGGTTCGGAAGGGCGACCTGCGCTACCACACCGTCAACACCATCGTGTCTCCGCAGACCCCGTCGCCGTGGGGCATCATGGTCGACTCGCACGATCCGCTCACCGGCGAGAAGGTCGCCGCGAGCATCAACGTCTGGTCCCACGTCACCGACCTCTGGAGCCAGGGCGTGGTCGACACCGCGCGCTACATCAAGGGCGAGCTGACCACTGCCGACGTGACCGAAGGCACCTACGTGCGTGACTGGGCGAGCGCGGCCGAGGCGGCCAGCACCGGCGGCTCGCTGGCGAAGATGTCGCCCGACGAGCAGCGCCTGATGCTCGCGCAGTCGCTCGGCGCGAAGCACCTCGAGAGCCTCGACGCCGACCTCGCGTCGGTGAAGCGCAGCCAGGCGTTCCAGAAGGCGAAGGCGCTCAGCGCCACGCTGAACGACGTGCGCTTCGCCGCCAAGCAGGGCAGCACCACCCGCGCGATCTACGACG
>CBIHPJ010000013.1:0-28959 GCA_966211295.1 uncultured Myxococcales bacterium | reverse complement strand
CTCCGAGTCGTGCCATCACCTGCGCAGCCTCTTGCGGCGTCACGTCGTGTGAGAATGCGAGCGCTCGGCGGTTCTTCTGCAACACGCGCCCGAAGCGCTCGCGATGCTCGGGGGCGATGCCGGTGATGCCTGCGAGATCGTCGATGGTCGGGCCGGCTCCGAGCGCGAGGTCCTGGCTGAGCTGCAGCTGATTCGCCAGCAGCCACGAACGCGCCATCACCATCGCGTCGAGCGTCGGTCCTTCTTCGATCAGCTCGGTGCGCTTTGGCTTCGGCTTTGGCTTCGGCGCTGGCCCGGGCGGCTCCGCGGGCGGCATCGGAGGTGGCGGCGGTGGAGGCGTGAGCGGAATCGGCTCGACCTTGTACGGCATTGGCTGCGGCTGTTGCTGCAGCTGCAGTTCCTTGAGTCGTTCGCGCTCGAGCTTCGCTTCGCGCCGGTGCTTCGCGGTGAGCACGGTGCTCAAGATTCCTCCGGACACTCCGAGGAGAAGGGCGCTGCCCAGGACGATGGAGCTGCTTGGCGCGTTGCTCGTCGCCGCGGTGGTGGCTTGTGAAGACTCGACCGAGGTCGCGGAGTTCTTCGAGGTGTCAGAGGAGGCAGCTGAGCTCGCCGATGAGTTCTGGCTCGACGCGTTCGATTGTCCCGACGAGTTCGCGGACTGGCCTGAAGAGTTTCCGGATTGGCCTGATGAGCCGCCGGAGTTTCCCGATGAGTTTGCTGAGTTGCCTGATGAGTTTGCGGAGTTTCCCAGCGAGTTCGACATGCCGGCGCACGACTGGAGCAACACGCACACTGCGATTGCGGCGGCTCGGACGCGGGTCATGTCCCGTATTGCAGGGAGGGGTGACTTGGGATCGCGCCCTCACCCCGACCCTCTCCCGAGGGGAGAGGGAGACAGATGTCAGCGCGGAGTGATGGTGAGGGCGCTCTCGGAAATCGTGGCTCCGGAGTCGTCAGTGAAGCGCGCAGTGACGCGCTGCGGTCCCGAGAGCCACTCACCGACCGGCGTGCTCGTCGACATCGCTACGTCGATGCCGGCGATCACCGGCGTGCCGGAGAAGAAAGTCTGATCAGTCCCGTCCAGCGCGATCGACAACTTCGCGGCCTTCGCTGCGGTGTACGTGAACTGCACGACCGAACCCGGTGCGCAGGGCAGGGTGCCGCCCGCGAGCGCTTCCGCGGTCACCGCTCCGTCCTTCACGCAGAACGCGCGCACGCCCCAGCTCTCACCACCACCACGAGGGGTGAACTGATCATCCGGTGACGCGAGCCAGCCGCGGATCGCGAACGCAGCGACGAGGAACACCACCGCCGCTGCTGCGAGGAACGTTCCCCAGCCTCGCTGTGGAGGAAGTGGAGGGGGAGCGCTCGGCGCTTTGGCTGCCGCCTTGCCGAGAATGCGCGCCTGCAGCGCATCCATCTTCTGCTCGGACAACCCACCACCAGACAGCTGCGCTTCCACCCGCGCCAACCGGTCGTAGCGCTCGCGGCAAGCGTCACACGTCTTCAGGTGCTCACGGAGCTGCGCAGCCCGTTCACCGAGGTCGTCCCCGGCGAACTCTTCATCCATGGCTGCCCGCGCCGCTTCGCAGTTCACGTGGTCTCCGTCATGAACGACCAACCCGTCGCGGTGAGTGAGCCGAGATAACCGTGGGCCTTCAAGTAATCCAACACGCGCAGGCGCAGCTTGTGTTCCCGGCGGCGCAGCTGAATGCGCGTCTGCCCGAGCTTTTCAGCGGCCACGTTCTGCGTGAGTCCCTCGATGTAGCGAAGGTCGAACAGCTTCCCTTCTTCTTCTCCGAGCTCGGCGCGAAAGCGCGTCATCAACTGGCCGACTTCGCGATCTTCGAGCTCTTCGTGCACATCGACGCGCTCGAGGGAGAGCGCGGCATCGAGCTCTTCGGAGACCTCGAGGCCCGCGGGGTGCTCGCGGTTGCGCATCAACTCGAGGAGATAGTTGCGCGCGATGCCCATCAAGAAGTGCTCGTAGGGGCGCTGGCCGTCGTACACCTGCCGCGCCCGCGGCTCGAACGCGCGGGTGAAGACTTCGACGATGGCGTTCTCCAGCTCCATCGCTGACCTCAATGCCGCGAACGACTGTCCGCGGAACGCCGCGGCGCGCAACATTCGTGTGAGCACCCCGGCGTGCTGTCGGTACACCTCTGCCAGGGCGTCGGTCTCGCCGTCCCTAAACCGTTGGAGAAGTGCACGGTCGAACCCCACACGGGGTGCCTAGCGTGCCTGCTCCGTCTGACGCTAGTTCGTATTGCTGGGCGCAATTCCTCTGGCTCGTCGGTCGATTTCTTTTTGGGTCGCTCCGCCTCGGCACGCTGCGCAACGCGGCGCCACGACTCTCGGTATATTGTGCGCGTCGTGCTTCCCCTCTCCGTCATCCTCGCGGCATCACTCGGCGCCAGCTCGCCCGTGTACGCGCTGATCGTCGCGAACAATCAGAGCAACGATCTCAAGCAGGCCAATCTGAAGTTCGCGGACGATGACGGCGCTCGGTATTTCACCGTCCTCAAACCGATGGCGGAGCAGGTAACGCTGCTCAGCCTCCTCGATGAAGACACGCAGCGCCGCTTCCCCGGCCTCGCCGCGCAGACGCGCCCGCCCACGCGCAAGGAGCTGCTCGAGTCGCTCGGTCAGATCAACGCGCAGATGAAGAAGGATCGCGCCGCGGGAAAGAAACCCGTCTTCTTCTTCGTGTTCACCGGTCACGGTCAGCGCGGAGATGCGGGAGAAGGATCGATCGCGCTCCTCGGTGAACAGTTCACGCGCAGCGATCTCTTCAAAGAGGTGATCGCGCCGATCCAGGCCACCACCACGCACCTGATCATCGATGCGTGCGACTCGTACTTCTTCGTCAATCAGCGCGGGAGTCTGCCGGTCGCCGAAGCACAGAAGGTCGCGGTCGCGCAGTTCCTCGAGGAGCGCTCGCTCGACAAGTACCCCGACGTCGGCGTGGTGCTCTCCACCAGCAGCCAGCAGGAGAGCCACGAGTGGGCGGCGATCAACGCGGGCGTGTTCTCACACGAGATCATCTCCGCGCTGCTCGGCGCCGCTGACGTGAACTCCGATGGAAAGGTGGAGTACTCGGAGCTGCGCGCGTTCGTCGCCGCTGCGAATCAGCAGGTCAGTGATCCGCGCGGTCGGGTGAACATGTTCGCCCGTCCTCCTGCGCGCGATCGCTCTGCCGCGCTCGCCGATCTCACCGCGCCTTCGTCGAGCGCGTTCCTTCTGCTCCCTTCGGGCGTGGAGGGACGTCACTGGCTCGAGGACAGCCACGGCGTGCGCCTCGCTGATTTCAACAAGGAGCCCGCGCGGCCGATGGTGCTCGCGCTGCCTCCCGGCCAGACCTACTTCGTGCGCACCGCATTGAAGGAGGCGCGGCTCGAGAACGCGCGCGAGGGAAGGCTGACCGACGTCGCCGAGCTCGCCTGGGCACCGACTGGAATCGCGTCGCGCGGCGGCTCTCTCGACGAGAACTTCCGCGAGCATCTCTTCGAGAGCGCGTACGGTCCGACCTTCTACGGTGGCTTCGTCTCGAGCAGTGGAGAAGTGCCGGTGGGCCCTGCGCCGGAGCCAGATCTCGCTCCCTGATTTTTCTTCGCGATGACAGCCCTGGTTCTCTCACTCGTGATGGCTGCGGCTCCGTGTACGCGGATTGCCGTCACGCCGTTCGAACCACTCGCGACTTCTCCCTCTGCCGCCCGCGCGCTCGAGGAGCAGGTGCGCGGCATTCTCGCCACTCGTCCCGGCGTCTGCGTGGAGCAGCGCGTGGTCACCATCGAGAAGCTGTCGAAGTACGAGCGGAAGAAACTTCCGCCCTGCGCTGATCTCGCGTGCTCCACCGCGCAGCTCGCGGTGCTCGAGACCGATGAGATCGTGAGCGGCATCGTCACTGGAGTCGGCGCGCAGACCAACGTCGACCTCGTTCGCGCTACCGCGTCACGTACTGCGCGCACCACGGCCTCGGAGCCTGAGCTCGCGGCCGCGATCGGCGTGCTCTACCAGTGGGACGCGAACGACAAGCCGGCTCCCACGCGTTGGCCTTCCGTCGTGCTCGGTACCGCGGCAGTGGCGAGTCTCGGGGTCGGTATCGGTCTGGGAGTCGAAGCGCGTCTTCACGAGCAGATGCTCTCGATGGCGAACACTGGCTGCGGAGGAATGGGCACTGAGTACCGGGACTGCCTCGACACGCAGATCAAGAACGGGAAGACCGAGGCCACCGCGGCCAACGTGCTCTTCGGGGTGGCAGGCACCTTATTGATCGGCGCGGTCGTGCTCTGGGTGGTCGAGCTGCCATGAACTCGCGCGTTCTGCTCTCGGCGTTCGTGCTGATCGTCTGCGCGTGCGCGTTCAATCCTGATCTCTCGCGCTTCGACGAGTGTTCGCCTGAAGGCGCGTGCCCCTCGGGTTTTCTCTGTCTCACCGAAGAGAACCGCTGCGTACCTGCGTGCGGAGAGAACTGTCCGGCTCCGATGGTCGATGCGGGAGTCGACGCGGGCATGGACGCAGGCATCGACGCGGGAGTGGATGCAGGCATCGACGCAGGAACTGATGCCGGAGTCGATGCCGGTGAAGACGCGGGCGCCGATGCAGGAATGGATGCGGGCGACGAAGATGCGGGTCTCCAACTCGCACTCGCAGCGATGAACTTGCCGGCAGCGATCGAGACGAAGCCGTACTCGTTCACGTTCATGCCGACAGGCGGCTCGGGCACCTACACGTTCCTCATCGATGGCGGCGTCCCGGGCTTCACTCTCGACGTGAGCGGACAGCTGACGACCAGCGCGGCACCGACGCCGGGAACATTCCCGTTCACCATCACCGTCCGAGACAGCGCGAGCGAGGTCACGACCGGCTTCCAGCTCGAGGTTCGACCGTTCCTTCGAGTCGCCAACTCGCAGCTTCTCGATGGGCGCACGGGCCAGCCCTACGCCGATCTCCTGAGCGCCACGGGAGGCCAGCCGCCGTTCACCTGGGACCTCGTCGTCGACGGAGGCTCTCCTCCTCCCGGGGTCATGCTGCTCGGCGACGGCGGAGTTCGAGGTTCGCCTTCGGCGATGGGCAACGTGACCTTCTTCGTGAACGTCACTGACTCTGCGACTCCTCCGCAGCAGGCGACGCGCGCGGTGCGCATCGACACCGTCGGCCTCAATCTCGGCCTGCTCTCGTTGGCGACTCCGGCAGCGCGAGACGCGCGGCGCGGCACCGCCTACGCCCAGCAGCTCAAGTCGTACGGAGGAAATCAGGCCGGAGTGACGTGGACGATTCTCCCGGGCGGCAACGCGCTGCCTCCGGGACTCAGCCTGACCAGCGCCACCACCGACGGCCTCATCGGCGGCACGCCTTCTCTGGCTGCTGATGCGGGCATCTACTCGTTCAGCGTTCGCTGCCGAGATGGCGTGCTGGGCGACGTCACGCAGGCGATGAGCATCACCGTCTACTGACGCCTACATCTGGCGCCTGACGTACGTCACGCAATGGCCGCGCATTTGCTGCGGCTTGCGCGATCCACGGCGCGTGGTCACCGCAATACCAGTGTGGCCGAGTTGCCCCACCCCCACTGGAGACCCACTTGATCGCCCGATTGTCCGCAGCCTCGCTTGTGCTCGTGATGTTGAGCGCGTGTCCCGCAGACCCCGTCCCCGTCACCGATGCCGGCGTGGACTCCGGAGTGATGGGAACACCCGCTTCCGCCATCTCGCCCGCCACTGTCGACTTTGCCCAGGCGTTCTGTGGCCAGGCCGCGACGAAGGAGGTCACAGTCAGCAACACAGGCACAGCCTCGCTCACCGTCTCCGCTTCCGTCGGGAGCTCGAGCGTCTTCGCCGTCACTCCTGCGAGCGCGACCGTCGCCGCGGGCGCGAACGTGAAGTTCACCGTCACCGCCACGGTCCCCGCGACCGCTTCGGCCGGCTCGGACTCGGCCGGCACGCTCACCTTCACCACCAACGAGGCCACCACCACCAAGACGGTGGCGCTCACCGCGAAGGCCGCGGGCGTGACCCTCACCATGACGCCGTCGGTCGCCTCGTTCGGCGTGCTCCCGGTGAACACGGTGGCGCCGATGCTGCCGCTCACCCTGACCAACACGGGCAACGTTCCCGCGACGATCAGCTTCACGCAGCCCGCGGACACGCAGTTCTCGCTCGCGTGGCTCACCGGCTCGCCTGATGGCTTCGAGCTCGCGCCCGGCATGTCGGTCGCCGGCCTGCAGGCTGGCTTCACCGCCAACAAGATCACCCCGTCGGTCAGCGCCGCGCAGATCGGCGTCGCCGAGGCGATCTGCGGTACCTCGGTCAACACCATCTCGATGTCGGGCCAGGGCACCAACGGCAGCCTGATGCTCTCCACCACCGACGTCTTCTTCGGCACCAACGGCCGCGTGAACTGCGGCACCCAGGCCGGCATGAAGACCCTCGTGCTCACCAACACGGGCAACCAGGCCTTCTCGTGGAACGCCACGCTCGTGAAGGGCATGAGCTCGCCGTTCACCTTCTCGCCGACCAGCGGCACGCTCCCGGCGAACAACGGCACCGTCACCATCAACATCACCACCACCGCGATCCCCGCGGCCGCGCCGACTGCCGATGACGCGTTCGGCGACGTGCTCACCATCGTCACCGACATCGCGAACGACACCAATCACCCGGTGAACCTGCACCAGACGGCGAACGGCGCGGTGCTCGGCTGGGCTCCGAACCTGGTCGAGTTCGGCCAGGTCCCGGTGAACCGCACTGCCAGCGCGCCCATCGCGATCGTCAACTCCGGCAACACCAGCCCGATGGTCACCCTGACCTCGGACAACGCGAAGTTCACCATCGATCCCCCGAGCCCGATCGCCGCGTCGGCTGGCAGCAACACCAACCTCACCGGCACGTACGCGCCCGGCGTGGCGGTGATTCCTGAGACCGGCAACCTCACGCTCGCCATCGACCCCAACGAGCCCATCTGCGCGCCGCTGCCCGGTGCGCTCCCGATGAGCGGCCAGGGAACCAGCGGCTCGGTGAGCTTCTCGCCCGTCGCGGTCGACTTCGGCGGCGTGAACTGCGGCACCACCGCGACGCCCCGCACCATCACGTTCCGCAACGACGGCAACCAGGCGTACACCATCAGCCCGGTGCTCGGTCACGCAGACGCGGGCACGCACTTCGTGGTGAGCATGATGCCGGCGACCGGTCTCGTGGATCCCGACGGCGGCACCGTGGTGATCACCGTCGCCCCGGACGCGATTCCCCAGACCTCGGCGGTCACTCCGGATCTCTACGGCGACACCCTCACCGTCAGCACCGACGTCTCGGGCGATTCGCCGCGTGACATCCCGCTTCGTCTGACCGCGCGCGGCAGCATCTTCGCGATCAGCACCAACAGCATCAACTTCGGCTCGGTGGCGGTCGGCAGCACGGCGAGCTCGCAGTTCACCGTGACCAATAACGGTAATGCGGTCGGTGGCCTCGTCTTCACCCCCGGCCAGCCCACCATCTTCGGGCTGCCGTCGAACGCGCAGGTGAACCCGAACACCTCGAGCGGCCAGACGGGCACCATGACCCCGATGGGCGCCATGGGCTACAGCGACACCGCGACCATCGCTCCGGCGAGCGGCACCGTGCTCTGCCAGCCGCTGCCGTTCACCAGCATGGCGCTCGCAGGAGCGGGCACCGCGGGCAACGTGATCGCGCTCTCGACCTCGAGCCTGACCTTCGGTTCGGGTGGCCTGGTGCCCTGCGGCTCCACGGCGACCGCGCGCACCGTGGGCGTCACCAACAACTCGGCCTCCACGTTGACCCTCGCGCTCGCGCTCTCGCAGGGCAACGCGTCGCCGTACACGGTCTCGGGTCCCTCCAACGTGGCGGCGGGTGCGACGGCGATGATCACCATCACTCCGAAGATGATTCCCACCACGTCTTCCACCGCGGCTGACGCGTTCGCCGACACCCTCACCATCACGGGCACCGGCGGGCCGATCAACGAGGCGCACACCGTGGCGCTCCACGAGACGGCGCAGGGCGCGATCTTCAGCCTGAACCCGACCGCGCTCGCGTTCCCCAACACCCCCGTTGGCACGGCGACCCGCGACTTCACCGTGAACAACGCCGGCAACCTGGCGGCGCCGTACACGCTGAACCGCGCTGGTTCGACCGACTTCGTCGCCACCCCCGGCACGGGTAACGTCGGCGGCGGTGGCAGCGTGACGCACTCGGTGACCTTCACCAAGCGGTTCCTCGCGCCTGCTCAGACCGGTTCGTTCACGCTGACCACCACGGCGGGCCTCTGCGCGCCGCTCCCCGCTGCGCTCACTCTCTCCGGGAACTGAGGCCGGGTGGACACCCTCATGTCCGACAACGGCAGCGGCAAGACCAACCCCTCTCCGGAGCACCAGGGCGCTTCGGAGGTGGTGGTTGGGACGGCGGTGGATCCGTTGGTCGGGCGTGAGGTCGGTGGGTATGTGATCGAGGCGGCGTTGGGCGAGGGTGGAATGGGCCTGGTGTACCAGGCCCGCCACCCTTTCCTCGGACGCCGCTTCGCAGTGAAGGTGCTGCGGCCCGAGCTGGCCGCGGACGAGAAGTTGTCGAGCAACTTCGTGCGTGAGGCGCAGACGCTGTCGGGCCTGAAGCATCCGCACATCATCGACATCGTCGGGTTTGGTCCTCTCGACGGGCAACGGCAGTACATGGTGATGGAGTTCCTCGAGGGTCGGACCCTCGAGAACGAGCTGGAAGAGCACGGCGCGCTGCCGGTGCACCGGGTGCTCTCGCTCGCTGAAGAGATTCTCGACGGGCTCGAGGCCGCGCATTCGATCGACGTGATTCACCGCGATCTGAAGCCCTCGAACGTGTTCCTCGCGAAGGTGTCGGGCGGCAGCACCATGGTGAAGCTGCTCGACTTCGGCCTCGCCAAGCTTCAGCCGTCGGCGATGGCGGCGGACCCCGGAGCGAACGTCGCGAAGTCCACCATTGCGGGCACGCCCGACTACATCGCGCCCGAGCAGGCGCAGGGGAGGGGCGTCAGCAAGCTGAGCGATCTCTATTCGTTCGGCGTGATGCTCTACGAGGTGCTCAAGGGCGAGAAGTTGTTCAAGCCCAAGTTCATGTCGCTGGATCCGATTCACGATCTCATCGACCACCACCTCCACTCCACGGCGCCGAAGCTGGGTGAGTCGTTCCCTGCCGAGCTCGAGAAGCTGGTGGCGGAGTTGCTCGAGAAGGAACCGGCGAAGCGGCCGCAGAGCGCGGCGTTGGTGCGGCAGCGCCTGAAGCGGATCACGAAGGATCTCGAGCGCGAGAACACGCGGCAGGCGCCCAATCCGATGTTGTCGCGAACCGCGAAGCTGCCCGAGCCCGAAGTCGACGTGGAGAAGCTGGTGCCTTCGCGCAGAGGGCCGGTCGCAGCGATCGTGCTGCTGGTGTTCGTGCTCGTTGCGGCATTGGGGTGGGCGATGCGGCCCGAGGAAGTCGTCACGCCTCCTCCGGTGATCGTGGTGGCTCCTCCTGCGACTCCTGCGACTCCTGCGACTCCTGCGCCGGTCGCGCCGACTCCTGCTCCTGCGCCTGTTGCAGAGCCCGATGACCTGGCTCCGCTCTCTGACATTGCTCGCGCGGCTCCCAACGTGCGTCTGCCCTCACCCCGACCCTCTCCCGAAGGGAGAGGGAGCACTTCGGAGTGCGAGCCGAGTGACAAGTGGCGCACCGTCGCGCGCGCACACCTGCAGGAGCTCCAGCAGCTCGCCGCCAACAAGGGCAGCGCGGCTGCCTGGGATCGTTTCCAGGACGCGGAAGGCCCGCTCACCAACGCGATCGGTGCGGCCAGCACGGGCGCTGAGTGCGGCGCCGTCGAGAAGAAGATCCAACAGCTCGCGAGGGAGCTCTCCCGATGAGATCACTTTCGGTTTTGACGATGTTGCTCTCGAGCGCCGCGCTCGCGCAGGGGAAGCCGACGCTCGTCGACTTTCCGCTCGACGTGAAGGCGCCGATCCCCGCGGCGAAGCAGGAGGACCTGCAGAGCGAGTTCCGCATGCTGCTCGCGAAGAACTCGGCGGTGCTGCTCTCGACCAAGTCTCAGTGGAAGGCGGCGGTGGGGGCGCTCAAGCGGCAGGACTGCGATGTCCGTGATGAGTGTTTGCAGCAGCTCGCGGTCAGCGCCGGCACGCTCTACGCGATCTACGCGTCAGTCGAGCAGAACGCCGCGGGCAACGAGGTCACCGCGACCGGTCGCGTGGTGAACATGGACCGCATGCTCGTGCGCGAGAGGTTGAGCTTTCGCGCGCCGAGGAAGCCCAAGGGCTCGTTCAACGAGGCCGCGAAGGAGGCGTTGGGGAAGCTGATCGCCGCGCTCGAGCTGGAGAAGTTGTCGGCCACGCTCTCTCGGCCTGCTGCCGAGCCGGTGGTCGTTGCTGATCCTCCGCAGCCGGCTCCGTCGGAGCTGCTGCTCCCGCCGCCGCCTCCGCTTCCGGCGCCCGAGCCGATGGTGGTGCAGAAGGAGCAGCCGGGCTCGTCGCTGCGCCCCGTGGCGTGGATCGTCGGGGGACTCGGTGTGGCTGCCGCCGGTGTCGCGGTGGGTTTCGGAGTGTCGGCCGCGTCTGGACGCTCAAGTCTGCCCGCGGATGGTCGCTTCAACGAAGAGCAGGCGCGCTCTCAGGCCGCGGTGAATCGTGATGCGACCATTTCGCTCGCAAGCTCCATCGGTGCCGCGGCGCTGCTTGGTACGGCGACGATCATGTTCATCGCGTCCGCGCCTCCGTCGACTCCGAAGATCTCGATCGCTCCTGCGCCTGACGGCGCGCGAGTGACCCTCACGGGGGAGTTCTGAATCTTATGCGTCGTTCATGCGAAGTGCGCCCCTCTCCCCCGCCCCTCTCCCCGCTGGCGCAGGGAGAGGGAGGCAGATTCGTCATCTTGATGAGTGTGATGGCGATGCTCGCGGGCTGCGAGTGTGGCCCGGGCGTCACCTGCAGCACCGATTCGGATTGTCCTTCATGGGGACGCTGCGAAGTCGCGAGTCGCACCTGCGTGCTCAAGCCCGTTCCCCTCGAGCCCGCTGATGCGGGGCAGGACGGCGGCGTGGATGCAGGGGTCGATGCCGGCTCCGCCTTCGCCTCACTCGATCGTCAGTCGGTGGAGATCACCGAGGCGGGCTGCGGGGTCGGCACCACGAGCGTGGTGAACGTGACCAACACCGGCACCGCGCCGCTCACCGTGAGCGCCTCGACCGGCATCTCGCCGATCTTCAGCGTGGCGCCGGGCGCAGGCACCGTTCCTCCGGGACAATCGATGGCGCTCACCATCACCGCCACCGTGCCCTCGACCTCGATGGCGGGTGCGGAGTTCCAGGGCTCGCTCTCCATCAACACCAACGGAGGTGATCACGACGTTCCGCTCAGCGCGCGCGCGACCGGAGTGACGCTCACGCTCACGCCTTCCGTCGCCTCCTTCGGAGTGCTCCCGGTGAACACCGCCGCCGCGCCGCTCGGCCTCACGCTCACCAACGCGGGCAACGTGGAGGCCACGCTCTCGCTCGGAACTCCGGCGGACATGCAGTTCTCCCTGCAGTGGCCCACCATGCCCGCGATGGTGACGCTCGCGCCCGGCGCCAGCGTGACGGGTCTGCAGGCCGCCTTCACTCCCACGCGCACCACGCCCTCGAGCTCGTTCGCGGGGCTGAGCGTGCCGCAGCCCACCTGCGGCACTTCGGTGTCGATGATTCCGATGACGGGGCAGGGGACGAATGGCGGCGTGGGGCTCTCCACCACCGACGTGTTCTTCGGAGACAACGGCCGGGTGAACTGCGGTACCCAGGCATCGAGCAAGACGTTCACCCTGAGCAACACCGGCAATCAAGCGTTCTCGTGGACCGGCACGCTCGCGAAGGGAATGAGCTCTCCGTTCTCCTTCTCGCCCACCAGCGGCACGGTGCCCGCGAACAACGGAATGATCACCATCACGGTGTCGACCAGCGCGATCCCCGCGCAGGCGCTCACCTCGGATGACGCGTTCGGCGACATCCTCACCATCGTCACCGACGTGGCGAACGACACCAATCACCCCGTCAAGCTCCACCAGACCGCGAATGGAGCGATCTTGAGCTTCGCGCCCGGCACCATCGACTTCGGCCAGGTCCCGGTGATGAACACCGCGACCGCGCCTTTCACCGTGGTGAACGACGGCAACACCAGCCCGCAGATCACGCTCACGCCTGACAACGCGAAGTTCACTTTGAGCAACTCGGGTCCGCTCATCGCGCAGGGCGGCGCTGCCACGTCGCTCACGGGCTCCTACGCGCCCGGCTCCTCGGTGATGCCCGAGTCCTCGCTGGTGGCGCTCAGCCTCGACGCCGGCGAGCCGCTATGCGCGCCGCTCCCCGCTGCACTCAACATGATCGGGCAGGGCACGAGTGGATCCGTCAGCTACTCGCCGGTCGCGCTCGACTTCGGAGCGGTGAACTGCGGCACCACGCCTTCCGCCCAGAGCCTCACCTTCCGCAACAACGGCAACCAGGCGTACACGGTGACGCCCGTGCTGGGGCGCGACGCGGGCTCTCCGTACGTGGTGTCGATGACGCCCAGCTCGGGCGTGGTGGCGAGCGATGGCGGCACGCTGGTGCTCACGGTCGCGCCCAATCAGATCCCGCCGACCTCGGCGGTCACTCCGAATCTCTTCGGAGACACGCTCACCGTCACCACCGACGTGCCCAGCGACAGCCCTCACAACATTCCACTGCGCCTCACCGCGCGCGGCAGCGTGTTCGCGATCTCCACCTCGTCGATCAACTTCGGCTCGGTGCTCGTGGGCGTGACGGCGAGCGGCCAGTTCACCGTGAGCAACACCGGCAACGCCCCCGGTGCGCTGGTCTTCACGCCGATCAATCCAGCCGTGTTCGGCATGCCCGCCAATGCGCTGGTCGACGCGGCGAGCTCCAGCATCTTCAGCGCCACCTTCAGCCCGTCGGGACAGATGGCGTACAGCGACATGGCGGGGATCATGAAGACGTCCTCGACGGTGCTCTGTCAGCCGCTTCCGTCGACCACCATCTCGCTCGCGGGTACGGGCAGCGCGGGCAACGTGCTGGCGCTTTCCTCCTCGAGCTTGAACTTCGGCCTCGTGCCCTGCGGGACGACCGGCACCGCGCGCACGGTGACCGTGACGAACAACTCGAGCAACCAGCTCGCGCTCACGCTCACCCTCGCTGGGGGCGCGAGCTCGCCGTACACGGTGAGCGGTCCCAGCACGCTCGCCGCGGGAGCGATGGGCACGGTGACGGTGACGCCGAAGCTGGTGCCCGCGGTCTCCTCTACGGCCGCCGACGCGTTCGCCGACACGCTCTCCATTGCCGGCGCGGGCGGTCCGGTGAACGAGACGCAAACCGTCGCGCTGCATGAGACCGCGCAGGGAGCGGTGCTCACGCTCAATCCCACCTCGCTCTCCTTCAGCGGCGGCTCGACGAAGAACTTCACCGTGAACAACGCGGGCAACATTCCCGCGAGCTACACGCTGGCGGTGGGCGGCGCCGACGCCATGCGCTTCTTGGTCTCACCGACTTCCACCACCGCGAGCGGAGGGGGCAGCGTCACCGAGGCGGTGACCTACACGCGTCCGATCTGCCTGGGTTGCACTCACAGCGCGAACATCACCCTCACCACCGGCGCGGGGCTCTGTGCGCCGCTGCCGGGGGCGCTCGGCCTCACCGGCAGCTGAATTTTCTTCCCGAGCCCGCCTCGTTTCGGCCTATCTCCGCCCTGTGGCGACGAAAAAGAAGAAGAGCGCGAAGAAGCCCGCGAAGGCCGCCAGGCAGGTGAAGCAGGTGGCCGTGAAGAAGCCCACCGACGACTGGGCTGATGAGTTCTCCGCAGCGGGCGGCATGCCGCTCCTCCCGCAGGGTTTCGTCGGCCGCGAAGGCAGCAGCCCCCGGCAGTCGGTGAAGGAGCTCACCTGGGGCGACTTCGATCGCCAGGTGCAGGAGCTCGCGCGCGTCACCCGCAGCTACAAGCCCGACGCCGTGGTGGGCCTGGTGCACGGCGGCGTCTTCGTGGGAGGCGCGCTCGCCACCGCGCTCAAGGCCGAGTTCTTTCCGGTGCGCGTCACGCATCGCAGCCGCGACACGGGCCGCTCCTCGCGCGTGACCGACGACATGCCGAAGGAAGTGAGCGGCCGGCGCGTGTTGATCGTCGACGACGTCGCCAGCTCCGGTGACAGCATCGAGTTCGCCACGCGGCTCGCGAAGAGTCAGGGAGCGAAGGCCATCAAGAGCGCTGCGCTGATCGCGCGTCCGGGACGCTTCGAGCCCGATTTCATCGGCCTCACCTCGAACGACTTCTTCGTCTTCCCCTGGGACTACCAGGACGTGGTCGAAGACGAGCGTTTCGGGACCGATGAGGCCGAAGCCAAGCCTGCGCGCCCCAGCGAGCGGCGACCGACGGCGAAGGCGGAGGGCGGCTTGAGCGAGCGCATCAGGATCGCCAAGCGCTCGTGATCGTCGGAACCGCGGGCCACGTCGATCACGGCAAGACCTCGCTGGTCAAAGCGTTGACCGGCATCGACACCGATCGACTGCCTGAAGAGAAGAAGCGCGGCATCACGCTCGAGCTCGGCTTCGCGCACCTGAAGCTCCCTTCGGGGAAGACGGTGGGCGTGATCGACGTGCCCGGTCACGAACGTTTCGTGAAAGCCATGGCCGCGGGCGCGGGTGGAGTGGACGTCGCGCTCCTGGTGATCGCCGCCGACGAAGGCGTGATGCCGCAGACGCGCGAGCACGTCGACATCTGCTCCCTGCTCGGTGTGCGCAAGGGCGTGCTGGTGGTGAGCAAGGCGGATCTGCTCCCCGGGCTCGGCGAAGGCTGGCTCGAATTGCTCGAGGCTGATCTGCGCACGCTCGTCGCGGGCACTCCGTTCGAGGGTGCGGCGTTGATGCCGGTGAGCGCCAAGTCGGGCGAGGGGCTGGACGCGCTCAAGGCCGAGGTCGATCGCCTGGTCACCGCGCTCACCGCTGAGCCTGATGCCGCGCGTGGTCCCGATGCGCCGGTGTTTCTCCCCATCGATCGCGCGTTCACCGCGAAGGGCTTCGGTCTGGTGGTGACGGGCACGCTGTGGTCGGGCCGGCTCACCCCGGAAGATGAAGTGAGTCTGCTGCCTGAGTTCGTGAAGCCCATGCGCGTGCGTGGACTGCAGGTGCACGGAGCGAGCGTGACCTCCGCCATCGCGGGCCATCGCGTCGCCGTGAATCTTCCCGAGCTCGAGGTCGCGCAGGTGCGCCGCGGACTGGCGCTCACTCGCGCGGGAGAGCTGCCCGCCGCGAAGGTGCTCGACGTCGAGCTCGCGTTACTGCCCAGCGTGGATGCGCCGCTCGGCCGGCGCACGCGCCAGCAGCTCACGCTCGGCACCGATCAAGTCGAAGCCGTGGTGCGGCTGATGGACGTGGACTCGCTGCGTCCCGGTGAACGGTGCTTCGCGCAGCTGCGATTCTCTGCGCCCGTCGCTGCACTTCCCGGTCAGCGCTTCATCATGCGCGGCACCCGCGTCATCGAAGGTCGTGGCGCCACGCTCGCGGGCGGGAAGGTGCTGCTCGTGAATCCGCCCCGGCGCAGGGCGGGCGCGGCCGAGAAGCTCAAGCGTTTCTCCGAGGCGCCGTTGGATGAACGTCTGCGCTTGCTGCTCACCGAAGCGGGGTACGCGGGCATCGACGAAGCGGGACTCTTCGCGCGCGCGCAGTCGACGCAGAAGGAAGTCACGCGGGCGCTGGAGCGCTCTTCGGCGAAGGGCGCCGTGGTGCTGGTGGAGAAGGAGAGCCGCCGCTACGTCGCCTCCGAAGTCTTGAAGGCCCTGGAAGCGCGGGCGCTGGCCCGGCTCGATGCGTTTCACGTCGCGAGCCCCGAGCGGGCGGGCATGCCGCGCGAGGAGCTCCGCCAGCGACTGGGTGAACCCGCGGAGCGCGTCTTCGCACGCGTGGTCTCGGTGCTGCTCGAGGGAAAGAAGGTGGAGCTGGTCGACGAGCTGCTCCGTCTCCCCGGGAGAGGGCGGGCGTTCACCGAGGCCGCCGCCGCGCATCAGACGCAGCTCGCGCAGTTGCTCGAGACGCGGCAGCTCAATCCGCCCACGTTGCTCGAGCTGGAGTCTCAGCTCCGCGTTCCCGGAGCCCGCGTCCTCGAGCTCGGTCAGTCGCTGGTGTCGGCGGGGAAGGCCGTGCGTGCTGGGGAGTTGTTCTTCGCGAAGAGCGCGATCGATGCGCTGCACGCGAAGCTGCTCGAGTACTTTTCGAAGCACGAAAAGCTCAGCACGCAGACGTTCAAGGAGATGACCGGGCTCTCTCGGAAGTTTCTCATTCCGCTCGCGGAGTATTTCGATCGCGAGAAGGTGACGCTTCGAGTCGGTGACGATCGTTTACTCCGCAAGGCGAAGGGTTGAGCTCCCTCTCCCTGCGGCGCGGGGTGAGGGTCGGGGCGAGCGCGAGCATGGGCTCCCCAGTCGTGGGGTGAGGATCCGGCCCTCGATCACGTGCGCTGTGATAGTTCGTGCCCCGTGACTCCTTCTGCTCCTCCTGCGCAGCGTAAGGGCCGCATCCTCGTCGTCGACGATCAACGCAACATGCGCGCGACCACCGCGCTGCTCCTCCGCGCCGAGGGCTACACGGTGGACGAAGCGGGCGGTGGCGAAGAGGCGCTCGCGTGGCTGGCCGATCACCAGGTCGACCTCCTGCTCACCGACTTGAAGATGGAGCCGATGGACGGCCTCCAGCTGCTCAAGCGCGCGGTGGAGATCGCCCCGCGTCTCTCGGTCATCGTGATGACCGCGTACGGCAGCATCGAGACCGCCGTCGAGGCGATGCGGCGCGGCGCGTACGACTACATCACCAAGCCGTTCAAGGACGGCGAGCTGATCCACCGCGTGGACAAGGGCCTCGAGCACGCCGGCCTCGTGTCGGCGGTCGACCTCTTCGCGGGCGAGTTCAAGGCGCGGCACGGCCTCTCGTCGCTCGTGGGCCGCAGCCAGGCGATGCGCGATCTCACCACCCGCATCTCCCGCGTGGCTTCGAGCGAGGCGACGGTGCTGGTGCAGGGAGAATCAGGCACCGGTAAGGAACTGGTCGCACGCGCGGTGCATGCGCTCTCCCAGCGTTCCCGCGCGCCCTTCGTGCCGGTGAACTGCGCGGCGATCACCGAGTCGCTGCTCGAGTCAGAGCTCTTCGGCCACGCTCGCGGCGCCTTCACGGGCGCGGTGAAGGCGCGCCGCGGTCTCTTCGAAGAGGCCCACGGCGGCACCATCTTCATCGACGAGGTCACCGAGACGCAGCCCGCCTTCCAATCCAAGCTCCTGCGCGTGCTGCAGGAAGGCGAAGTGCGGCGCGTGGGCGAGAGCGCCTCCATCAAGGTCGACGTGCGCACGGTGGCCGCCACCAACCGCGACATCGAGCTCGAGGTGAACGACAAGCGCTTCCGCCAAGACCTGTTCTACCGCCTCGCGGTGGTGACCCTGGTGGTGCCGCCGCTGCGCGATCGCCTGGAAGACGTGCCGCTGCTGGCCCAGCACTTCCTCGATCGCGCCAACGTGCGCAGCCGCAAGCCGCACCGTTTCCACCCCTCGGCCCTCGAGCACCTCGCCAGCTACGGCTTCCCGGGCAACGTGCGTGAGCTCGAGAACCTGGTGGAGCAGGCCGCCGCGCTCGCGGAAGGTGAAGAGCTGCTGCCCGATGATTTCCCCCTCCGCCGCAAGTCGGGCGAGGTGGCTCAGGTGCAGGTGCCCGCGCAGGGCGGGGCGACGGGTGCGCCGGGGAATGGCGGGCTGGTGCAGTCGCTGGCCGATGCGGTGTCCGACGCGGAGCGCCGGGCCATCAACGTGGCGCTCGAGCAGTCACCGCACGATCTGTCGCGCGTGGCCGAGGTGCTCGGTGTCTCGGCGACGACGCTCTGGCGCAAGATGAAGCGGCTCGGCTTGAAGACGACCGGCGAAGAACCCCAGCTGTCCTGAGCAGGTTGGCGTAGCCAGTTGGTGACGCTCCAATCCCCTGTCCTGGATCAGGGCTCTCTGTTTCAGATCTGAAATGCCTTCCGTTGCACTTGTGCAATCCGGCTCAATTCTGAAGGCGGCAACCCATTGATATTACCGGTAGTCCACTCTGGCACACCGTTCGCTGGGGCAGTGTTACCGTCGAATATATGATGGCTGACGGAGGGTCCCCCCCACCCCTTCAGCTACCGACCCTATTACAGCACCCACGAAGACCCGCGCCCCGACGCGAACCTGCGTCGGGCCGCCTTCTTTTGCGGGACACGTGCGAACGCGTAGCGGGAAGCCGTCTCGTTTCGATCCCGAAACCCGTTTTTCATCGCTGCAATTCAGTGATGAATGGGACACGACCCCGCGACGCGCCAACCATCGAGATCCACGGAGAAAACGCGCTGGCATGCGCATCGCAAAGCACGTCTGCGACGCAGCAGTCGATGTGTTGAAGGGGTTCCCCCCCACCACTTCAGCAGCCTCGCTGTGTTGGCAGTGCAAGAAGACCCGCGGCCCGGTGCTCCTGAAAAGGAACACCGGGCCGCCTTCTTTTCGGCATCGGACTGATCAGCGGCCAGAAACGTTTCGACCACCCGCCAGCTCCGAGGAGCCAGGGGTGGTCGAGTTGCTCGTCAGCTCGGCCGACCGTCAGTGGCCGAAGATCATTCCGGCGCGGCTGAGCCACTCGGTGATCGGGCCCGGGATGATTCCGAGCGCCACCACCGCGATGGCTGAGGTGATCAGCGCCAGCTCCGTGGTCCAGTGACGAACCGGAGTGGTGGCATCCGCGGGTGCCGGGCGCATGAACATGTACACGACCACCCGCAGGTAGAAGTACACGCCCACCACGCTCGAGAGCACGCCGATCGCCGCGAGACCGAGCAGGCCCGCATCGACCGCCGCGCTGAACAGGAAGAGCTTTCCGAGGAAGCCGACCGTCGGAGGCACGCCGCCCAGCGACAGCATGAACGCCGCCATCGCCATCGCCCAACCCGGGCGACGCTGCGCCAGGCCCGCGAAGCGCTCGAGGTCCCAGGTGTTGCCGCGCGTCTCGTCTTCACGACGCTCGAGCGCCGCGATGGTGCCGAACGCGCCCAGCGAGGTCACCGTGTAGCCCAGGAGATAGAAGAGCAGGCCCTTGTAGACCGCCACCGAGACGTTCGGCACGAAGCCCATCAGGGGCGTCGCGCTCAAGATGCCGGGCTGCGCCGGAGCGCCCGCGCCCTGCGGAGCGAACAGGGCCGCCACGCCGAGCAACAGGTAACCCGCGTGCGCGATCGACGAGTACGCCAGCATGCGCTTCACGTTGCGCTGGGGGAGGGCGAGCAGGTTGCCGCCCACCATGGTGAGCAGCGCCAGCAGGCCGAACACGTACATGGGCACCGTCGCGTCAGGGATTCCCTTCACGAGGAAGAGGCCCGTGCGCACCAGGGCGATGAACGCCGCGGCCTTCACGCCCGCGCTCATCAGCGCCGTCACCGGAGTGGGCGCGCCTTCGTACACGTCAGGCGTCCACATGTGGAACGGCACCGCCGCCACCTTGAACGCGAAGCCCGCGAGCACGAGGCCGAGGCCCGCGTACACCAGGCCCGGCGAGCTCTGGAACGCCGCGGGCAGCGCCGCGCCCACTTCGATGAGCTTGGTGGCGCCCGTGGCTCCGTAGAGGAGCGCCGCTCCGTAGAGCAGCAGCGCAGCCGAGAAGGCACCGAGGATGAAGTACTTGAAGCCGGCCTCCGAGGGACGCGGGCCGCGGCGCAGGAACGCCGTGAGCGCGTAGGTGGCGATCGACATCACCTCGAGGTTGATGAACAGGGTGATGAACTCGGCCGAGAGCGCGAGCAGGCTCATACCCGCCGCCGCGAAGAGCATCAGCGCGTAGAACTCGCCGCGCTCCGCGTTGCGGTGCTTGAGGAACCCGGAGGAGAGCAGCACGCCCAGACCCGTGCCCAGGCAGACCATCGCCGTGGTCCAGCTCGAGAAGGGATCGAGCACCGCGTAGCCCTGCAGCACCGCGCTGGCAGGCTCGAAGGCGTTGTGCACCGCCACGCCGCCGGCGATCACGCAGGCGATGGTGGCGAGCATCGCCTGGTAGGTGCGGGTGGCCGAGGTGAGGAACACCTCGGAGAGCATCAGCACGATCGCAGCGACCACCAGCACGCCCGTGGGCATCACGGGCAGGAAGTCGTTCATCGTGAAAACGGGGATCATCACGGCTGCACCTCGGGCTGCACCGGCTTCAGAGGCTGAAGCATCACGGGCCGGGTCGGTCGAACCATCGCGTCGGGAGCCGCCTGACGCTGCGGCTCCTGCGGAGCTGCCGCCATCGCGCCCGGCGGGGGCAGCTGGCGAACGATCACCCGCACGTTGCGGTCATCACTGGGGCCATCACCCGCGGCGAACTTCGCGCGCGCGATGTACCGGGTGGTGCTGGTGTTGAGCACGTCGAGGAAGGGCTGCGGCATCAGGCCCATGATCACGATGAGCAGGATGAAGGGCAGCGCCGCCGCCATCTCGCGGCGGTTCACGTCCTTCAGGCTCAGGTTCTCCTGGTGGGTGACCTGGCCGAAGAACACCTTCTGCACCATCCACAGCATGTACGCCGCGCCCAGGATCACGCCGGTCGCCGCGAGCACGCCGAACACCACCGGCAGGTTCGACTTGAAGGTGCCCAGCAGTACGAGGAACTCACCGACGAAGCCGTTGGTGCCAGGCACCGCGATGCTCGAGAAGGTGGTGATCAGGAAGAACGCGGTGAACACCGGCATCACCCGCGCGATGCCGCCGTAGTCGCTCATCAGACGCGCGTGGCGGCGCTCGTAGAGCATGCCGAAGAGAAGGAAGAGCGCGCCCGTCGACACGCCGTGGTTCAGCATCTGGTACGCGCTGCCCGTCGCACCCTCGGCCGTGAAGGCGAAGATACCGAGCATGCAGTAGCCGAGGTGGCTGACCGACGAGTAGGCGATGAGCTTCTTGATGTCGCGCTGCGCCAGACACATCAACGCGCCGTAGACGATGCCGATCACCGCCAGCACCGAGAAGAACGTCTGGTACTGCCGCGCGGCCACGGGGAAGAGCGGCACCGCGAAGCGCCAGAAGCCGTAGGTACCGAGCTTCAGCATCACGCCGGCCAGCACGATGGATCCGGCCACCGGCGCCTGCACGTGCGCGTCAGGCAACCAGGTGTGCAGCGGGAACATCGGCACCTTGATCGCGAACGCGAGCGCGAAGGCGAGGAAGAGCCACGGTCCGTACTTGAAGAGCGCGAGGGCGACGGGAGTGAGGCCCGCACCATCTCCGCCCGGGTTCGCCTTCAGGTAGCCCGCGAGCTCGCGGCTGGCGCCCATCAGGCCGTTGTACATCGTGGAGTAGTCGAAGCTGCGCGCGCCCGACGGAGCCGAGAGGAAGTACACGGCGAACAGCGCGAGCATCATCAGCACCGAGCCGACCATCGTGTAGAGGAAGAACTTCACGGCAGCCTTCTGCCGCTCTTCCGAGCCCCACACGCCGATGAGCAGGTACATCGGGATGAGGACCGCCTCGAAGAACATGAAGAACAGCAGCGAGTCGATCGCCACGAAGGCGCCGTAGGTGGCGGTCTGCAGCACCAGCAGCGCGATGTGGAACTCCTTCACGCGCTCGTCCACGAAGCTCCACGAAGAGAGCACCACCAGCGGCCCCAGCACGCCGGTGAGCAGCACCAGCATCACCGAGAGGCCGTCGGCGCCCACGTGGTAGCTGATGCCCGCGTCGCTGAGCCACTGGAGGCGATACTCGAGCTGGAACTCCACCGGCGAGTGCGTGTCGAAGCGGCTCCACGCCCACAGGGTGGTGAGGAAGCTGCCGATCATGCCGAACAGCGTGACCGTGCGAATCTGGCCCTTCTCGTCCTTCGGGAGGAACGCCACGAGGGCGGCCACCACGAGCGGGAACCAGATGACCAGGTTGAGAATGCGGGAGTCGAAGACCGAGTTCACGGGAGCACCATGTTCACCGCTGCCGTGTTCACGGCAGCACCTTGAAGATCGCCCACACCAGGCCGCCCGAAGCTGCGAGCGCCATCACCGCGGCATACATCTGCGCGTCACCCGTCTGCAGGTAGCGCAGCACCGCGCCCGTTCTCTGCGTCAGCCACGCGGTGCCGTGCACCGCCATGCCGTCGATGAAGATGGAGTCGACCACCTTGTGCAACGCGCGCGAGAAGAGGGTGAAGGGCTTGATGACGAGGAAGTCGTAGACCTCGTCGACGAAGAACTTGTTGAACGAGAACTTCCGCAGCGGCTCGATGAACGAAGGCAGCGAGCCCTTCGCCGGGAGGTAGCGGCGGTAGATGAAGAACGCGAGACCGCCGGACACGATGGCGATGATCCACGCCTGCAGCCAGGGCCCGACCATCGAGCCGTGCTCAGTCGGCACCTCGAGGAACTGCTTGCGCGCGATCAGATCGTTGGTGGTGCGGAAGACGGGATCGAGGAAGTTCTCCATCAGCGTCTGCGTGACGGTCACTCCGCCGCGCGTGATGTGCATGATGGGGAGGCCGTGCACCAGCGCCACCACCGCGAGCACGGCGAGCACCACGAGGGGGCCGGTCATCGCGGAAGCAGACTCGTGCGCGTGCGGGATCTTCGCTTCCTTGCTGCGCTCTCCCTCGAAGGTGAGGAAGTACGCGCGCATCATGTAGAACGCCGTGCCCGCCGCGGTGAGGGTGCCGAGGATCCACGCGAAGGTCTGCAGCCCGTGGTACCCGGCAACGTGCTGGGTGTGCGCCGCGTGCAGGATGGCGTCCTTCGAGAAGAAGCCTGAGAGCGGCACGATGCCGGTGATGGCCAGCGTGCTCACCAGGAAGGTGGCCCAGGTCACCGGCATCTCCTTGCGGAGGCCGCCGAGCTTGGTCACGTCTTCTTCATCGGCGTTGCCGTGCATCACCGAGCCCGCGCCGAGGAAGAGGCAGGCCTTGAAGAACGCGTGGGTGACGACGTGGAGGAAGGCCGCCCAGAAGGCGCCCACGCCGAGGCCGAGGAACATCAGGCCCAGCTGAGACACCGTGGAGTACGCGAGGATCTTCTTGATGCCCTTCTGGGTGAAGGCGATCAGCGCGGCGACCAGCGCAGTGGAAGCGCCGATCACGGCGACCACGATCATCGCGGTCGGCGAGAGCACCAGGAGGTAGCTCACGCGGCAGAACAGGTAGATGCCCGAGGTGACCATCGTGGCGGCGTGGATGAGCGCGGAGACCGGGGTCGGGCCGGCCATCGCGTCAGGGAGCCAGACGTAGAGGGGAATCTGCGCCGACTTGCCCGCGGCTCCGAGCATGAACAGCAGCATGATGATGGTGAGCGCGACGCCGTAGGTCATGCCCGTGAGCGGACCGGACAGCACCTGCTGGTCGAGCACGTCGGGGAGGCTCTTCGCGGTCTCTTCGAGCACCGAGAACGCGAGCGGGCCCTTGTCGGCGACGGCCGCAGCGTAGGCACCCGAGACGTGACCACCGGGCGCGCTGGGCGGGCGGGAGATCAGGCTCTCGATGGTGAGCACCAACAGGAAGCTGGCGAGCAGGAAGCCGAAGTCACCGATGCGGTTGGTGATGAACGCCTTGCGACCCGCGAACGCCTTCGCCGGATCGTCGTACCAGAAGCCGATGAGGAGGTAGCTGCACAGACCGACGCCTTCCCAGCCCACGAAGAGCAGGGGGAGCGAGTCGGCGAGCACCAGGGTGAGCATCGCGGCGACGAAGAGGTTCAGGTACGCGAAGAAGCGCCAGTAGCCCTTGTCGTGGCTCATGTACTCGGCCGAGTACACGTGGATGAGGAAGCCCACGCCCGTGATCACGAGGAGCATGGTGCCGCTCAGGTGATCCGCCATCAGGCCGAAGTTCACTCGGAAGGTGCCAGCCTGGAACCACGTGCCGAAGTCTGCTCCCACCGCGTAGGCGATGCCGCCGAACGGCGAAGGTGAAGCCGCGCGGAAGTCGTTGATGGTCCAGAACACGAGCAGCGAGAGGAGGAAGCTGCCGAGCACCGACGAGATGGCGATGAGGTTGGTGTTGGCGCGGCCGATGATCTTGCCGAACACGCCGCAGATGAAGGCGCCCAGCAGCGGCAGGGCGATGATCAGCCACAACGCGTGGCCGGCCTGCGTGGGGTCCACGGGGGCAGTCTGAAAGAACTGTTGGAGCTGTTGCACGGTCTTGTTCCCCTCAGTGCTTCATCGACTGGATTTCCTCGATGTTCACCGTGCCGCGAGCACGGAACACCGAGATGACGATGGCGAGACCGACGGCGGCTTCTGCAGCGGCCACGGCGATGATGAAGAAGGCGCTCAGGTGACCCAGGTCGTCACCGCGCGCACGCGCGAAGGCGAGGAAGGTGAGGTTCGCGGCGTTGAGCATGAGCTCGATGCACATGAACACCACGAGCGCGTTGCGGCGGATGAGCACGCCGAACATGCCGAGGCAGAACAGCGCCGCGGCGAGGATCAGGTAGTAGGACGTCGGGACGGTCTGAATCACGGGGTGCCTTTTTTCTCAGTGGCTCAGATGCGCGGCTTCGCGACGACGACGGCGCCGAGGATGGCGACCAGGAGAAGCAGCGACACCGCTTCGAACGGGAACAGCCACTGCGTGTACATGATCGCGCCGAGGTGCTTGATGGTGCCGAACTCCTGCACCTTGGCGGCGTCACCGGTCCACGCGAGCTCGGTCACCGGCAGCTTGCGGAACACCGCGGTGAGCGCCACGAAGAGGCCGACCACCGACGCGCCACCCGCGATGCGCGTGGGCGAGAAGGTCATCACCGGGCCGTGATCGCTGAGCGACAGCAGCATGATCACGAAGAGGAAGAGCACCATGATGGCGCCCGCGTACACGAGCACCTGGAGCGCCGCGATGGTGTGCGCCCAGAGCAGCACGTAGATGCCGGCGAGGAAGAAGAAGGTGGCGACCAGCGACATCGCGGCGGCGATGGGGTTGCGCGAGAAGATGACGCCCGCCGCGGAAGCGATGGTGAAGATCGCGAACGCGAAGAACAAGATGGTCTCGGCGTTCACTTGAACTCTCCGAACACGCCCCACGGGTTGTCGCCGTGCGGGCAGCGCTTCTGGTGAATGTGGTCTTCGAAGTCCTTGCGGAACTTCTGCACGAAGCTCTGCACCGGCAGCGCGCCTGCATCACCGAGCGCGCAGATGGTGTTGCCGAGGCCGATGGGAGGCCAGGGCGCGATCGCCTGCGCGACGTTCATCAGGGTGTCGAGGTCGCCCATCTCTCCGCGGCCTTCTTCGATCTTGCGGATGATGCGGGTCATCCACGGCTGGCCTTCGCGGCAGGGCGTGCACTGACCGCACGACTCTTCCGCGTAGAAGCGAGCGACGCGCCACAGGCAGCGCACCATGCACGCCGTGTCGTCCATGATCATCACGCCGCCTGAGCCGGCCATCGACTGCAGCGGCTTGAAGGCGTCGAACTCCAGCTTCACGTCGAGCTCGTCGGCGTTGAGCACCGGAGCGGAAGAGCCACCGGGGATGCAGGCCTTCACGGTGCGGCCCTCGGGGAGCCCCTGGCCGTAGGCCTGGTCGTAGATCAGCTCGCGCATCGAGGTGTCCATCGCCACCTCGTACGTGCCGGGACGATTCACCGCGCCCGAGATGGTGACGAGGCGCGTGCCGCCGGACTTGCCGGTGCCGAGCTTCATGAACCAGTCGGAGCCCTTCTCGAAGATGCGGGGCAGGGTGGCGATGGTCTCGACGTTGTTCACCACGGTGGGGCAGCCGAAGAGGCCGACCACGGCGGGGAACGGCGGCTTCAGACGGGGCCAGCCCTTCTTTCCTTCGAGCGACTCGAGGAGCGCGGTCTCTTCGCCGCAGATGTACGCGCCGGCGCCACGCACCTGGTACACGTTCAGCTCGAAGTCCTTGCCCATCAGCTTCTTGCCGAAGATGCCCGCGGCGTACGCCTCTTCGATGGCCTTATCGAGCACCGCCGAGGGGAACTTGAACTCGCCGCGCGCGTAGATGTAGCAAGTGTGCGCTCCGAGCGCGTAGCAGGCGATGCCGATGCCCTCGAGGAGCAGGTGCGGATCCTTCTCGAGAATGAAGCGGTCCTTCGCGGTGCCGGGCTCGGACTCGTCGGCGTTGATCGCGAGGTAGCGCGGCTTGTTGTTCTTCTCGAGCGAGGGCACGAAGCTCCACTTGAGCCCCGTGGGGAAGCCGGCGCCGCCACGACCGCGGAGGCCAGACTTCTTCACCTCGTCGGTGATCGCGGCGGGCGCCATCTCGAGCGCCTTCTTCAGCTGCGCGTAGCCGCCGTTCTTCTTGTAGCCCTCGAACGTGTGGTTCGGACCCTTGTCCCAGTCGCGCGTGACGACCTTCTCAGCGAGCACGCTCATGACAGCTTCTCCAGCAGCGCATCCACCTTCGCCTTGTTCAGGTTCTCGTGGTGGTCTTCGTTGATCTGCAGGCAGGGAGCGGTGCCGCACGAGGCGAGGCACTCGGTCTCACGCAGGAAGTACTTCTCGCCGTTCTCGCCGGCCTTCGTGCCCAGCTTCTGCTCGAGGTAGCTGAGCATTCCCTCGGCGCCGCGCAGCGCGCAGGCGAGGTTGGTGCACACGTCGATCACGTAGGTGCCTGGCTTCTTCGTGTGGAACATCACGTAGAAGGTCGCGACCTCGTAGGCAGCCTCGACGGTGCTCTCCAGTTTCTCGGCGACCAGCTTCATGCCCTCGGGCGGAAGCCAGGTCTTGATCGACTGGAGCAATCGCAGGGCCGGCAACATCGCCGCGCTCTTGCGATCGACAGGGTAATGACTCAACAACTCGGCAATTCCCGCATCGAACTTCTTCCGCTCGTCTGCGGTGAACAAAGGCTCCGACATGGCGGCGGGGTCGTAGAAGCATCCCCGCGAATCGTCAACGAAATCCTTGGATTGCCAGAGCCGATGATCAGCTGACTCCGGGAGCGGAGCATGGTCCAGCGACTGCTGGACCATGGAGCGCAGCGACCCATCAAAACGGATCAGGCGAATAGCGCCTTGAACTGCCGGTAATGCAGGTGCGCGAAGGCCATGCTGACCGAGCCGAACACGTGCCAGATCGCGTGGCCGGGGAAGAAGTGATCCTTCGGGTCGCAGCGGGCGCCCGTGGCGTCAGACGCCGAGAAGGCGAAGGCGACCGCGATGAAGCCCAAGGACAGCGCGAGGTAACGATGGCCGACGGCCGAGGTGGAGCCCTTGCTCGCGACGGCCTCGGTCACCAGCACCAGCAGCAGCAGGGTGGCCACGATGCCCTGCACCGGGAGGTTCAGCTTGGCGATCACCACGGTGAGGATCGTGAGGCCGGTGATCGAGAGATAGAGGGTGGAGAACAGCTTGTTCGCCGCGAGCTTGCCCATGCGCAGCAGGTTGAGCAGCAGCACCAGGCCGAAGAAGAAGTACATGCCCCAGAAGTCGAACACCTGCGTCAGGAACGAAACGGTCGCGTGGTAGACGAACGACGTCGCGCCCACCCAGAAGGCCACGGGAGCGAAGAAGCGCAGCGTGCGGCTCTCGTCTTTGCGCGTGTAGAACCACAGCCCGGCGGCCACGAAGATGTACGCGAGGTTGCTCCAGGTGTTCGCGGGCTCGGCGATCACCGAGCAGAGCGTCTCCTCGCACCACTTCACGTTCGGGAGACCTCCGAGCTCACGCAGCGGAGTCCACACGCACTCGGGGTTGCTGATGTTGGGGTAGTCGGTGAAAGACTGAGCCATGGGGCGCTCTCAAAACAACGGAGCGCGAGTTTGGTCAACGAAGCCGCCGCCGACATTTCCGAAAGGTTGTGAAGGTTTTGTGAGGCGAGTGTGTCACCTCCTCTTTCTTGCGGTGCTCTCCGGCTGCGCCACGCAGAGCGCGACGTTGCGGCTCACGCCCGTGTGCGAAGAGGAAATTCCCTCGGCGCTCGACGTGAGGCTCTCGTTGCCGCTCGAAGGCGTGCCGCGTTTTCACCTCGATGATCGCGTGTTCGGCGCTCCGGGGATGGCGGAGCTGATCAGCAATGTGCAGGCGCACGATTCCGCCGGAGAGCTGCGGCTCGATCGCACCGGCGATCTCGAGCTCGTCGCCACACGCGAAGCGGTGGGAGCGGTCACGCTCGAGTACCGAGCGAAATCCGTCTCCGCGGAGGATCGCGGCGCGCGCTTCGCCCTCCGTCATGATCAGACGGGCATCGGAGGGCTGGGCGCGTTCTTCCTCGTGCTCCCCGAGGAGTCGCGCTCGCAGCACACGCGCATCGAGTGGGGTCCGAGTGCGTGTGCGTCGACGATCGCGCCGAAAGACTATCCCGGTCCGCTCGATGGGCTCCGCGCCGTGCCGTACTTCGCCGGGGATCCTCGCGTCATCGCGGAGGGCCACTTTCGAACTTCGTGGTTCGGCGCTCCCGCGTTCGATCCTTCCGAGGCAGGAGCGTGGGCCGCGCGCGCGTTCGCCGTCGAGCGCGAGTTCTTCGGGGACAAGGATGAGTCGAAGCCCTACGAGATCTACGTGCGCGTGCTCGAGTCGATGGGCTCTCGCGCGAACGGAGTCGGTCAACGTGACTCCTTCGTGTCGGTGATCGGCCCCCGCACTCCCTTCGGTCCGCGGCTTCGCACCAACCTCGCGCACGAGATGCTGCACCGGTGGATTGGGCTGAGGCTTCGTCTCGCGGGCCCCGAGGGGTCGAACTTCTGGTTCACCGAGGGCTTCACCGTTCATTACGCGGCGACGCTCATGCTGCGAGCGCAGCTGATCAGCGCGCAGGAGTTCCTCGCTGAAGTGAACGGCGTGGTGATTCGTCACTTCGCGAATCCCTCGATGAGCGCGAGCAACGACGAGATCCGCCGGCGCTTCTTCGAGGACGATTCGCTCTCGGTGGTGCCGTACACGCGGGGGGCGCTCTACGCGGCCGAGTTGGACGCCTCGATTCGTCACGCGAGCAACGGCAAGCGCTCGCTGGACGATTTGATCAAGTCG
>CBIHPJ010000012.1:0-29598 GCA_966211295.1 uncultured Myxococcales bacterium | reverse complement strand
GATTTTTCCCGAGGGCTTCAAGTTCGAGCAGCAGGGCATCTATGTGAACTACTCGGGTGAGCGTGAGGGGCTGCGATGGTTGGTGTTGTTCATCGAGCCGGATCCTCGTTTTCCTGCCGAGAAGGTTCCTGAGGATGATGAGCACCATGTGTTGAGCGATGGGACGATGCTCCATGTGACGGTGTGGACGCAGCCAACGAGTGAGCCTCGATCTGAGCGCGTGACTGCTTTCCCTGCCGCCGAGGGTTGGCTGGAGCGAGTCCGCAAATGATTCACCCTCACCCCGACCCTCTCCCGAAGGGAGAGGGAGATAAAGTGCCCGCGATGACGATCTCCCTGAGCGTGGTTCAGCAGCTGCTCGTGATCACCGCGCTCGCGTGGGGAATCTTCCCGACGTGGGGCGGAATCGCGTTCGTCTCCGCCTGGCTCCTGCTCTTCTTCGGCAGTCGCGCCCGCACGCGCCGCGCCAAGCAGCTCATCGCCGAGCACGGCGGAAAGTTCACCACGCTCACTCCCGAGAGCCACGCGCTGATGGCCCGCTTCCCTCTCGCCTACGTCTGGCCCGCGAGCGCCGAGGGCTGGGGCACCACGTGGCAGCTCACCGGACTGCTCTCCCTCTTCCTCGCCGCTGCCTTCGGCCTCCATGCCTTCATCCAATGGGACGCGCGATTCCTGCTCCTCCTGATCCCGCTGGTGGGCCTGCTGATCAGCGGCGGAGCGATGGCGCGTCACCTCAAGGTGCACGAGCGCGTGCGCGAAGATCTGAAGGATCTCCGCATCACGCACGACACCACCAGGACCCTGTTGCACCTGAAGACCACGGTCGGCCAATGGCCACCTGAGCCACCTCCCGATCCGGTGGTGGAAGCGAAGGCGAAGCAAGCGTGATCAAGCGAAGCACTCTGTTCCTCGCCGCGACGTTCATCGCGTGCGCTCCTCCCATCGTGGTCCCCGACGCGAAGCTGGTCGCGCGCACCGAGCGAAAGGCACGCGAGGTCGAGCTCTGCGTGCTGGTGCAGGAAGTCCGCGAGCGCGCGATCTGGAACGGCGTGGCGTCCTTCGAGGGCGAACCGTGGAAGCAGACCATCGCCTCCATCGCGGTGATGCACCCCAGCGGCCTGCTGATGATCGATCCCGCGTTCGGCAAGACCATCGCCGAAGATCTCCACCGCGCGGGCCCGTTCGTGATGTCGGTGATGGGAGATGAGCGCGGCAAGACTCCGCTCGTCGAGGTGATGGAAGCCGCGCGCATCAAGGTGAGCGACGTGAAGTACGCGGTGATGACGCACGCTCATTGGGATCACGCCGGCGCGCTCGGAGATCTCACCAACGCGCGCGTGCTCGTCTCGCGCACCGAGCTCACCTTCGCGCAATCACTCACCCGCTACTTCGATCACGGCGTGATGCCGCATCACTTGAAGCGCGCGAAGGAACGGATCTTCGCGTTCGACTTCGACGGCCCTCCGGTCGACGGTTTTCCCGCGAGCTACGATCTCTTCGGCGATGGCGCGGTGCTCGCCGTTCCACAACCCGGTCACACGCCCGGCAGCACGGCGTTCCTCGTTCGAGGAAAGGGCGGCATCACCTGGCTGTTCTCAGGTGACACCACGTGGACCTCGCGCGGCGTCGAGCTGCCCGCGCACAAGACGCTTCGCGCGGTCGACGGAGATATTCAAACGCTCTCCTCGCAGATTGGTCTGCTGCACGCGATCCAGGTGAACCGACCCGACGTGAAGGTCATCCCGGCACATGACGGAAACGCCCTGTCAGCCCTGCCACGGTGTGCGCTCCGTAACTGAGGTCGACTTCACCCCTGCATCTTGCATCCGTGCAATTCACCTCAGAAGTGAAGCTTCAGCGGCACCGAGCTCCTCAGTCGTTCTTGGAGGTTGGTACCGAAAAGCATGCGGCCCCTTTCGTGCAGCCTGCGCAGGTCATGCAGATGCGCGATCTCCCATTGGAAGAGTGTCTCGCCGTCCGCACGACCACTTCGCTGGCGAGAGTCGCTCAACTCGCCGCGGAGGCTGGCGCAAGGTACGTGCTCGTTCGTGAGCCGACCGGCGACGTGAAGGGCGTCCAACTGACCTCGGTAGCGAACTGGATGGCCGAGGTTTCACCTAGCACCACCGCGGAAGAAATTCCGCTCGTCGGAAGCGTTCAGGTCGAATTGGGCACGTCGGTAATGGATGCGCTCACGATGATGGCGAACTCCACCGCCGCCGTCGTCCTCGTTCGCGAGGAAGGCAAGTGCCGCATCGTTCAGCGCAACCTGCTCGAGATGAGCGCGGGCGTTGACGCCGCGGGAGTCGGGCGTACGCCCGGATACCTCTCGTAAAAGACGAAGACCTGCTTCTCCCCTATGGAGAAGCAGGTCATCGCACCTCGCACCGATGGTGGGTGTTTACGGAGCGACGTAATTCGCGGTGAGCGAGTAGCTGCCCGCCGAGTAACCGTTGATGGCCATGTAGAACTGGGTCGCGGTGGCCGGCACCGTGAGGCTGCAGGTCTCGCCCGCGCCGCCGACATACGGACGGCAGTCGAAGAGGGTCAGGGTGGGCGCGCCGGCGAAGCGCACGTAGAGGTCCGGGTCACCCGAGCCGGTCATCGTGACCGTGAGCTGCGAGCCAGGGACGACCGCGATCGGGTTGAACTGGATGAACTGGTTCTTCGCCACCGAGCCCGACGCCGTCGAGCTGCGCGGCGTGCCGCCCGCGGGAGGCTGCGTCGCGCCGGCCTTGGTGTACGTGACCGCGAGCTGGAAGGTCGAGGCGGTGTAGCCGCTCACCGTGATGTACGCCGACGACTGGCCGCTCGGCACCGTGAGGTTGCACTCCTCAGCCGAGCCATCGAGGTACGGACGGCACGCGTAGGTGGAAGCGGTCGGCGCCGCGCCGAAGCGAACGTAGAGGTCAGCGTCGCCCGTGCCGCTCAGCACCGCGCGGAACGAGGTGCCCGCGACGACCGCGAAGGGGCCGTACGCCTTGCTGCCGTTCTGCGCGACCGTGGCGGAGAAATTCTCCGTGGTGGTGCCCGAGCTGCCGCCCGTGCCGCCGCCAGCAGAGCCACCGCCCGTGCCGCCGCCCGCGCCACCAGCGCCGCCACCAGCGCCGCCACCCGTGCCACCGCCGGTGCCCGTGGGAGCGCCGTAAAGAGCGGCCGCGCCCTGCGCATCCATCGCGGTGAGCGCGAGCGAGGCGAAGCTGCCGGTGCCGTTGCACTGCGGGTAGTGCATCACCGAGCTCGAGTCGTACGAGGTGAGCGCGCGCCAGTTGTTGTCTTCGAAGCAGTCCGTGGCGCCGGCCTCAGGGCGGGTGTGCTCGTGGCGGAAGCCCAGGGTGTGGCCGAGCTCGTGGCGCAGCACGCCGACGAAGTTGACGCTCGAGTCGCCGAACGCGGTGTTGTCGATGAGCACGTTGCGGCTCGAGCGGGCGTTGGCGGGGAAGAAGGAGCGAGCCAGGTACTGGCCGTTCACGTTGACCGGGTTCACGTCGAAGACGACGTTGTTGTTGCTCGCGGTGCAGTTCGCGTCCTGCGCGGGCACGTAGACGTACTTCACGTTCGCGACGGCCGCCCACGCGCCGGTCGCGTCCGCCATGGCCTGCACCACCTGGGCCTTGCGGGTGCCGAAGGTGTTCGAGACGCAGTAGGTGAGGTTCAGCTTCTGGGTCGCGTTCCACTTGTCGTCAGCGGAGCCGATGCGGTTCACGATCAGCTGCCCCTCGCGAACGTTCATCTCGTAAAACTCGCGGAGCTGCTTCTCGCTGACGAAGAGGGTGTCGTGGTCGGCGATGAAGAAGCCGGTGTCCTGCTCCACGTAGACCTTGCCGTAGCGGAACTGTTCCCAGGTGAGGCCAGAACCGGAGGCGGTCACATCCTCGCCCTGATCCGACACAGTGCCCTGACCGAGGCCACAACCCGTCGCCAGAATCGCCAGGACAACACCAACGAGTGCCTGCTTCATGATTCGACTCCCCGCCAGGTCTGCGCCCCCACCAGGGCGACTTGGCGGACTCCCGACAAAGCACGCGGCTTGCCAGCTATAAGCTCATGATTTCAGGCATGAATTCAGAGGTAGGAGAAGAGGCGCGGGCTCCATGTGCGTGTATCTGACTTTGACAATGTGATTCCGGGAGGTTGGAGAAAGATCACCCATTCAAGGTACTTAGCGCAGTAGCCGGATCAGTCAGGGCACGATCGTCTCATCTTCAGTCACCCTGTCGGATTCGTCCTGAGACAGGACGAATTAGAAGTGAGTGTCCTCCCTTAGGACAAATGCCCCACTCCGCTTGATCCGAGTCTGATCCGACAGCCCGTGCTACTCGCGCGGCCATGCTCAAAAAGTCCCTCGCTGCTGTGTCGTGCGCGCTGGCGATCAGCGCGTGCACTGAGAAGAAGACCGACGCGCCGAAGGAGGTCGACGCTGGATCATCGACTGCCGCGGTCACCGCTCCCGCGAAGAAGACCTACAAGGCGCTCAGCCGCGTCGACTTCAACGCGCGCGCGCAGGAGCAGTTCGTCCCGCTCTTCTGGCGCACCGACGCGAACAAGAACGGTGAGCTCGATCCTTCTGAACTGGTGACGCTGATCGGTCCGTGGTCGCTCACCATCGGCGACCTGGTGAAGGACGACGCCTTCACGCCGAAGTTCGACGAGCTCTACGCCGCGCTGCAGGTGCAGGCCGACGACTCCAAGCTCGCTCCCGAGGAGCAGGCCCGCCGCAAGGCGCTCCGCCTCGAGCTGAGCCAGGGCAAGGCGACGCTGGTGGAGACTGATCTCACCGCCGGCACCGAAGCGGACCGGAAGGCGTTCGAGCACTTCGCCAAGGCGGCGGCGTTGGTGGAGCGTCTCTACGCGCGCCAGCACGGCGGCGTGGAGCAGGCCGCGTCGATCCCCGAGAGCGATGCACTGAGCCGCGCGGTGTACTTCCGCAACCAGTCTCCGTTCTGCGTGGCGCCCGCGACCGAGAAGGATCCCGCGTGCAACGCGCTCTCTCCCGCGCCGCAGCGTCTCTTCGGCCTCTACCCCGCGGCGATCCAGGCCGACCCGAAGTTCTGCACCACGCTCGAGAAGGAGAAGAACAAGGAAGCGCTGATGGGCCACTTCTCCACCGTGGTGGCGAACGAGCCGAAGACCGGCGCGAGCCTCTACAAGGCCGTGCCGTACACCGAGGCCTTCAAGGACGACATGGAAGCGGTCGCCGTGGAGCTCGAGGCCGCCGCCGCTGCGTTCGGTGACGACGAGGCCGCGCTGAAGACGTACCTCGCCGCCGCCGCGAAGGCGTTCCGCACCAACGACTGGGAGCCGGCGAACGAGGCATGGGTCGCCATGGGCGCGCTCAACTCGAAGTGGTACCTCCGCGTGGGTCCCGACGAGACGTACGGCGAGCCGTGCAGCTGGAAGGCGCACTTCCACCTGCAGCTGGCGCGCATCAACCTCGCGTCGCTCGAGTGGCAGAAGAAGCTGGAGCCGGTGAAGGGCGAGATGGAGAAGACCCTCGCCGAGCTCGCGGGCCCTCCGTACAAGGCGCGCGACGTCGCCTTCAAGCTGCCCGACTTCATCGACATCACCATCAACTCGGCTGATCAGCGCAACCCGCACGGCGCCACCATCGGCCAGTCGTTGCCGAACTGGGGCAAGGTCGCCGAGAAGGGCGGCCGCACGGTGGTGATGACCAACCTGTACACCGACGCCGACTCGCGTGAGTCGCTCGAGCAGCAGGTGCAGTCGCTCTACTGCAAGGCCACCTTCGACGGCTTCACCAGCGCGCCCGACGCGGCGCTGCTCTCGGTGGTGCTGCACGAGGCCGCGCACAACCTCGGCCCCGCGCACGACTACGCGGTGAAGGGGAAGACGGATGACGACGCGTTCGGCGGTCCACTCGCGGCCACGATGGAAGAGCTGAAGGCGCAGACCAGCGCGCTGTTCTTCACCTGGTGGCTCGTCGACAAGAAGCTGCTCACCGAGGAAGAGGCGAAGCACGCCACCCTGCGCGACGTGGTCTGGGCGTTCGGCCACATCAGCCGCGGCATGTACGACGGCGCGCAGCGCCCCAAGCCCTACAGCCAGCTCGCGTCGATTCAGCTCGGCTCGCAGCTGAAGGCCGGCGCGCTGGTGTGGAAGCGCGAGGAGAAGGCGGCGAACGGCACCGACATGGGCTGCTTCGAGGTGGACCTCGCGAAGTGGCGTCCTGGCGTGAACGATCTCGCCAAGCGCGTGCTGATGACCAAGGGCAAGGCCGACAAGAAGGAAGCCGAGGCGATGAAGGCCAGCTTCGTCGACGCGAAGGATGATTGGTCGAAGCTGCGCGAGACGATCGCCGAGCGGTGGCTGCGCGCGCCGAAGGCGACCTTCGTGTACGCCGTGAAGCGCTAAGCTCCTGGGCGCATGAGCGCCTTCGTCATCCGCTACGAGTTCTCGAAGGGCGGACAGACGAAGGCGTTCAGCATCACGCTGGACCCAAAGACCCTGCTGAACACCGCGCCCGCGCCGGACTCACCTCCGGCGTGGGCGAAGTTGTCTTTTCAGAAGTGTCCGAACTGCCCGCTGCGTGAGGAAGACTCGCCGTCGTGCCCCGCGGCACTCTCGCTGCGCGAGGTGGTGGCGAGCTTCGCGGACATCTTCTCGTACGAGCGAGTCTCGGCGCGGGTGACGGTGCCGGAGCGCGTGTACGAGCAGGTCGATGTCTCGGTGCAGGAAGCGCTCAGCTCGCTCCTCGGCGTGTACATGGCGACGAGCGGTTGTCCGGTGCTGGCGAAGTTGCGGCCGATGGTGCGCTTCCACCTCCCCTTCGCGACGGAGCTGGAGACCATCGCGCGCTCCACCTCGATGTACCTGCTCTCTCAGTACCTGGTGGCGCAGGAAGGCGGCGCGCCTGACTGGTCGCTCGAGGGCCTCTCGAAGAACTACGAAGCGACCTCGGTGGTGAACCGGGCGTTCGCCCAGCGGCTCCGCGCGGCCGCGACGAAGGACGCGAACGTGAACGCGCTGATCCGCCTCGACAGCGCAGGGCGGTCGGTCAACGAGCTCATCGAGAGCAGGATGGATGAGCTGCGGTTCCTCTTCGGCAAATGAGCGAGCGCACCGATCACGCTCGTAGACTCGAGCTCTCCGAGGTCCAGGATGTCGGCGACTTCGTCTCGGGTCGCGCACGCGGGCTCGAGGTTTCACTCGAGGGAGCGGCGCCTTTCACGACGTGCGTGGTGGAGCTGGGAGCCGCGATTCCCATCGCGCGAATGAGAATGGTGTCGGGAGATCTCAATCACCCCGACGCGGTCGAGACGGGCGACGTCGCGTTCGACGAGCGCATGCAGGTCACTTCGCTAGCGACGTATGCGCCCACGTTGCAGCAACTGCTCGCGCCTGCAGCGGTGCGAGGTGCGTTGCTGAAGTTCTTCGAGAAGTATCCAGATGCGCAGTTCGCAGGGACGAAGTTGCGCGTGCCCGCGGGCGCGGAGGGGGTGACGCAGAAGCTGATCGCCGACGCGCTCGAAGTCTGTGAGCTGCTGGTGAAGCGCTTCGCTGAGATCGGCTTCTTGTCGACCGAGCCGCGAACGACGCTCCCCGACTCGTTCCGTAAGCCCGAGATCCCCTGGGGCCAGATCGCGATCGGCACCGTGACCGGCACCGTGGTGTGGTTCGGGATCACGCTGGGGATCGGCATGATGATCCGGCGATCGTTGGCTTCGGCGGGCTGCTGGTCGGCGCCGCGTTGCTCTTCGGCGTCATGGGAAGGAATGAAAAGTGATCGGCGCGAGGCGCGAGACCGGAGAAGCTCTGCGCCCATGCACACTCCCAAGTTCGCAGTGACCGTTTCGACGTTGGTTGCGCTGTCCGCGAGCCTCGCGCTGGCGGGCGGGCCTGGTTCCTGGAAGCAGCTCGGCAGGCCCGGTGATTGGAAGGGCACGCGCGCGGGCGCCTCGGTGGGCGACAAGCTCTTCACCACCGAGGTGAACGGTGGGCTGTTCGTCACCGACGCGAACACCGGCGCGTGGAAGCAGATCGGCAAGCCCGAGTTCGCGCGCACCGTCTTCCTGGCGGCGGGTGGCGACAAGCTCTACTCGATGGAGACCAACGGCTCGCTGTACGTGATCGATCCGAACAACGGCTCGTGGAAGCAGCTCGGGAAGCCCGGCGCGTGGGGCAACACCATCGCGGGCGTGGTGCACAACGGGAAGCTCTACACCGCGGAGACCAACGGCGGCCTCTTCGCCACCGACCTCGGCACTGGCGCGTGGAAGGCCGTCGGCAAGCCGGAGTTCGGCAACACCATCGTGCTCTTCAGCTCGGGCGCGAAGCTCTACAGCATCGAGAGCGGCGGCTCGTTGTTCGAGATCGATCCCTCCAGCGGCGCGTGGAAGGGCATCGGCAAGCCGGGCGACTGGCGCGGCACCACGGCGGCTGCGGTGCTCGACGGCAAGCTGTACACCACGGACACCTCGGGGCAGCTCTACGAGAGCGACCTCGCGACCGGCGCGTGGAAGGTGCTCGCGAAGGACTTCGGCGACACGGTGGTGATCTTCCCGGCCAAGGGCTCACTGCTCACCATCGGCAATGGCGGGTCGCTGTACCGCGTGCAGGTGAAGTGAGGGTTAGACCAAACGGTACTGAACCTCTTCCACGCCGTCGGTGACGGCGCGCGAGTCGGGCACGAGCGTGAAGCCCGCCTTCTCGAGCACGCGGATCGATCCGAGGTTGCTCGTCGCGACCATCGCGTCGAGTGGACGGTGTGCGTCGACGCTCTTCACGAATTCGCGGAGCGCGCCGCTCGCAAAGCCCCGGCCCCAGAACTCGCGGCCGATCCAGTACGCGATCAAGCGTTCGTCTCCCATCGCGTAGCTGGAGACGTAGCCGGCGACCTGGCCGTCGTGGATGATCGTGCGCACGAGGTTGGTGCCGACGAGGACTTTGGTTCGCCAGTGAGTGAAGAACGTCGCCTCGTCGCGCGGTTTGAAGACGCACATCTCGCACGCCTCCGGATCGCGTTGGTGGGCGTAGAAGATCGGAAGATCGGGTTCGGTTACTTCTCGAAGCATGCCCTCACCCCGACCCTCTCCCGATGGGAGAGGAAGATAAGAAGGGCACGATCTCGGCGACGGCGAGCGATGGATCCTTCAGCCAGCGAAAATGAGGATTCATCTTCCGCGGCTCTTTCGGCGGCATCACGTTCGCCCACTTCACCTTCGCCTTCTTCAGCTTACGGAGAAGACCTTCCGTCGTGCTGCGCGGCGCGAACGTGTCGCCCTGCACGTGCAGCGCGAGCACTTCAAGTTCCAGGACCTCGAGTCCATGCTCGAGCGCACCATCACGCTGACTGGTGAACACGCCCGTGCGCGATGAGTTCGACCAATCGATGATCAAGCTGCGACCCTGCAGTCCACCGAAGCCCAGCCGGTGACCTGGATAGAACCCGAGTCCTCGTGCGATCACCTGCGCGAGCTGAGTGCCGATGAGCACTCCGATCTTCTGCGGGCCCGTCCACGCCTGGTGATGCACCGTGCCTGAGGCGATCACGATCATCTTCGCGCCCGGCTTGAGCCACTTCGCGAGCCCCGCCGTCGCCAAGTGACCTCCGAGCGAATGACCGAGCACGCTCACCGGTCCCTTCACGCGCGAGCGCAGCAGCTCAAGGTGCTGCACCATGTCGTCGATCAACTCCGCATAGCCGAAATCCACCCCGCGCTTCGCTCGCAGCGACGAAGTGCCACCGCCACGCAGCTCGACGATCAACGTAGTGATGCCCGCCGCTGCGAGCTCCTCACCGAGCCGATCGTACGCGCGCGCGTTCACGCCCATCGCCGGCAACACGAGCAACCCAGGTCCCTCGGCCTCGGCCTTGAAGAACCTCGCTTCGGACTTCGCGCCGTCGGGCGCGGTCATCGGAATCAGCTCCATCAGTCGACCCAGTTAACAAGGTACGTGGCCGCGGGCAGCTTCGGCGCTTCGACCGTCACCACCACGTCCCTTCCACCAGCCCAGATCACCATGCGCTCCAGCGAGCCGCGGAAGATGTGCGGCGCGTCGCCCACATCATCCACCTCGAGCCGCATCGACGTCGGCGCGAGCTCCGTCATCACGCCGATCGAGAAGTTGTTCGAGCTCTTCATGTTCGAGGGCACGCGCTTGAGCAGGCGTCGAGGTCCGAGCAGCTTCACCGCGGGGAGCATGGTGCGGCCGAAGAGCGTGTTCTCGATGCCCTCCATCATGCGGCGCCCGAGGGCGTGATGCGCTTCGTCGCGCGGCAGCTCCGCGTAGAGGTGCCGCACCACTGCGTCGATCGACGAGTACCAGACCAGTCGCGTGACCGCGGGAGGCAGCTTGCGATCGAGATCGAGCCCCAACACCTTCAGCTCGGCCTTGAGCGCGGGCGTCAACCGATCACCAATGCCCTGCACGAAGAGCCCTTCGATCGATGATTGGAAGACGAGCTTGTCCATCACTCGGCCCAGCTCACCACATAGGTCGCCGAGGGCGGCGTGGCCTTCATCGTCACCACCACGTCACTGCCTCCGGCCCACGCGACCATCCGCTCCAGGGTGCCGACGAAGATCCCCGGCGCGTCACCGATGTCATCGACGTCGAGCTGCACCGAGTTCGGAGAGAGCTCGGTGATCACTCCGTTGGCGAAGTTGTTCGAAGCCCTCATGTTCCGCGGGAGCCGCTTGAGGACACGTCGCGGTCCCAGCTTCCTCACCATCGGAGCGATCGCGCGGCCCGGAAACGTGTTCTCGGTGCCGAACATCAAGCGCTGACCGATGAGCCGGTGTGCTTCCTCGCGCGGATGCTCAGGGAAGAGGTGCTTCACCACCAGATTGAGCGACGCGTACCAGGTCTCGCGCGAGACGGAGCGCGGCAGCTTGCGATCGAGATCGATGCCCAGCGTGCGCAGCTCGGCCTTGAGCTGCCACGTGACCAGATCGCGAATGCCTCGAATGAACAGGCTCTCGAGCGACAGCTCGAAGACCAGCTTCTCCGTTTCCCCCATTGCGCCGGTTCAACCACCGTCACCGAAAGACGTCACTCCAGATCGGCCGCGGATCGAATCCTATGGGTTTGATGTCACCCAGACGTTGTCCTCGACGCACCAGCTCGCGGAGAACTCGCTGCTCTCCTCCGCTCACGAGCCGTGGAGAGACCGGCCCCAACTGACCGAGCTCGCGCGCGTAGCGGTAATGCATCGCTTCGCACAGACGCTGCTCGATCGCGGCCGCGAGTCGATCGGGCTCGCTGCAGTCTTCGAAGTACACCACGTAGCGCGGCGGATCCGAGAGCTCGGGGGCGAGCATGGCGAAAGACGCGGAATGTTCTTCGAGCGAGGCGCGCACGGCGTTCTCAGCGAAGGTGGCGTTGAGCTTTTCTCCGCGCAGATCGCTGCCGCGATCGAGCCGTCCTTCGAAACGGAGCAGCGGCGCACGTTCATGAAAGCCCACGCATCGCACCCGATCGGCGAGGCGATACCGCGCGAAGCCTCCGCGCGTGGTGAGCACCGGAGCGTAGGTCGTTCCTTCACGCAGCTCGTGCACTCCGGAGACGCGCTCGTCGTCGAGCGAGCTGAACTCGAGGAAGTGACTGGTCACCGCGGCGACGGGCGCGGCGAGCCCCCAGAGAGGAAACGAGACCACGCCTTCGGTCGCCAGCAGTCCCTTTCCCTGGAACGGAGTGGTCGGGAAGAACCTCCGTAACCCCGGCAACGCCTGCGCGGCCCACGCGTCGGTCCAGCAGCTGATCAACTGCAGCTTCGGCCAGATCGCCTCGCCCACGAATCCACCGGCGCGTTCGAAACGATCTTCGATCTGCGCGCGGCGCTTCGAGTCGAGTGGATACGCGTAGCTCGCCCACTTCGTGACCAGCTCCTCCATCAGGAGCGTGAGGAACGAGGGGTTCCACACCGAGATGAAGCCGAGATCTGCCGCGGCGACGAGCTGCTCCAGCGTGCGAGTGCGCCAGAGCTCGAGGTCGCGCAGGCGGCCGACGGATCCATCGACGGCGAAGAGGCGCTTCATCGCGAAGCGCGTGGCGGCATCGAAGTACTCCGTGTCGTCCTCGAGGCCGATGCGGAGTCCACCGCGGGTGACTTCTGGATCGCGCGAAGCGGGAGAGAGGCTCCAGTACTGCCGCGTGGTGAAGAGCTTCGGAAACGTGAGCGCGAGGTCGTCGAGCCACGGTCCGGTCGCTGCTCCGAAGTCGTTGAGCAGTCCCTGCGTGTAGGGGATGTGCTTCGGGCCCTTCACTCCGCCCGAGGTGCGCTCGAGCATCAGCACCGGTTCGCGCGTGAGCACTTCGCGCTGGCCCTCTTCGATGCGCTCGATCCACGGCGTGAGTGATTCGTAGTCCTCGATGGGCACCCACGAGCGGAAGTCGGCCACCGAGTTGATCTCTCGAAAATGATGCGCGCGTCCGTACGCGGTGCCTTCGTTCGCCCGGAGGAAGTCTCTGAGCCAGCGTTCTTGGGCTCGCGCGGGATCGCGGAGGGCCTCGTGGAATTTTGCGACCGACGACCGTCTCGAGATCGCCCAGGCGAGATTGAGGGCGGTGATCTTCAATTCGGTATGCCCTCACCCCGACCCTCTCCCGAAGGGAAAGGGAGACACTTAGAGAAAGATCCGCGTGGTCTTCTCGACAAACTCATCGTCCGCACGCGCGAGACAACAGAGCTCGTCTCCTTCCGCCCAGCGCGGGTTCTTCTTCAGGAAGAACTGCACGTCCGCGTCGTCCTCGAGGCGCTTCGGCACGTCCGCGAGCTGCTCAGCCAGGCGCACCGCATCGTTGCCCGCGTACCGGAGCAGCCCTGCCCCTGGATCCCACGCGTCGCCGAACTTCTTGCGGCACAGCGCGTCGAGCAGCGTCGCCTCCTTCCCCGCGAGCGGCGCGTCGTGACGCGGCCAGTGATTCGGGAAGTAGCGCGAGATGAGGAGGTACGTGCGGTAGCCCTTGGTGATCAGGAACCAGTACACGGGGACGTTGGGCCGCGCGTGCCGCTGCGCCATCACGTACCAGATGAACGCGCGCTGCAGCGCCGTCTGCCCCCAGAAGCCAGGCGCCACGATGGTGTCGCCTGAGAACACCACGCACGCGCCCTCGACCTCGAGCTTGAGCAATGTGGAGAAGCCCTGCACCGCGCGCCGCTCGTCCTTGAGCACGATGACGTGGTTCTTCTCGGAGAGATCGCGATTGAACGCGGCGCGATTCGCTCCGGCGTAGGCGGTTTGAAAGAGCGCCCACATCTCGTTCTTCTCGTGCTCGGTCAGCGACGCGACCCGGCGCACGCGCGCCTGCAGACCTCTGCTGGGCCGAAAAAATCCACGTGTGCGCAGCAACCCGAGGGAAATGGTGCGGTGCGCGTTGCCGCGAGACGTCACTGCTCGATCATATGACGGAGTAGAAGAGACGGGTGCCTTCCGAAGTGACTCCTCGCCTGGCGACCGGGGCCGACAATCGGGCTTGCCTCGAGCTCTTCAGCGCGGTGCCCATGCGGGGCGACCTCGTGCTCTCGACCCAGCGCGAGCCGGACTTCTTTTCGCTCTACGGCATGCAGCGGGTGGAGCCGTTCACCTATGTGGGGGACGACGGCGCGGGCGGACTCGTGGGCATGGCGACCGCGCTGATTCGCGAGGGCTGGCTCGATGGAGCTCCGGCGCGGGTTGGCTATCTCGGTGACCTGCGAATTCGCTTCGATCGCGCCCGCACGTTCGGGCGGTTCTTCGGCGACTTCTTCGACGCGCTCTGTGAGCGGACCGGGTGCAGCGCGTATTACACGGCGATCCTCTCTTCGAATCGCGCCGCGATGAACGCGCTCACCAAACGCAGAGCGAAGCGGGTGAATCAGCCGTTCTACCAACGGCTCCACGAGTTCAACGCGGTGCAGGTGCAGCTCACGAGGAAACGGACGCCGTCCGGAACGGTGCGCAGTGCGGCTCCGAACGATGTGCCGAAGCTGGTCGAGCTGCTCGCACGCGAACATCAGAAGCGGCCGTTCGGCTACCGCTACGATCAAGGCGAGCTCGAGCATCGGCTCGCGAAGTGGCCCGGCTTCACGCTCGACGACACGCTGATCACGGAGAAGAACGGAGAGATCGTCGGCTTCACCACCATCTGGGATCCCTCGCCGGTGAAGCGCTACCGCGTGCACGCGTACAACGGCTCGATGAAGTGGGTGAAGCGCGGCTTCAATTTCGCGGCGTCGATCGCGCGTTGGCCGAAGTTGCCCGAGCCGGGCGGTGAGTTTCGCTACGCGTACCTGACGAACACGTGGGTAAAGGACGAGTCACCGGCGACGTTCCGCGCGTTGCTGGAGCACGCGTACGCGCGGCTGCAGCCGAAGGGCTTTCACTTCTTCACCTTCGAGTTGGATGAGAACGATCCGCTCGAGCCGGCGCTGCGTGGGTTCATGACGCAGAAGTTGGGCTTCACGTTGTTCGCGGTCACTCCCGCGAAGGTGACTCGGACTGAGTGGCAACGTGGACGTACGGGCTTCGAGATCGCGCTCGCGTAAACCAGTGCGCCCCTCTCCCCTGCCCCTCTCCCCGCTTCGCAGGGAGAGGGAGAACGTGGTCACCCGAGGGCGAGCGCCTGCACCAGGTAGCACTCGACGAACCGCGACGAGTTCACGCGAAGCCACGGCAGACCATCGCGCCGTTCCTTCACCTTGAACTTCGCCCGCTTCGCGAGTCCCTCGAGCGCGTCGTCTTCACCGAAACCCAACGACGGCTCCGGAGTGGTGACGAGCAACTCTCCCTTCTTCGCGAGCACCTTGCGCGCCCGCTCGAGAAAATCGAATGGCTCGTCGAGCAGATCCACCACGTGCTCGGCGACGAGCAGCTCCACCGCCCCGTGCTTCAGCGGCAACGCCTGCGCATCCATCACCACGCCGGCGACGTCGGCCTCGTGACGCGCCGCACGTGAACGCGCACGGATCACCGCGCGCAGCGAGAGATCTCCCACCAGCAAGCGCTCGCAGTGTTGAGCGAGCACTTCGGAGCGCTCCCCTGCCCCGCAACCCACCTCGAGCGTCAGCTTCGATCTCCGCAGCCGGCTCGCGATCCAGCTCGCAGGTCCTGCTTCGTGCGCCACCTTCACCAACGAAGAGATCGCCTTCGCGCCCGCCCCCTTGATCGGCACCGGCGCGTCCGAGCCCGACGCTTCGTGAGACGTCCAGTCGTCACCAAAAGACTGCGCGAGCTCCGAACGTCCCTCCGCGAACGCCTCGACCACCGCCACCACCTCGCGTTCGGCGAGATCGTTCTCCGCCAGCGTGGCGAGGATCGCGTCATGAAACTGCGCGCAGTACGCGGAAGGATCCGCCACCAGCACCGGCACCTCGCCGAGCACGGGATACGGACCGCACACCCTGCAGCGCGCGAGGTGCTGCCCCAGATCCAACGCGCCACCGCAACGCGGACAGCGCAACACGAGAGACCACCACGGAGCCTTCATGCCCCGTGACTATCACTCCGTCACGGCTCAGGAGGCGTCGATGGCCACCACACCTTGAAGGTCGCTCCATCGCCAGGCGACGAGCTCACCGAGATTTCACCACCGTGCTGCATCACCAACTGCTGCACCACCGCCAACCCGATGCCGTGGCCCTCGGAGCGCGTGGTGTAGAACGGATCGAACAGCCTCGGCAGGTTCTCTTCCGCGATGCCCACTCCGGTGTCGATCACCTCGAAGTTCACCCCGGCGTGCTTCGCGTGTGCGCGCAACACCACCACCCCACCCTTCGGCATCGCCTGAATCGCGTTCTGCAACAGGTTCTGCAGCACCTGCTGGAGCTGGCCTGCATCGGCCCAGATGCTCAGGCCCTTCGCCACGTCCAACACCAGCCGCCAACCCGGCTTCAGCTGAGACGTGATCAAGCGGTCCAACTCGGTGAGGAGCGGATCGAGCGGCTGCACCAGCGCCACCGGCGTCTGCTTGCGGCCCAGCGACATCAAGCGTGACACCATCGCGGCGGCGTGACGGGCGGACTGATCCATCGCCTCCAGCACCTCGGGATCTCCGCCTCGCTGCAGCACCGAGATGCCGCTGGTGATCACCCCGAGCAGGTTGTTGAGATCGTGCGCCACGCCCGCGGCCATGCGTCCCAGCGCGTCGAGGCGATGTGAGTCTTTGAGCTTGAGCTCGAGCTGCTGCCGCTTCTCCTCGGCCTTCAGCCGCTCATGCACTTCGAAGAAGTACGAGAGGAGATCGGCGACGGTAGCGGCGAACTGGCACTCCTCGCGCTTCCACTTGCGAATCGGCCCCACGTGCTCGTGGCACACGATGCCCACCACTTCGCCGTTCCGGTACACCGCCGAGTCGAGCAGCGAGGTGACGTTCCACGTCTGGAGATAGTCGAGCAAGTCAGAGGTGGGCGCCTCGTGCTGGGCGTCGTCCACCGCGACGAAGCGCTGGGCTCGAATCGCGCTCAGGTAGTGCGGGTGCTTCGACATCAAGAGCGGCGGCGGAGGCTGCTCACCGCTCGCGTCGTGCAGCAACTTGCAGGACAGCGTCTGGAAGTTCGCATCGAACATCCACACGCTCACCCGGCCGACGCTCAGGGCCTGCGAGGAGATCTCGGCGATCTGCTTGAAGAGCCGATCGAGATCACCCTCCAGATGGAGGCGGCTGATCTTCAGCCGCGCTCCAGTGAGGAAAGCCCGCTCAGTGACCGCGCTGTTGGTAGCCATCGGTCACTGAGCCGGAGGACTTCAGTAGCAGCAGCGGTAGGCGAAGATCTGCGCGAAGTCGAAGGCGGGCCCGTCGTTGTTGTTCGAGCAGCCGTTGACGTTCCAGGTCAGGTACTCGTCGTCGGTGTTGCCCGCGGTCTCGACGCGACCGTGATCGCCGTACCAGCCCTGCGCGGCGCCGAAGGGCCAGGTGGTGTTGGTCGCGCGGTAGCTCGTGGTTTCGCCGCCGCACGCGGTCTGCAGATCGGTGAACGTGCAAACGTGGGCGCCCGGGCCCTGCGCCTTGCAGACGCCGATGGCGGTGATCGCATCGGTCGCGCCCTGGATGGCCTCCTGCACGCAGACGCCGTCATCCCCCACTGGCACGAAGCCCGCGCGGCAGCGCGAGGGCTCGAAGTTGAAGGCATCGATGCGCGTGCTTCCCACGTTGGCCGAATTCACGACCACCGCCGGGCGAATGAACTTGGTGTTCGCCGGGAAGCGGAAGGCGAAGGCGCCCGAGGTGCCACCGATCCACCCGCTGAAGTCGCTGAAGTTGGTCGCGGCGCCCGGCAGGGCTTGGCCGTTGGCGATGAAGAAGCGCGTGGCGAGGTACATGCCCGCCCCGTCGTAGCAGGCGACGCCCGCGGAGAAGGTGCCGCTGCCCGACACCAGCTTCGCGCTGATGCGGCCGCGATAGGGGCGGCGCGAATCGACCGCCACGGCTGCGCCGTAGACGACCTCAGGCTGGCCCGCGGAGAGGGCGCTCGGCACGGTGAAGTCGATCGCCCCACCGCCCTCGACGGTGTCGGTGGTGTTGAGCGTGATGGTGGGCAACGTGCCCGCACGCGAGGCCCACGAGCCCACGGTCTCGAGGCTGCTCACGGTTCCGCCCGGGCCGCCGCTGCCAGCCGAGCTCGCCGCGGTATCAAAGCGCACCCAGTCAGCCGAGGAGAGCGCGCCGGTGGTGGTGGCGTTGGCGGTCGAGATGGAGACGACCGGAGAGGCGCCGGTGGTGACACTGATCGGCGCGGTCCCGGTGACCGCCGTGATGCCCGTCGCGTCATCCGCGCACATGTAGCCAGCGCCAGTGCTCTTCGGAATCTGGCCCGAGGGGCACGACATCAAGCCCGCGGTCTCGCACTGCACGCCGCCCGCGGCGTCGATGCTGCGGATGGCCGAGCCCGAGGCGCAGAGGCCGGTGACGCGCTTCTGAATGTTCGACTCGGTGAGCGTGCCGATGCTCTCGGCCGAGGCCGCGACCGTCGCGCGAATCGCGTACGGCACGGACACCACCGCCAGGCGCGGCGTCATCACCGTGCCGTCGACCGTCACCTCGAGGTACAGCTTCGAGCCGTTGAGCGCGGCCGCGGTGAGCGCGGTGGTGGAACCGAGCTCGACGTACACCACGCCTTCAGTGGAGAAGCTCGCGTTCGCCACGTTCTCCGTCCACGAGGCGGCGCCGCCGCTGGCCTGCGGGTAGAGACCGAACACCAGCGCGTGGCTGCCGGTGACGGGCGATCCCGCGGTGTCGGTGAGGCGCGCGTTGAACGAAATGCTGCCTGGCACGGTTTGCGCCAACACCAGGCTGGAAGTGACAGCGACGATGACTGCAAAGATGCGGGTCATTGATTCTCCTGTTTGGTTTTTCGAAGAGTGAAGAGTGAAGGTTGAGAAGTGATCAGCGCTTGATGGCGGTGTTGCCCTGGATGACGCGGCCGCCGCCGGTCGCGGGCGCCTGCGGCACTCCCTGACCAACCTGCGCGTTCATCACGAAGTTGCCGCCGGTGAGCCGGCCCGAGCCCGAGATGATGTCTTTCGCGGGAGTGACGTTGCCGGCCATGCCGCCGCCGGTTCCGCCGCCAGAGCCACCACCTGCGCCGCCGCCCGTGGTGCCACCGCCGGAGCCGCCCGTCGCGCCTCCTCCAGTGCCGCCGCCGGAACCGCCGCCGGTGTTACCTCCGCCGGAGCCGCCGCCCGTGACGGTGCCACCGCCCGAGCCGCCTCCGGTGCCGCCGTCGTTGACCGCGGGGTTTTCAGTACAGCTCTGGGCGGCCAGCGTCAGTGCCGCCAGCACAGCCAATACGAGTCTTCTCACGTGGGGATCCCTCCAGTTGTGAACCCGTCCCGACAGCGAGTGGGGAGGACGGGTCACGTCAGGTGGAGGAATCCTGCCCGAGGGCGTAACGAAAACGGAACAGGAATCAGTGCGGGAAGAAAAATGCCGTCCGCATCACTCCAGGATGCAGCCGCGCTTCTCGTCGACGAAGTGGGCCGTGGCCGCCCAGCTGATGAACGCCGCCGACTCGACGCGCTTGTTCGCACGGTCAAATGTCAGCTTGGCGACGTCTGGAGAGGCTTTGACCCACGCGCGGCAATACGCCTCGTCCATCTCCATCACGAACATGCAGCTGCAGCCCATGCGAGCCGAGTTGCCAACTGCCAGCTCGAGGTCGTTGTTGTCGTAGGTGCGCGGATTTCCATCGGCGTTCGCACAGCCGAGGAAGAACATTGCAGTGAGGAACGCGAGCTTCTTCATCGGACCACCGCCAGGGAGAGCTTGGTGAGCTCGTTCACATCGATGCTCTCGACACGGTCGTCACCTGTACGGACGACGATCACATCCTCCGAGGGGATGACGATGATGCGCTGGCCCCAGTGACCGAGCGCGGCATACGCATCGGCCGGAACGTCGGGCCACGGGAGCGGCTTGTTCTTCGAACGAATCGCGCGGTTGAGCCACCACGCGTAGCCCGACGGCGTGGTCTCGCTCTCGGGCGCGCTGTCGATGAAGAGCTGTGAAGGCGTGGTGCTCTCCGTGACCCAGCCCTCGGGAAGGATGCGCTCTCCGTTCCAGCAGCCGTCGTTCATGAAGAGGAAGCCGAACTTCGCGAAGTCGCGCGGCGTGGCGAACACCATCGAGCCGCCGAGCGGCGTGCCCTTCTCATCGTCTTCGAAGGTGGCGCGCGACATGCCGATCTTGTCGAACATGAGCGTCCAGAAGGAGTCCTTCCCGTGGCCGCGAATGAGCGCGCGCTTGGCGACGGCGGCGGCGAGCTCTGCGTCGCCGGTGGAGTAGCTCCAGCGCTTGCCGGGTTCGGCGACGAGCTTGTGCGTGAGGATGTGCTTCAGCTGATCCTTGTGGCCTGAGCCGAAGAGCATCGAGATCACCGAGCTCACCTGGTAGCTCTGGTTCTCGTATTCCTCCTGCCAACCGAGCGCGGTGCCGAAGGTGATCGCGTTCTTCACGGTGATCGCGCACTGCGGAGTGCCCTGGAACTCGGGCAGGTGCTGGCAGATGGAGTCGTCGAGCTCGAGCGCATGCTCGTAGACCCCGACGCCGATGAGCGCCGAAGAGAAGCTCTTGGCGACGCTCCACGAGAGGTGACGCTTGGTCTCGTCGAAGCCGCGCGCGTAGCGCTCGTACATGATCGCGCCGTTCTTGATGATCACCAGGCCCTCGGTGCGGAAGCCGAGCCGCTCCTTGTCTTCGCCCACCAGCGTGAAGGCGAAGTCTTCGAGCGCCTTGATCTGCGTGGCCTTCGCGGTGGTGTCGACCGGGTTCTGCGGCCACTCGACGGTGGGCCACGAGGCGCGCGTCGGGCAGTTCTGCGCGAGGACGAGGGTGGTCAGGGCGAGGGCGATCACAGGGCCACCTTCACGATCGGCGCGATGACGGTGTCGGTGACGCCGGGCACGAAGGAGGTCACCGTGGCGGGCTGATCCTTCTTCTCGGTGAGGTGCATCAGGCCGACCGAGGCTCCGCTCATGAGGACTCCGTCGACGAGCGCGTAGACGAGCAGCGCGGCCGGGTTGGTCCAGGGCACCACGAGGAGCAGGCTGGCGATCACGTAGGCCGCGGCGTTCACCGCGAACGCGCCGGCCGCGGGGAGCCAGAAGCCGGTGAAGCGGCCCGGTGAAGTGAGATTGCCGAGCCACATCGCGACCAGCACGGTGACGATGGGAGGGAGGAAGAGGTTCGCGAGCAACACGGGGATCGCGGCGGCGATCAGGTTGTTCGAGAGAGCGCCGAGACCCGCGCCGATGAGCACGCCGGTGATCGAGGCGGCGGTGCCGACGACCGCGGTCTTCGCGAAGTGTTCACCGAAGGAGATCTTCTGGACGGCCTGAATCGGCACCGTGACGGCGTCGAGCGGGGCATCGAGCAGCCGCGGAGCGCCGGGAACGAACATCTTCGGCGCGTCATCGAGCAACTGCGCGGCGCGCGACTCCGCCTGTGCGGTCGCCGCGAACGCGAGCATCAGGGGGAGGAGGCAGAGCTTCTTCATGGACACTCCAGGGGAGAAGGACGGTGGCTACCTAGCGCCGGTCGGGGCGCGGTGCGAGCGAGGAGTCTGGGAGGGGAAGAAGTCCTCAGCTGCGAGGGATGCGGTCGTCGAGGACACCGATGATCGTGCACGGCCTCACTGGCCTCTCGGGCTTCGAGCTTTCCGTGACTCGGTTCACTCGGCTTCGAGGCATCGGGTGAAGAAAGCTGAGCGGACTCAGGTTTCTTCACACGGTGCGGGCTAGCTTCGCGCGAATGAGAACACTCGCGGTCGCCGTGGGAATGTGGGGCCTGGTCGCGTGGAGCGCACCGATCGCTCCGCCTCCGCCTGACGTGATTCCGGCCACGGGCGCGACGGTAGGCCGCAACGCGAAGATCTGGGTCTTCGAGTCAGGCAGCGGCGTGGAGCTCTTCGACTCGAGCTCGATGGTGGTGATGACCACGCTCACGACCATCGCGATTCCTCCGTTTTCCGGGTTCGAGAAACTCACGCCGATGACTGAGCTTCACGGCGGCCGTTACGAGGTGCGTCGCTATGGAGAGGTCGTCTCGAGCTTTCAGGTGATCGATGAGCTCGACACCACTCCTCCTCCGCAGCCGCAGGTTGAGCTCACGTCGATCGGCAAGGTCGGGAGCACGGTGTCGACGGTCACGTTGACCGGCCCCCAGACCAACGATTCGTTCCTCGTGCTGATGGGCGAGCCGCAGGTCTGGGAGCCCGCTTCGGCGTACGCAGCTGGATCGAAGGGCAGCGCGATCGCGTACGACATCTCGGCCGGCGCGCAGCGCTTCAAGGTGGTGCGAGTCGATGCGGCCGGAAATGCGACGGAGCCGATCGACGTGACGACGACCGTTCCGAAAGATCGCGCGTGCTCGGTGGCGCCCGTGGTGCCGTTCTCGATCCTCGCGCTCTCGCTTCTTCGCGCTCGCTGGCGGAGGCGCGGATGAGAGCGACGGTCCTGATGGTGGCGCTCTCCCTCGGAAGTCTGGCCTGGGCCAAACCAGTCCCGCCGCCTCCGCCTGATGTCATTCCGGCGGACGGAGCGCTGGTTCCGCGCAACACGAAGATCTGGATCCTCGGACTCGGTGTTGGCGAGCTCGTCGACGAATCGACTCTGCTGCCAGTGCCGACGACCGCGACGACCATCGCGGTTCCGCCGTTCTCGTCGCTCACCAAGCTGACTCCGAACGCGTTGCTCGCTCCGGGCCAGTACAGCGTCCAGGGTTCGAAGTTCACCGTCACGGATGAGATCGACACCACCCCACCTGCGCCGCCGCAGGTCGAGGTCACGGCGTTCGGCAAGGTGGGAGCCGCGGTGTCACGCATCTCCGTGACCGGGCCTTCGTCACCCGACACCTTCCTCGTGATCATGGGAGAGCCGCAGACGTGGGAGCCGGGCTCCGTCTTCGCCGCGGATGCGAATGGACAGGTGACCGCCTTCGACTTTCCCGCCGGCCCACAGAAGCTCAAGGTCGTGCTCGTCGACGCAGCAGGAAACGCGAGCGAGCCGGTGGAAGTGAACGCGACGATTCCGAAAGATCGCGCGTGCTCTGTTGCGCCCGTGCTGCCGTTCTCGCTGCTCGCCCTCGCTCTTCTTCGCGCTCGCCGCCGCGATTAGCCTGTGGCTCATGAGAGCTGCGGTCGTGGGTGTGGTCTGTCTCGGAGGTCTCGCGTGGGCTGTGCCGCCACCGCCGCCTCCGCCCGTGGTCATCCCGGCGACAGGCGCAGTGGTCGCGCGCAACACGAAGATCTGGCTCTTCAACGGGACGTTCGGCGCCAAAGCCGATCTCTACGACTCGAACAGCGGGATGCTGGTGCTCGTCACTCCGACCCGCATCGTCATTCCGCCCTTCGACGCACTCGACAAGCTGACGCCAAACGAGCTGCTTCCGCCGGGGCGCTACGAGGTTCGTGGATGGTCGGGCGTGGCGTCATCGACGTTCACCGTCGAGAACGAGGTCGACACCACGCCGCCTGCTCGGCCTGAAGTCCAGGTGGCGGCGTTCGGAAAGGTCGGAAACATGCCGTCATCGATCACGGTCAGCTCGACAACCGCGAACGATTCGTTCCTCGTGCTGATGGGCGAGCCGCAAACGTGGGAGCCCGTCACCACGTTCGGTGCGGGCTCGAACGGCACTGTGACCGCCTCGGATTTTCCGGCGGGTCCTCAGCAGCTGAAGGCAGTGCGCGTCGACGCAGCGGGAAACGCGAGCGAGCCGGTCGAAGTGACCGCGACGGTACCGAAAGATCGAGCGTGCGCAGTGGCGCCCGTGCTGCCGCTCTCGCTGCTCGCGCTCACGCTCCTGCGGCGCCGATCACTTCGGCGCTGACGGCCCGCTCACTGCCGCGCCGAGCTGCTCGAAGAGGAACGAGTAGACGTCGGTGAGCTGGCTGATCCGCTCGGCGAGCGGAGTGCCGCCACCGTGACCCGTGTCGGACGTACGCAGCAACACCGGCTGCTTCGTGCCCGACGCCTGGAGCCGCGCGACGAACTTCCGCGAGTGGAACGGCTCCACGCGTGGATCGTTCTTGCCGGTGAGCAGCAGTGCCGCCGGGTACTGGGTCTTGTCTTTCACCGCGTGGAACGGCGAGTACGCGCGCAGCGCCTTGAACGAGGCCTCGTCTTTGATCGACCCGTACTCGGTGGTGTTGAACACGCCATTGGGCGCGGTCTCGTAGCGGAGCATGTCGTAGTAGCCGACGTGCGAGACCACGGCCTTGAACTGCGTAGGCGCCTGAGTCATCGCCGCGCCCATCAGGAGTCCGCCGTTGCTGCCGCCTTCGATCGCGAGCTTCTTCGCGGTGGTGTACTTGTGTTCGACCAACCACTTCGCGCACGCGAGGAAGTCGTCGAACACGTGCTGCTTGTTGGTGAGCATTCCCTGCTGGTGCCAGTCCTCGCCGAACTCGCCACCGCCGCGCAGGTTCGCCACCGCGTACACGCCGCCGCGCTCGAGCCACACCGGCAGATCGCGGCTGAACGCAGGCAACAGCGAGATGCCGAAGCCCCCGTAGCCCGTGAGCAGCGTCGCGTTCTTGCCGTCGAGCTTGAGGCCTTTGCGCTGCACCACGGTGATGGGCACCTTGGTCCCGTCCTTCGAGAGGCACTGACCCTCCACGACTTCGTACGCGCTCAGATCCGCGGGCGTCTTCATCGCGAGCGCGGTCGGCGTGAGCGTCGAGTCCTTCGCGGTGAAGCGCGCGATGGAGAACGGCGAGAGGTACCCCGTGAGACCGAGCGTCACGTCGTCCTCTTCTCCGAGCGGCTCGGCGTCGGTGAGCGCGGTGACGGGAGGCGCGGGCACTTCACCGAGCGCCTTCCCGTCGAGTCCCACGATGCGCACGCGCGTGGGAACGCCCACCTGATCCACCACGTAGAGGCGCGTCTTCGTCGGAGTGAACGACTGAATCGCCGCGTCACTCTGCGGCACGAGCACCGTGGCCTGCGCGAGAGTGAGCTTCGGCGTGAGCGGCAGCCGCAGCACCTGGCCCTTCGGAGCGCCTTTGCGAGAGAGAAGATAGAGCGCGCCGTCGACTCCGAAGCGCGCCTGCACGATGCGATCTTCGTAGTTCGCGACCTTGGTCCACGCGCCGTCAGGGCTGCGCACGAAGAGCTCGAACTCGCCGCCGTCACCCTTCTGCACCAGATTCGCGGCCCATTTCCCGTCGCGCGTCGACGAGAGGAAGCTCTCCGCGATGCGCAGGAAGTCTTTGCCGAGCACCACGGTGTCCTTCGTCGTGGGCGTGCCGAGTTTGTGGAAGCCGACCTGCTGGAAGAAGTTCAGGTCTTCCGCGGGGCGCTCTCCCTCGAGCGGATGGCGCGTGTAGAGGAAGCCGCCCTCGACCCAGGTGAGCGTGCCTCCCGCGGTGCCAGTGTGCGCGGCGGGAACGAGCTCGCCCGCGAGTTCCTTGCCGGTGGCCACGTCGAAGACGTGCACGTCGCCGCGCTCGGTGCCCTTCTTCGAGAGCGACACCGCGAGGAGCTTTCCGTCGAGCGAGGGCTCGAAGAAGTCGATTGAGGTGTCACCGGAAGGATCGAGCACGCTGGGGTCGAGCAGCACCCGCTCTCCGGTGGGCTCGGTGAGCGACTTCATCACCACGATCAACGGCTGGGCCTTCGGCGGCTGGCGCTTCATCGAAAAGAGCGTGCCCTTGCGATCGAACACTCCGTACCAGGTGGGCGCTTCGTAGCTGAGCAGCTCGGTGACGCGCTTCTCCACCAGCGCGCGGCCGGGCATCGCATCGAGCAGCGCGCGGGCGTGCGCGTTCTGCGAGTCGCTCCAGGTCTGCACCGTGGCGTCGCTGCTCGCCTCGAGCCAGCGATAGTCATCGGTGACCTTCGCGCCGAAGTATTCGTCGACCACCGGCTTCTTCGGAGTGGGAGGCACCGGCGGAACAGCCGCGAGCAGCAGCAGGGTCGTGAGCATGGCGCACAGTGCCGCGCTCGACGAAGTCGATCCACTGATCACTTCAGCGCCCGAGCACGTACGTCGGAGTGAGGCGCGAGGTGGTGGTGCCGTCTCCCAGTTGGTTGCTCGTGTTCGCCCCCCAGCAGAGCAATTCGCCCGTGGTGTTGATCGCGCAGGTGAAGTCGCTCCCCGTGGAGAACGTGGTGATGCCCGAAGTGAACGGGTCCACCGGGGTGGTGCGCTGAATGGAAGTCCCATCGCCCAGCCGGCCACCGGTGTTGCTGCCCCAGCACCTCAGCCCACCCGCCATCGTGCGCGCGCAGCTGTGATGATCGCCGAGATCGAGCTGCACCGCGCCCGTGAGGCCGCTCACCGAGACCGGCACCAGGCTTTGATTCGCAGTGGCGCCGTTACCCAGCTCGCCATTCAAGTTGCGGCCCCAGCACTTCACGGTTCCGCCGCTGATCAGCGCGCAGGTGTGATTGCCGCCCGCAGCGACGGCGATGGGAGTGGCACCGAGCCCCGCGACCGTGACCGGCGAAGGACGATTCGTGGTGGTGCCATCGCCCAGCACGCCGCGCACGTTGTTGCCCCAGCAGCGGAGCTCTCCGGTGCCGCTCAGCAATGCACAGCTGTGAAAGTCGCCCACGTCGATCGAGCTCACGCCGCTGCCGAGCCCCACCACGTCCACCGGAGTGAGCCCGCTCGCCGTCGTCGTGCCGTCACCGAGCTGGCCCTCGGTGTTGTCGCCCCAGCACTTCACTCCGCCACCAGCCGTGAGCGCGCACGTGTGGGCTGCGCCCGAGAGCAGCTGCTGCACTCCGGATCCGAGTCCCGAGATGGCCTGCCACTGGCGCGAGCTTGGATCGCGGCACTGCACCGCGCCGCTGGAGATCACGCAGGGCCGGTTGCCGGTGGAGACCACTGAGACTGAGGGGAAACTCAGGAGCACCGGCGTGGTGGCGTAGGTGTCGAAGTTGCCGCCCCAGCACATCCCGTCGCCGGCCGCGGTGGTCGCGCACGCCATCGCGAAGCCCGCGGAGACGCTCGCGGCACGGCAGCACCCCGCGGCGCAGCGCAGCCAGCCCTGGCCGCAGCTGTACGTGCACTGAGTTCCATCGCAGCTCGCCGTCGCGTCGGGAATCGAGGTCGAGCACACCGTGCAGCTCGCTCCGCAGCCTTGAATGGAATCGTTGGGCAGGCACTGATTCCCGCAGCGGTGGTAGCCGGTGTCGCACGTGAAATCGCAGGCGCCGTTGTTGGTGCAGCCGAGCGAAGCGTGCGCAGGCAACGCGGGACACGTCGCGCAGCTCCCCGCGCACTTCAGCGTGCCGGTGCCGCACGTCAGGTAGCAGTCGCCTCCCGAGCAGATCGCCGTGCCATTCGGATCCGTCGCGCACAGCTGACATTGCGAACCGCAGGCGGTGATCGAGTCATCCGCCGCGCACTGGTTGCCGCAGCGGTGGTAGCCCGGGTCACAGGTGAAGTCGCAGGCCGTTCCGCTGCAGACCGCGGTCGCGTGCGCAGGCGTGGTGCAGGTCGCGCAGACACCGGAGCAGAGCCGAGTGCCCGCGTTGCACGTGAAGCCGCAGGCGGAGTTGGTGCACGAGACCGTCGAGTTCGCCGGCGCAGCACACGGCGTGCAACTCGAGCCACAGCTGTCGATCGACGTGTTCGACACGCACTGATTCCCGCAGCGATGGAAGCCCGTGTTGCACACGAAGTCGCACGCCTCTCCGCTGCAGACGGCGGACGCGTTCGTGGGCGTGGTGCAGCGCGCGCAGCTGCTCCCGCAGCGCATGAAGCCTGAATCGCATTGCAGGCCGCAGCCGCCCATCACGCAGGTCGCGATGCCGTTCGCAGTCCCCGGACACGAGACGCAGGCGTCGCCGCAGCTGTTGGGAACTTCGTCGCTCACGCAGCGCTGACCGCACGCGTGTTGATCGGTGGGACACGTGCACGCGTTCGCGACGCACGAGGCGCCCGTCGGGCAGTCACTGTTGAGCCGGCAGCCGGGCACGCACTTGCGCGTGGTGGCATCGCAGCCAAATCCCGGAGCGCAGTGCCGCGCGTCCACGCAATCGTCGGGGAGCGCTTCACACGTGCCTCGGTTGCAGACCTGGCCGCTCGCGCACGCGGAGTTGCACGCGCCGCAGTTCATTTGATCAGCGAGCAGATCGACGCACTCGCCGCAGCGAGTGAGCCCTCCGGCGCACGCTGCGTTCGAGCTCCCGCCTCCGCCGCCGCCCGAGCCGCCTCCGATGGCACCGCCGCCACCTCCACTGCCGCCTCCGACGCTCCCAGCGGTGCAGCGCCCAGAACAGACCTGTCCCGCGACGCAGACATCACACGCGTTCCCGCCGGAGCCGCACGCCTGAGGATCGATGCCTGCCACGCACGCACCGGCGCTGCAGCATCCGGTGCAGTTCGACGGACCGCACTCCGAGACAGGCGTGCATGCGCCAAGGACAGCGATGCAAAGCGCCGCCAACCAGCCGAAATGAGGACGAGACATCATGGTCCTCCATTATCGGCAAACCGCCGGTCCCAGCTGTCAGCGGCGGATGTAGGGGCGGTTTACGGGCAAAACAAAAGCCGCGTCACGCAGGCGCGCGACGCGGCTCGTGCTGAGGAATTCAACCGCTCAGTAGTTCTCGTGCGCCAGCGACTCTTCGAGGCGCGGATCGTTGATCGCCACGACCTTGTTGCGGTTCAGCAGCAGACCGTACGCCGCGAGGAACACGCCGACCACGCCGAGCAGCGCCGTGAAGTCGAGGTAGCTGGGAGCGAGGTGCGGCTCGTGCTCGCCGCCGCCGTGCGCGCCGTAGTTCGGCAGCACCAGCCAGTAGATGTCGACCGCGTGCATGATGAGCGTCCACACCGCGCCCGCCGCGAGCAGCGAGCGGTTGCGCTTGATCTGGCGCGACAGCAGGAAGAGGAACGGCACGAAGAAGTGCGCGATCGGCAGGCCGTACGAGATCCACTCCCAGCCGCCCTCCACGCGGACCATGAAGAACTCGGTCTCTTCCGGAATGTTCGCGTACCAGATCAGCACGAACTGGCTGAACGCGATGTACGCCCAGAAGATCGTCCAGCCGAAGGTCATCTTGCCGAGGTCGTGGAAGTGCTCGGTGGTGACCGCGTCCTTGAGCGCGCCGGAACCCTGCGTCGCCATCGTGATGAGAATCGAGAAGGCGAAGAACGAGAGGATGCCCGACGTGAAGTAGTACACGCCGAAGATCGTCGAGTACCAGTGCGGCTGGAGCGACATCAGCCAGTCGATCGCGCCGAACGAGAGCGTGACGCCGTACAGGGGAATGCCCGCCGCGCACACCTTGCGAACCAGGTGCACGATCTTCTCGCGCTCGCCGGCCTTGTCGTCGCCACCCAGCGAGTCACCCTTCACCGACGTGCTGTAGAGGAACCAACCGAGGCCCGCCCACACCGCGAGGTAGATGAACGCGCGCGCGTACCAGAAGCCCGTGGAGAGGAACCAGGTCTTCTTCGCGAGGATCGGGTCCATGTGCTCCGTGTGGCTCCACGGGAACAACTCGTGGAAGCCGAGGAAGCCGATGGGCAACCACAGCAGCGCGAACACCGGCAGGGTCGCCGAGGCCGTCTCCATCAGGCGGCGCGTGACCACGCCCCAGCCCGAGCGCACCGTGTGATCGATCAGCAACCAGCCGAGCGCGCCGAGCGCGACGGCCAGCACCGTCTCGAACGCGAACAGGTAGCTGAACATCGCGCGGCCCTTGTGCTCGCCGAACGCCGAAGCGAACGTCGCACCGAGGCCAGCGACGGCGAGGATGCCGCCCAGCACCGGCAGCTTCGCCATGAAGCTCGACGGCGGGATCTGAATGTCTTCCGGCTTCTTGATCTCAGAGTGGCTCATGGTCGGCCCTTACTTCAGCGTCTCGATGTACATCGCGATGCTCTGCACCTCGTCGTCGCTCAACACCTGCGGCGGCATCGCGGGCGGGAAGCCGTCCACGATCTTCGCCATCGGAGTCGCGGTGGACTCCTTGATGTACGCGAGGTCGACGACCACATCGCCCTTGTCGGTCTTCTCGGTCTTGCCCCACAGACCCTTGAACGACGGGCCGACGATCTTCGAACCGTCGAGCGAGTGGCAGGCGTTGCAGCCCTTCGCCTTGTAGAGCGCCGCGCCCATGTCAGCCGTGGGCTTGTTGCCCTGGGGCACGACCACCACGCCGGGCACCGGCTCCTGCGGAACCGAAGGATCCTTCTTCATCTGCT
>CBIHPJ010000011.1:0-29800 GCA_966211295.1 uncultured Myxococcales bacterium | reverse complement strand
TTCTGAAGTCATGACGCCAACCAAATCTCTTCGAAACGAACCTGCGGAGGCGTCTGGTGCAACCGCAGCCCCTGCAGTTCGCGGCTCGCGGCCGCGTGGAAACGCTCGTGGTACAGCGGCACGAGCACACAGTCCTCACGCACGAGACTCTCGGCCTTCCGATACAGCTGCTCGCGCAACCCGGGATCGATCGACACGCGCGCTTCGTCAGTGAGGCGATCGAACTCGGGATTCTTGTAACCGACGCCGTAGTACCCCTGCGCCTTCGAGTTCAGCAGCACGTAGAGGAAGTTGTCCGGGTCGGCGACGTCGGCGATCCAGTTGCCGCGATAGACCGCGAGGCGGCCTTCACGCACTCGCTCCCAGAAGTCCTTGAGCTCGACGTGCTCCAACTCGACGAGGCCCGCATCGGTGAGCGGCTTGAACAGCGCGCGATCTTCCTCACGCGTGTCGCGGTCGGGCGCGTAGTGAATCGCGAGCCGCACGCGCGTGTGACCCGCCTCGGTGAGCAGCCGGCGCGCCAACGCGATGTCAGTGCGCGGCTCGTGCACGCGCTCGCTGTCGAGCAACGACGGCGGAGTGAGCGACCTCGCCACTCGCGCGCCCGGGTGAAATCCATCGACCAGCGCACGCACGTCGAGCCCCGCGCGAATCGCCCTGCGCACGCGCACGTCGTCGAACGGAGCGGTCTGCGCATGGAACGCGAGGAACCACACCGACGGCGTGTTCACCGTGAGCGCCTCGGCCGGATTGAGCCCCGCGTCCTTCAAGTTCTCCGCGTGCAGATACGAGACGACCTGCACCTGGCCCTTGGAGAACGCCTCGAGCGCCGCGCGGCGCGACTGGAAGAGCTGGAACTCGAGGCGCGCGAGCTGCGGCAACCCGGGCATGTAATAGGTCGGGTTGCGCTCGAGAGTGACCTTGTCGAGCGTGGTCGAGAGCAGACGGAACGGCCCGGTACCGAGAATGCGTCCACCGTCACGACGCGTGATGCCCGTTGAAGGCAGTGAGAGCATGCGCAGGAAGAACGCGCGCGGCTCGTCGAGGCGGAACTCGATGGTGTGCTCGTCGAGCACCTCGATGCCCGCGACGCTCTTCGCCTCTCCCGAGAAGAACTGCGGCGCGCCGCTGATGTCCTTGAAGAGCGCCGCATCGGGAGCACCAACCTTGGGATCCAGAAGCCGCTCGAAGTGTGCCTTCACGTGCTGCGCGTTGAGCGCCACGCCGTCGGGGAAGGTCACGCCCTTGCGCATCGAGAAGCGGTAGCGGCGCGCGGTGCGATCGGCCTCCCACGACTCGGCGAGATCGGGCACGAGGATGCCGTCCTCGTAGCGCACCAGCGTCGAGAACATCGCCGCTGACACCTCGGTGATCTGCAGGTCGATGGTGAAGAGTGGATCGAGCCCGCGCGTCTCGTCGACGGAGAGCGCGCGATGGAGCCCGACGTGCAACGTGCCGCCCGCCCTCGCCTGCGGCAGCTTGAAGCGGAAGACCTCGTTGCCGAGCGTGTCGGCCTCGTGGCTGAGCTGCTCGACCATGCGGCTGAGCGTGTCTCCGATGCGCACCACGCGCTGCGCGTCTTCGCGCACCTCCGCGACCTCTTCGCTGATCGCCGCGTCGCCCTGCTTGAGCACCGTCTGCGACGCACGGATCTCGTCGATGGCCGCGGTGAGGCGCAGCACCGAGTCGGAAAGATCGCGGCCGGTCTTCACCTGGCCATCAGCCTGCGTGGACGCCTCGCGCGCGGTGCGAGACATGTCCTGCATCTGCTTCACCAGCTCGCGTCCCTGCGAGGCCTGCTCCGAGGCGAGGCGCAACACTTCGTCGACTCGCTCCGTCACCTGCTGGCTCACGGCGACGAGGGAGACACCCTGCGTCTCCAATCGCGCCGCTTCTGCTTGCGTCGACTCGACAGCGGTGAGCGCGCGCTGCGAGGTGTATTGAATCGCGCGCAGTGCCTCGGCGGCCTTCTCTCCGAGCGTCACGCCCGCGGCGGCTTCATCGCGACCGCGGCTCACCAGCTCGACGGTGCGATCGACGCGCTCGCGCACGGCCTTCACCTTCTGGCCGATCTCACGCGTGGAGCGGCTGGTCTTCTCGGCGAGGTTGCGCACTTCTGCGGCGACGACCGCGAAGGCCTTGCCGCTCTCTCCCGCTTGGCTGGCGATGATCGCGGCGTTGAGCGCGAGCAGGTTGGTCTGGTCGGCGATCTCCTGGATCACTTCGACCACGCGGCCGATCTCCTGGCTGGAGACGCCGAGCTCGTCGACGAGATCCGCGGCGCTCTTCACCGTCTCGTCGATGCGCTTGATGCCCTTGAGCGCGTCGCCCACCAGTTGCGCGCCCTGCGTGGCGGTCGCGGTCACTTCGCGCGCGAGCTCTCCAGTTTCATCACTGCGGCGACGAACGGCGTCGATGCTGTCTTCCGCGGCCGAGACGGCTTCGCGCGTCTGCACGGTGAGCCGGCCCACGGTGCCGCTCGCGTCGGCCACGAGCACGGAGCGCTGACCCATCGCATCCACGCGCGTCGAGGTCTTCTCGGAGGCGCTGTTGAGGAGCGTGAGCGCGCGAGCGACCTGCTCGATGCTCTCGGTCATCTCGGTGAGCGACGTGGTGGTCTCACGCGCGAAGGATTCGAGCTGAGTGACGCGCTTGCCGCTGCCCTCGAGGCTCTCGCCCATTCCTGAAACGGCCTTCTCACTGCGCTCCACGGCGGCGCCCTGGCGGCGAGCGGCGTCGAGCACGTTGCGGGCCTGCTCCTCGACGCCACGCGCGGTGCGGTGGAGCGAGGTGGTCACGCGCTGCACCTGCCAGAGCGCGCGGCGGAGCGAGAGCGCGAGCCGCTGGAGATCGCTCTCGTCGGTGCCCTCGATCTGAGGGAGGACGGTGAGGTCGCCTTCAGCGAAGCGCTCGATCACCTCGCGACGGCGCTGCGAGCGGCGGCTGCCGAGCTGGAAGAAGGTGAGCCAGCCACCGAGCGTGAAGCCGCCCATCGTCGTGAAGAGGAGCGCGGTCCACCCCACCCACGTGCCCGGCTGGCCGGTGATCGCGAGCAACACGATGCCCGTGAAGAGTCCGGTGAGGAGTCCTCCGACGGGGCCGAAGAGCAGCAGGTACCAGCGGTTCGCCATGAAGTGCGCTGAACCCTATTCGCGCAGCGGGCCAGAGCGAACAACTGTCTCCGGCGGAGTGACCAGGATGGAGTGTGTGTCACAATCCGAGCGTGATCGCCGTCGTCGCTTGCATCCTCGCCGCCGCGCCAGTCCAGGCCCGGTTCGCACTGGCAGTCGCAGGCCTGCCTGTCGCAGAACTCCGCATCTCAGTAGCGGGCGATCTCTACGTCTACGAAGCGACGCACTTCCTCGAAGAAGGTCCCAGCCAGCACCGCATCGAGCTGCAGCTCAAAGACGGATCCCCACTCCCCGAGGTCCTCGCGCTCCTGCGCCGCCCAAAGAAGGGCTGCACCGACGTCCTCGAAGAGCGAGAGAAGAAGCTCGAGCAACTCTGCGTCACCCGCTCGGTCGCGGGCGAAGCCGTCGGCACGATCAACCAGGAGCCCTTCACCGCTCGCTACGACACCTCCGACGCGCTCGCCGCAATCACCGTCGGCTCCGCGAGATGGATCGCAGCCCCTCAGGCCGTCCAACCGCCGAGCGAGAGCCCCTTCTTGCAAGGCGTCGTCGTGCCTTCCGGAAAGCTCCGCCTCGATCCTCCTGTCGAAGGTGCGAAGTGGCTCGCGCGAAGCCCCGAAGGAATCGGGACTGAATACCGCCGAGACCGCTGCCTCGTGCTCGCGCGGGAAGAAGCAGCGAAGCGCCCGGGCGCCGAGGTCTCAGTCGGACTGGTGATCGAAGGCGGGCGTGCCTACCCGCATGCGTGGGTGACAGAGAAAGGTCAGGCGTTCGATCCTTCGGTCCTCATCGGAGATCCGATCCTCATGAAGCGCCGCTATCTCGAGATTCCAAAGGCGAAGAGCGGGGACTTCTACCTGCGATTCTTCGACGGCGCGGTGAGGCTCGTCGCGAAGTGATCTGGCTCGCCGGAGTGGCCAGCGCGGCAGGAGTTCTCGGTCTCGGTGTGCACGTGCACCGCGCCGGCAAGCGCGCACCTCGCTTTCCTGAACGTCCGCTGACCGCCGTCGTCCTGGGCGCGTTGGTTCACCCGGATGGCACGCCAAGCGACGCGCTCGTCGATCGAGTTCACGTCGGAGTGGCGCTCCTCAAGGAAGGCCGAGCGCATCGACTGATCCTCTCTGGAGGCGCAATCGATTCACGCCCATCCGAGGCAGCGACGATGGCGCGCATCGCGAGCTCGCTGGGCGCCACCGATTCGCAACTCGTCCTTGAGTCCGCGAGCCGATCGACCTTCGAGAACGCTGCGCGCTCCGTGGAGTTGCTGGGTGAAGAGAAAGAAATTCTGCTCGTGACCTGCGACTTTCACCTCGCACGCGCGAGCGCACACTTCCGCTCCGTGGGACTCCAGGTATGGCCGGTGCCGTCACCGCGCTCACTCAGGACTCGCGATCGTGTGCGACTCACGGGAAAGGAGCTCGCCGCACTGCTCCGCCGTCCCTGGCTGATCTCGAAGACCTAGCGGACGCTCTCGATCTTCGCGAAGCCCGCTCTCCGAAGAATCTCGCGCGCCTTCGGACCCCTCGCGCCCACGAGCAAGATCTCACGGCTCCGATCAACGGGCAGAGAACTCAAAGTCCCCTCGATCTCCTCGACAGGAACGTTTCGTGCTCCGGCGAGATGACCTTCCGCAAACTCGGCCGGGCTCCGCACGTCGAGCAGGTACGCACCCGCCTTCACTCGCTGAAGAGCTTCCGCCTGAGAAATCGAGACGTGAGCACAAGCGCTGAGCAGCAGCGCCAGCGCCAACATCCGAATCACGGCCTGTCACTCCGCGTGCCCGCCACGCCCTGCGGCGTCGCCCAGCTCGAGCGCGACAGCGGCAGCGCACCGAGCGAATAACTCTCGAGCACCACCGACCCATCGGGACGCCGCACGGTGACGATGAGCGCGGTCGCCGAGAAGTGCACCTGCTCGATCGCTCCCGACGTGTCCGGGAGATGGCAGATCGCCTTCCGCTCTCCGTCGAAGAACAACGCACCCGCCGCGCGCGGCCCCGCATCGGTCTCCGCGCGAGCGAGCGCGACGAAGCCGCCCTCGCGCCCCTCGATGAGACTGGTGGCGAGCACTCGACCCGGGAAGCCCTGGTCGATCACCGGCAACTGCCACAGCTCAGCGCCCGAGGGATCGAACACCCGCACGTGCGTCACATCATCTGGCCCACCGCAGCCGCCATCACAGGTCTTGAAGAACACGTTGGTGGCGAGCGTGGACGCGAGCGTCTGATCGTCCAGGAACTCACTCACCGACGTGCTCGACCAATCGAACGCCACGAAGCCGCCGTCGTTCATTCCGTCGAAGCGCGCGCGCCCCGATGAGCCAAAGACGGTGATGTTCTCGGTGACCGCGAGCGCGCTGCTGGTGACGCCTCCGATGCTCAGCGGCTGCGCTTCGAGACCACCGTCACCGAGCAGCACGAAGCGCGTCAGCAAACCCGCATCTGGATTCCACGAGAACAGCGCGGAGCCCTTGCCGAGCGCAGTGGGCTCATCGAGCGCCGCGAGGAACGCGACGCCGCCATCGGCCCACGCCTGGACGCCGCCGTCATCCCAGAACAACACGCGATCACGCTCGACAACCACGAGGGAGCGAGGCCCTTTGAAGCCGACCTCGGAACGCAGCGCGCCGGTGGTGGGAGAGCGCACCTCGAGACCACCATCGCGCGAGAGGATCACGCCACCGCTGTTGACCGCGATCACCGAGCGGAGCTGGCCATCGCCATAGTCACTGGGCTGCATTCCACCGTCGCGATCGAAGCGCTCGAAGCCGGTGCCGGTGTACGAGGTGAGGCTGCACGCGAGCTGAGGTGCTGCAGGAGTTCCCGCATCCATTCCGCCGTCGTCGTCACCCGCGTCCAATCCGCCATCGTCCTCACCCGCATCCGGAGGAGGCCCTGCGTCGGGAAGCCCGGCGTCGGGAATCCCCGCGTCCACGCAGATCGAAAAGAAGAGCGTCGAGTTCGACGAGCCGATCTCACCTGAGGGCTCGCCCGCGAGCCGCGCCGACCACGCAGGCATCCACGTCGCCTCGGTCACGCGCGTGCACATCTGGTTGTGACACTCGGCCTCAGGCAGACATGCGATCGCCGGAGAGCACGGCAAGCCTTCAGGAGTGGGCTGCGTGCGGCAGGCGCCGTTGAAGCAGAAGTTCACCTCGACGCAGTCCTGGGGGCCACACGGCGTGACGTCAGGCGCAGGTCCATCACCACAGCCGAGGAACGGATCGCACGTCGCCACCCGGCACGCCATCGTCGGCGAGGGGCACTGATGCGGCGTGTGAATGCAGCCAACATCCATCGCGCACGCGTCGTCAGTGCAGACGTTGTTGTCATCGCAGCGGCGCGCGATTCCCAGGCACTCACCTGCGCGACAACGACCCTGCTCGAGACACACGCTCGCGGTGTCGCAGGGCGAATCGTCCGCGGCCTGTGACTCGATGCAGCGATCTTCTTCGAGCGAGTACACCGACACCACGCACACCGCGGAAGGCTGGCAGTCGGGCGGCCGCACTCCGGTGCCGCGCAGCTTCATCACCGCGGTGCGTTCTCCGACGGTGAAGCGCAACTCGCCTTCGACCACCTCGTTGCCCGCGCGGAAGGTCACGGGCACTTCGATGTCTCCGCCACCCGGCACGTCAGCCGTCGGCCCGACATCGAACGGAGGATCGGTGGCCAACGCCACCGCGATGGGGGAACGCGTCGCGCTGGTGAGCGTGACGTTGAGCGTCTTGGTGGCGCCCTCGAGCACGCGACCGAAGTCGAGCTCAGCGGGCTGAATGCGCAGGCCAATCTCAATCGGATCGACGGGACCGGGCCTGACGCACTCGCAGCTCACCACCAGCGGGAGCACCAACAGCCACCAGAGACGCCGAATCATGGAGGCGACTTAACCCGGCCTCGCTGCCAGAGGAAACGACCCCCGACCAAGAGCGCCGCAACTCCGAGACCAGTCAGCGAGGCGACCCGGAATTGGTGGAAGAAGTCGGAAATTCGCTCCGCGTTCACTCCGACCATCACGCCGACCGCGAGGAGAATTCCATTGAACACGGCAGCCGAGACGAGGCCCAGTGCGAGCGCGCGCCAGAGCGGCACCTCGGCAGCGCCCGCGGCGACGAAGAGCACCGAACGAAAGCTGGGAAGAAAGCGGTTCGAGAGCAACACCCAGTCGCCCTTCTCCCTCATCAGGCGCTGAGCGCGGTGGATCTGTCCGACCTCGAGACCCAACAGACGCGAGCCCGGGGGAGCGAGGCTGATGCGTGAGGCGAGGGCGCGACCGAGGCGCCAGGTGATCGCGATTCCGACCGCGCTCCCGAGCGTGAGGATGAGATGCACGAGGATGATCGAGCGCTCGTCACGCGCGGCCCAGGCGCCTCCGAGCAGCGCGACCGTGTCTCCGGGAAATGGAGGGAAGAGGTACTCGACGAGCGCGGCGGCGCCGAGGGCGAGGTAACCCCAGGCTCCGAGTATCTCCATCAGCTGGTCGAGATCCTGCTGCACGAGCGTGTCTCCCTCTCCCGTCGGGAGAGGGTCGGGTGAGGGCAGACACCTTAGCGCTGAAACTCCTCTCACTCCGCGGTCCAGTCAGGAACCGCTCGCGACAGGTCGTTGAGATCTTCATCCATGGTGACTGAGTAGCGCCCCTCACCCCGACCCTCTCCGCGCTCTCGCAGGAAGAGGAGTCAGTGGGGGAAGGCGCCACTCGCGACCAGGAAATCGAGGCGGGCCTGGCGTGCGTTGTCTTCTGCGAGCACCGCGACCAACTCCGCGTCACGTGCGCGCCGCTCAGCGTCGATCACCTCGAGGTTGGTCGTCGCTCCCGCGCGATACGCCACCGTCGCGAGCTCGAGCGCCTCGCCCGCCTGCTTCGCCGAGTCCTTGGCGGCCTTCAGCGCCGAGTCGGCATGCGTCACCTGATTGAACGCAGCCCGAACTTCGCTCTTCGCCTGCCGCAGCACGCCCTCGAACTGCGCCTCCGTGGAGCGAGCATTCGCGCGCCGCTCCTTCGCCTGCCCGTAACGCAGCCCACCCTCGTAGATCGGCAGCTGCAGCACCACGCCGAGCTGCCAGCCCGTGGCGGGCTGCGTCCGCGTCGGTGGATCCTGCACGGTCGGCTGAAACACCACGTTGAGCAGCGGCAGGTAGTCCATCCAATCGACCCTGGTCGACGCCGCAGCCGAGTCCTTCCTCACCTCAGCCGCCTTCACGTCGAGCCGAACCGAGCCCGCTGATTCGAGTGCCTGCTCGACGCCACCGGGTGGGGTGAAGTCAGGTTCCTCAGCGGCGGTGTCGAGCGGCGCGTCGGAACCGGTCAGCACGCCCAGCGCCTCCTGGGTGCGAATGAGGGCGGAGAGCGCGGTTTCCATCTGGGTCGTGCTCACCGACAGCTCCTGCGCCGCGCGGATCTCGTCGAGCTTGTTTCCCACGCCACCGGAGAACCGTTCGCGCGCGTAGTCGAGATGCGCCTTTGCAGAATCGCGGGCGAGCGTGGCGGCCGAGACCAGCCGCTTCGACGCCAGCACCGCGAGCCAGGCACGCGCCGCCCCCACGGCGACCTGCCTCTTCACGTCGTTCGCCGTCGCGCGCACGGCGTCAACCGACTGAGCAGCGCGATACCAATTCGCCCAGCGCGGCGTGTTCAGCAGCGGCACCGCCAATTGCAGATTCGCCGTCCCTTGCGTCCCGTTCTGCAGGGGGGCCTGCCCGCCTTGCAGCTGCGTCGCTTCGCGCGGGCTCAGCGCCGTGAAGTTGCCGTTCGCCATCAATGTGGGCAGCGACGGCGCGCGCACCTGTTCGAGCTGGGCCATCGCGCGCGATACGTCTTGCTCGGCCACGCGCATAGCGGGGTGATGTCCCAACGCGCGCTGCACCGCAGCCTCGAAGCCGATCGCCTCAGGGTCCGCGGCCAACAACATTGCGACGAGGAGCGCGTTCATGACTCGGTCACCTCGGCGTGGCCCTCTTCCTCGTCGCCCTCGTCGGGCGTGCGGTTCGCGAAGCGGTCGAACCACGTGTACAGCACCGGCACGAAGAACAACGTGAGTCCGGTCGACACGCCCAGCCCGCCGATCACCGCGCGCGCGAGCGGAAGGTTGGTCTCGCTGCCTTCTCCGATTCCGAGCGCCATCGGGAGCAAGCCCACCAGCGTCGCGATGGTCGTCATCAGAATCGGCCGCAGGCGCGTGCGGCCCGCCTCGACCGTGGCGTCGTGCAACGAGCGACCGCGTCTGCGCAGCACATTCGCGAAGTCGACCAGCAGCACGCCGTTCGACACCACGATGCCGATCATCATGATGATGCCCATGAAGCTGTTCACCGAGAGCGACGTGCCGGTCGCCCACAACATGATCGCCACGCCCGCGACGCCGAGCGGCACGCTGAACATGATCACCAGCGGGTCGACCAGCGAACGGAACTGAGACGCGAGCACCATGTAGACGAGCACGATCGCGAGCAGCACCGCCATGCCGAGGCCCGCGAACGCCTCTTCCTGCGCCGCGGCCTGGCCACCGAGCCGTACGGTGAAACCATCGGGAGGCGGAGTCTCCTCGAGCACCTGCCGCACCGCTGCGGCGACCGTGCCGAGATCCTTCCCGATCGCCACGTTGGCGGTGACGTCGATCACCCGCTGCAGATACTTGCGCCCGATGGTCACGGGACCGCTCGAGCGCTCGACCGACGCCACGCTCTCAAGCGAGAGCATCCGTCCTGCCGGCGTGCGCAGCTGCGCCTTGCGCAAGTCGTCCACGCTGCTGCGGAACTCGTCCTTCGCGCGCACGTTGATGTCGTATTCGTTTCCCGAACGTGGATCGGTCCAGCGCACGGGCGCGAACTGCGAGTTGCCCACCAGCGTCGCCAGCACGGTCTGCGCGATCGTCTGCTCGGTCACGCCGAGCACGCCGGCCTTCTGCCGATCGACCTGCACGTCGAGCTGCGGATAGTTGTCCTCGCGGCTGAGCTGGAGATCCGCAAGCAACGGGCTTCCATCGGCCGCCGAGAGCTTCTTCAGCTTCTCGAGGATCACGTTCGCGTAAGCCTGACCTTCCTCGACCTCGTAGCCGAGGATCTCGACGTCGATCGGCGCGTCGGCACCGAAGTTCAAGATGCGCTTCACGATGCCGCCCGTCCGCATGAACACCTGCACCCCGGGGAGCGAATCACCGATGGTGGAGCGAACCTTCTCGCTCGCCTTGAGATCCGAGATCTCCCGCATCGTGCGCGGCACCAGGTTCACGTTCACGTTGCCGGCGTGAGGCCCACTGTTGCCGCCGAAGAGTCCGCCGCGGCCCGCGGGCAGACCCGAGCTCGAGATCATCGTGGTCACCGCGCCCGGCGATTCGTCGCTCGTGAGTCCGAGCGACTTGCGAATCGCGTTCTCCACCACGATCGCGACCTCTTCGGTCTTCGCCGCCTTGGTGCCGATCGGCGTGCGGAAGTTCACCGAGACCTGCGCCTCGTCGGTCTCCGGGAAGAACTCGGTGCCGATGCGTTTGAAGAGCGAGAGCGCCAGCGCGCTGAACGCGATGATCGCCACCACGGTGACCACGCGGTTGCGCAGCACCACCTCGAGCGAGCGGGCATACGCGTGATCGAGGCGATCCAGCGCGCGGGTGATGCGACCTGCGAGGCCGGGATCCTTCGAAACGTCGTGCGGCTTGAGCCAGTACATGCACAACAACGGAGTCACCGTGCGCGACACGAAGAAGCTCATCACCAGCGCGAAGCTGATGGTGAGCGCGAGCGGAATGAAGAGATTCCGCGCCACGCCCTGCAGGAAGAGCACCGGGAAGAACACGACGATGGTGGTGATGGTGCTGACCAGAATCGGCATCGCGACTTCCTGCGCCGCGGCGATCACCGCTGCGCGCCGCGACTGCCCCAGGCCCAGGTGCCGATGGATGTTCTCCAGCTCGACGATGGAGTCATCCACGAGGCGCCCCACGCCGAGCGCGAGTCCACCGAGGGTGAACACGTTCAGCGACTGCCCGGTGAAGTACAGCAGGATGAACGTCGAGATGACGGAGAGCGGAATCGCCACCGCCACGATGCCCGTCGCGCGCAACGACACCAGGAACAGCAGGATGATCAGAATCGCGAAGAGGCCGCCCTGCAGCGCCTCGTGCTGCAGCGAGGTCACCGCCGCGCGGATGTACTTCGACTGATCGAAGCCGACCTCCAGCTTCGCGTCAGGTGGCACTCCGCGCAGCTTCGGCAGCGCCTCGCGCACTGCGTCCACCACCGCGATGGTGTTGGCGCCAGGCTGCTTGAGCACGCGCAGGTACACGCCGCGCGCGCCGTTCACCCGCACGATCTCGTTCTGGTCGGCCGTGCCGTCCTTCACCTCGGCCACGTCGCCCACGCGAATCACCCGGCCGTCCGCCGTGGCAGCGCCCACGGTGACGTTGCGCAATTCGTCGAGCGTCTCCACCTGCGTGTTGGTGAAGACGTTGTAGTCGCGGCCTTCGGTGCGCAGGCTGCCCGAGGGCAACAACAGGTTCGACTGACGAACCGAGTTCACCAGGTCGAGGATCGAGAGGCTGCGCGCACGCAGCGCATCGAGATCGGTGAGCACCTGCAGCTCGCGTTGCCGTCCACCACCCGGAGTCGCGCTCGCCACTCCGGGCACGCGCTCCAGCTGCGGCTCGATCACGTTCAGCGCGAGCTCGGCCAGCTGCTTCTCATCGAGCGTGTTGCTGGTGACCGCGATCTGCACCACGGGGATGTTGGTGATGTCGAACTTGAGGGTGAGCGGCTGCCCCACGCCGGGCGGCAGCGTGTTCATGATCTGCCCCACGCGCTGCTGCACCTCGAACTGCGCGGTGTCGAGGTTGGTGCCGTACTGGAACCACACCGTCACCAGCGAGGTGCCCTGCTTACTCGTCGACTCGACCCGATCGACTCCGGGAGCGGCGCTCACCGCGCGTTCGATGGGCTGGGTGATCGCCTTCTCGATGTCCTCGGGACCCGCGCCTGAATAGAAGGTCGCGATTCGCACGTTGGGGACGTTGATCTCGGGAAAGAGGTCGACCGAGAGGCGATTGAGCGACACCGCGCCCAGCACGATCGACATCAGCGACATCATCAAGATGAGCACTGGGTTCCGCAGCGCCAGGCGCGTGAGCCACATCGTTCAAGGCCCCTTCGCCGGCGACGTGCGCACCTTCGCGCCCTCCGACAACCCGTCGATGCCGCGCGTCACCACGACCGTGCCGGCGGCGATGCCACTCACGATCTCGAGTTCTTCGCCCAGCTCTTCGCCCAGCTTCACTTCGCGGCGGCGCACCTGCTCTCCGTCGAGCACGTAGACGAACGCCTTCCCGTCGGAGAGCTGCACCGCCTCGGCGCCCAACACCAACGCGTTGGCGTGGCGATCGAGCTCGAGCTGCGCCTCACCGTACATGCCGGGCCGCAGCAGCCGCTCGGGATTGGGGAGCTGAAGCTCGGCGTCGAGCGTCCGGGTGAGTGGATCGAACGAAGGCGCCAGCCGCTCGACCTTCGCCTCGAACACCTGGCCTGGCAGCGCGTCGAAGCGCACCTGGGCGTGCTGACCGAGCTTCACGAAGGGCGCCTGCCGCTCGTTCACGCTGATGAAGACGCGCACCACGTCCACCCGCGCGACGGTGACCACGGCGCCACTCCCCGTTCCCACCAACGCACCGGGATCCAGCTTGCGGCTCACCACCACGCCATCGAAGGGAGACTCGAGCCGGGTCTCTCCCAGGCGCGTGGCGTAGACCCCGAGCTGCGCCTGGGCCGCCGCGAGCTGAGCCTCACTGGAAGCGGCCGCATTGGTCGCGTTCTGCAGTTCCTGCTGGGAGACCAGTCCGCGCGGAGCGAGCGACTGCGCGCGCTCGAGGTTCGACTTCGCCAAGGCAGAGGAGGCCTGCGCCTGCGCCACCGCGCTCTTCGCCGAGAGCAACTGATCCGGCAGCTCAGAAGGACGCACCAGCGCGAGCAGCTGCCCCTTCTTCACCAGGTCACCGCGATCGACCAACACCGCGTCGAGGTAGCCCACGGTCTTCGAGCCCACGTCCGCCTGGGCGATGGGCCGCAGATCCACCGGCGCCTTCACCAGCACCGGCACGTCGATCACCTTCACCGGCACCGCCACCACCAGCGGAGCAGGCCGCACCTTGGCCGCCTTCGCTGGCTCGGAGCAGCTGAGGGCCAGCATCGAACTCATCATCACGGCGAGCACACGCATCGGGGCGATCCTCACCAGAAATCGTTGCATTTAACAATCATTGCTTGTCACATGAATTCAGACCGGCGATGGTTTCACCGTGACGAAACACCTCGATCGCACCGAGCGCCTTGCCCGAGCCGTGGGCCGCCTGCGCCGCGACATGCGGGCACGCGCCGCGAGGGCGATGGATCGCGAAGGCGCACCGTTCGTGCACTGGCAGCTGATCTCCGCCATCGCGCGCGAGGGCCTGCACTCGCAGATCGCGCTCGCCGACCGGGTGGGTATGGACCCCGCCGGCACCTCGCGCGCGCTCGATCAGCTAGAGCAGATGGGCCTGGTGAAGCGAGAGCGTGACGGAGGCGATCGCCGCCGCATGCGCGTGGATCTCACGGCCAAGGGCCGGCGCTGGTTCGATCGCATTCGCGTGGTGGTGATGACCGCGCTCGCGCCCGTCTTCGATGGCCTCACCTCGAGCGACGCGACGCAGCTCGAAGATCTGCTCTCACGAATCGAAGCTCACTCGTCCGCGTCGGGATCGTTGAGCCCGGGGTCGTAGTAGCCGTACGGGCTTCGCTTCGCGAACGTCGACAACTTCGGAGCCACCACCGTGCCGAAGAACGCGAACACCAGGATGAAGATCAGCAGGTACGTCGCGGGCCGCGAAGGACGCGCGCGCCACGCCCAGAGACGCTCCTTGCGCCGCTGAAAGCCCGGAGCGCTCACGTACTCGCGCCACGCCTCGTCGTTCATCAGCGCAGCGGCGCCGTCGTCGCCGAGGCCCTTCATCGCCTGCGCCATCAGCACCCGGCCCTCGATGGTGCCGCGCCGCAGCTTGAGTAGCGCATCGAGCGAGCTCTTCGCGCCCGCGAAATCACCGCGCGCGATCCGCTGCTTGCCGCGCACGAGGTGAAGCTCTCCCACGCGGAACTCGGGGCTCAGCTCTTCAGCGTGGTTGAGCAGCTTCTCACCCTGCTCCACGTACCCCGCCTGCAGGCACGCCTCGCCCATGGTGAAGACGCTCTGCACGTCGTCGGCGCCCTTGTCGAAGTTGGGACGGAGCACGTCGACCGCCTGCTTGCCTCGATTGCGCTCCACCAACAGCTGCGCGAGCTCGAGGCGAGCTCTGCCATCGTGCGGGTTGTGCTCGACGACGCTCTCCAGCTTCGACACTCGCCGCCAGCGGATGAACCACCGCACCGGATCAGGCAGGAAACCCAGCGTGAAGCGATCGACCACCAGCCAGAACACGATCAACGCGACCGCTGAGCCGAGCGGACTCCCGGTGATCGCCGTCAGAATGAACCACTGGAAGTAACCGCTCATCGGAAGCTGATTCCTACATCAATCGGGCGCTGATCGCCGAGTGCACGTCGAACCCCGCATCGGTGAGCGCCAGTCTGCCATTTCGCAGCTCCGCCATGCCTGCGTTCACCAGGTGCTTCACGGTGAGCTGACGCGCTTCCATGCTCTGACCGAACGCGCGGCATACGGCCTCCAGGTCGACGCCGTTCTTGAGACGAAGGCCCATCGCCACTCGCTCCTCGAAGAGCTCCACCGCGCTCAGCACCTCACGATTCGCCTCGGGGAGCCCGCCTGCCTCCACCTCGGCGAGGTATTTCTCGGCGCTGCGCTGGTTCGAGTAGCGCACCACTTCTTCCGCCTTCACGAAGCCGGTCGCGCCCGTGCCCACCGCGAGGTACTCGCCGCCGGTCCAGTAGAGCGAGTTGTGCCGCGAGTGGAAGCTGGGCTTCGCGTAGTTCGAAATTTCGTACCGCTCGAGCCCCGCTGAAGCGAACACGTCGCGCACCAGCCGCTGCATCGTCACCACGGTCTCGTCGGGCGGAAGGTGCACTTCTCCGCGCGCGAGCTGTTTGGCGAGCGGCACGTCCTCCGCGAGCGAGGCCTTGTCGAGCGTGAGCGCGTACGCCGAGAGATGTTCTGATCCGAGCGCCACCGCGGCACGGGCGTCCGACTCCACCTGCGCGAGCGTCTGGCCGTGCACGCCGTAGATGAAGTCCATCGAGACGTTGTCGAACCCCGCCGCGCGCGCCGCGGAAAAGGCGCGCTTCGCAGTCGCGCCATCGTGCGAGCGCCCCAGCGTGTGGAGCGTGCCTGCGTCGAAGCTCTGCACGCCCATCGAGAGCCGATTCACCCCGGCGGAGCGATAGCCACTGAAGCGTTCTGCATCCGCCGCTCCGGGATTCGCCTCGAGCGTGATCTCGCAACCAGACGCGACGTCGAGCACCCGAGCGATCGTCTCCAGCACCACGCCCACCGAGCGAGGTGCCCACAGCGACGGGGTGCCGCCCCCGATGAAGATCGAAGTGACCTCGCGCCCTTTCAGCTGAGCTCGCTCCACCCGGCGCTCGAGCTCCGTGAGGATCGCCTTCGTGTAGCGCTCGTCGGGTATCTGCTTCGCCGCGGTCGACGCGAAGTCGCAGTACGGACACTTCGAGAGGCAGTAGGGAAAGTGCACGTACACGCCGAAGCGCGCGGCCTCGAGGCCCGTATGCACGTCGACTGGAGCGCGGGGAGCCACCACCCACTACTTCCGGGGCGCCGCGCCCTTGAGCTGCGCTTCCAGCTTGGCCACCTTCGACTTGAGAGAAGCCGCGGCTTCGATCGCCGTCTCCGCCGACATCAGCTTCTTCTTCAGGTTGGCGTTCTCGGTCTTCAACTTCTCCAGCTCGGCCGAGGCGGCGCCGTTCGCGGGCATCGCCACCAGGTTGGTAGAGGTCGGCTCTTCCCGATCCTCCAGCTCCTGGATGCGCTGCTTGAGCTGAATCTCCATGCCCTGCATCGCGCGGTACTCGTCTTCGATTCCCGAGAGCGCTTGCACCTTCTTCTCGAGCTCGGCGACCCTCGCCTCGGCAGCGCGCGCCTTCGCGTCGCCACCAGCCGCGGCCCCGGAGCCCATCTTCGCCCGCGCTTCGGCCTGCGCCGCGCGCGCTTCCTGCTGAGCGGCCTTGGTCTCGGCGGCCTTCGCTCGCTCGGTGATCTCTTTGAGCTTGGCCTTGAGGTCGTCGACCTCCTTGCCGCTCGCCGCGCTCTTCTGACCCTCGAGCTGCTTGAGCTTCTGCTCGGCCGCGGTCGCCCGCATGTTGGCCTGGTTCACCATCGCCTGCAGCTGCTGCCCCTGCGCGTCGCTGCCCGCGGCGGTCTTCTGCATCGTCTGCAGCTGGGCACGGAGCTGATCGACTTCGCCCGAAGTGCTGCTCGCCTGCGAAGACACCGCATCGAGCGTTCCCTGCAGCTCGGCCACCTCCGCCTGCGCGGCTGAAGCACGGCCTTCGGCGAGCTCGAGCTCACCCTGCAAGCGCGTCAGCTCGCCCTGGGCCGAGGAAGCACGACCCTCGGACATCTCGAGCTCCGACTGGAGCCGGCCCAGCTCTGCCTGCTGGCGCTGCATCGAGAGCTCGTGCTGCTGCAGCTCGTTGCCCCGCGCGTGGAGCTCCTTCTCGCGCGCCTGCACCGCGGCCTTCGCCTCTTCGAGCTGCGCGCGGGCCTGCTGGAGATCTTGCTGAAGCTGGAGAAGCTGATTGCGAGCGAGGCCGCCGGTCTCACGCAGCTGCGCCTCGAGCGAAGCGACGCGACCTTCGGCGCCCTCTGCTCTCGACTGCGCCTCTTCGAGCGCTTCCTGCCGATTGTTGAGCTCGGCCTCGAGGGCTTCCTTCTCGCCACGAAGCTCACCGAGCTGGCTCTCGAGATCGCTCGCCGCCTGGCTGCGATTGCCGAGCTCTCCTTCGATCGCTTCTTTCTCACCGCGCAGCTCGCCCACCTGCTGCTCGAGCTCGGTGACGCGGCCTTGCGCCTGATCCAGCGAAGACTTCGCCCACTCGGCTTCGCTCTCGAGCGTCTTGAGCTTCTCTTCCGCGGTCTGCGCGCGCTGCTTCTCTGCCTGCAGCTCGAGCGTGCCGCCGTCGACTTCGCCCGTGAGGCGATCGACGTCTTCGGATTTCGTCTTGAGCTCTTCCGCGGTCCTGGTGGCCTGCGCCGTGAGGGCCTCGAACTCCTGCTTCGCGGCGCCCAGCTTGCCGGCGAGCTCGCTCACGCGATCCTGCGAGTTCTCGAGCGCTTCCTTGAGGCCCGCGAGCTCTTCCTCGAGGTGCTGGCGCTGCTTCTTCTCTTCACCCAGCTGCGAGGCCGCGTCGCGGAACTGCTGCTCCACCTCGGCCAGCGCGTTGGTGAGATCGCGCCGCTCGTTGTCCGCTTCGGCGAAGCGAACGACGAGGTCCTCCATCTTCTTCTCGGCGGCGTCCGCGCGGACGGTGTCCTTCTCCAGCATGTCCTTCAACAGCTGGAGCTGCTGCGGGTAGTCCGCGGCGCGCTGCACCTCGACCATCGCCAGCTCGAGCTGGCCCTTCATCTGCGTGGTGATCGCGCGCAGCTGCTGCGCTTCGAGATCGACCGCCTGGTAGAGCGCGCGCCCGCGACCGAGCGCCTCGTCCTTTCCCTTCATGATGCCGCGGAAGACCTTCAGCTTCTCTTCAGCGTCGACCCCAACGGGAATGCGCGGCTCAGGCGGCTCCTGGAACGGATCTCCCGGAGGCGGCCGCTGAATCGAGCCCGGGATGTTGGGAATGGCGAAGGCCGGAGGCGCTTGCAGGCCCTGCAGCTGGCTCACCGCGGGCGAGGCGTTCGGAGGCACCACCGCCGTGCGCGTGTGGAGCGGCTGCTGCGGAGCCTGAGGCTGAAGCGACTGATGCGCTCCGGTCTTCGGCTTCGGAGGAAGCGGAGGCGGAAGCGCAGGCGGCTTGCCCGCATTCGGCGTTGCGGGAGCCGGGGCCCTGGGAGCGGGCGCAGGGGCAGCGGCCTGCACCAGCGCAGGTTTTGCCGGCGGCGGCGCCGTCGGGAAGAGAGGCTCGTCTTCTTCGACCAGCGCGTTACGCAGACTGGCGAGAGGATCGTCGTTGGGCGGCATTAGTGACCAAACAAGCTCGGACCCAGCCTAACCCCTTCCCCACCGAGCGCGAAGTTGAGAGCGTGGCCCAGCAATGACAGCTCGCTACAGGTTGAGCAATGGAATGACGGTGGTGCTCGAGCAACAACGACAGGCACCCGTCGTGGCCTTTCAGGTATGGGTGAAGGTCGGCAGCGCCGATGAGTCCCCCGAAGAGGTGGGCCTCGCGCACCTACACGAGCACATGTTGTTCAAGGGCACGGGGAAGCGGGGCCTCGGCGAGATCGCCCGCTCCATCGAGGCTCACGGAGGGGAAATCAACGCGTGGACGAGCTTCGATCAGACCGTCTACCACGTGGTGATGGCCAGCCGGCACGCCCGTCAGGGGCTCGATGTGCTCGCCGACGCCGTCCGGAATTCGGCCTTCGAAGCCGGTGAGCTGACCCGGGAGATCGAGGTGGTCTGCGAGGAGATCAAGCGCAGCCTCGACATGCCTTCGCGCCGGGCGTCCAAGGCGCTCTTCGCAGAGGCCTTCCACACCCACCCGTACGGCCGGCCGGTGATCGGCTTCGAGGCTGACGTGCGGGCCCACACCCGGGAGCGGGTGCTGTCCTTCTACGCGAAGCACTACCAGCCCTCGAACATCGTGGTCTCCGCGGTGGGCGACTTCGATGAGACGGAGCTGCGGGCGCAGATCGAAGAGCTCTTCGGCGGCAACTGGGCGCGCGCCGAGCTGCCGGGCTTCCATCGCCCCATCGAGCCCGACTTCTCCAACGTGCGTGTGTCGCTCACGCATGACGAGGTGAAAGACGCGCATCTCCACCTGGCGTTCCAGATTCCGGGCGTGGAGCACAAGGACACCGCGGCCCTCGACGTGCTCGCGATGCTGCTCGGCCAGGGAGACGCCTCGCGGCTCTCGCTCGAGGTGCGGCGAAAGCGTTCTCTGGCGCGCGATGTCAACGCGTGGGCGTGGACTCCGAGGGAACGCGGGTTGTTCGCGGCCTCCCTGGTGGCTCAGCCCGCGACGCTGCGTGAGGCCTTCGAAGAGACGGTGCGCGTGATGGCCACGCTCACGCGCGTGGAGGCTGATCGCGACGAGGTCGAGACCATCAAGTCGCTGATCGAAGCCGAGGCGGTGTACCAGCGCGAGACCGTGCAGGGTCACGCGCGCAAGCTCGGGTACTACGAGTCGATGGCGGGCGGGCTCGAGCGCGAAGCCTCCTACTACGAGGCGGTGAGCCAGGTGACCGCGCAGCAGCTGCGCGAAGTGGCGAACACGTACTTCACGTTCGATCGCGCGGTGGTGACCGGTCTGCTTCCGAAGGACACGTCGCTCACCGAAGAGCAGGTGCGCGAGGTGCTCACGCGCCTCTCTTCGAACCGGCCGGCATCGTTGCCTGCCCGCGCGCTCCCGGCGGCGACTCCGCTTCGTCTCTCTGGCAACGCGCGCAAGGCGAAGGCCGGAGTGACCGTGCAGAAACTCGGCAATGGCGCGACGGTGATCGTTCGCGAAGAGCGCTCGGTGCCGTTGCTGGCGATGCGCGCTTCGTTCCACGGAGGCGTGCGCTACGAGACTCCGGAATCGAGCGGCCTCACCACCCTGCTGGCGCGATCCATCACGCGCGGCACCACGTCGGTGGGCGCGGAGGAGTTCAGCCATCTCGTCGACTCGATGGCCGGCTCGATCTCGGCGATCGCCGGGCGCAACTCGATGTCGCTGCGCGGCGAGTTCTTGAGCAAGCACTTCGAACGCGCGTTCGAGCTCTTCGCCGATTCGCTCCAGCATCCCGCGTTCAGCGCCGAGGAGTTCGACCGAGAGCGTGCGCAGCAACTGCAGGACATCGCGAGCCGCGACGATCGTCCTTCGTCGCTCGCGTTCGAGCTATTTGGGAAGACGCTCTGGCAAGCGCATCCATACCGGCTCTCCACGCTCGGTGAGCGGAACTCGGTCGAAGCACTCACTCCCGAGGCGATGCGCAGCTACCACGCGAAGTGGATGGATCCGTCGCAGATGACGCTCGCCGTGGTCGGCGACGTCGACACCGAGGTGGTGCTCGAGCGGGCGAGCGCGCTGCTCGGGGGAACGCAGGGCAAAACCGCGGGGGTGCCGAAGATCGCGAGCGAGCCCGCGTGGAATGGACCTCGGCATGAGAAGCGCACGCTGCAGAAGGCGCAGACACATCTGGTGCTCGGCTTCCCCGGCGCGCGCATGACCGATCCGTGGCGGCGTGGGCTCGAGGTGATGCAGACGCTCCTCTCTGGGCAGAGCGGCCGGCTGTTCCTCGAGCTGCGCGACAAACGCTCGATGGCCTACAGCGTGTCGGCGATGGTGATGGAGGGCCTCGATCCCGGATCGTTCAGTGTCTACATGGGCACGAGCCCCGAGAAGGTCGAAGCGGCGCTCGCGGGAATTCGCGCCGAGCTCGAGAAGCTGAAGGTCGACCTGGTGAGCGACGCCGAGCTCTCTCGCGCGAAGGAGCACCTGATCGGCACCCAGGGCATCGGGCTGCAACGCAACGGCGCCCGCGCCGGAGTGATGGCGCTCGACGCCTGCTACGGCCTCGGCGCCGAGGCGTACCTCCAGTACCCCGAAGAGATCGCGGCGGTGACCGCCGAAGACGTCCGCAGCACCGCGCAGCGGGTGATCGACTTCCAGAAGGAAGCCCTCGCCATCGTGGGATCCTGAATCTCCCTCTCCCTGCGCCAGCGGGGAGTGGGTCGGGGTGAGGGGGACACTTCGACCCAGCCGCGCACCAGTTGACGTTCTCCCTCTACCGACGGGACGGTCGGGGGCTATCTGAAGCACCAGAGCGCGACCTCGATCCCGCCGAGAACGTGGAGTTCGTGAGGTGGCTCGCCGAGTGAGCCGAAGAAGAAGTGACGTCTCTCCCTCTCGCCTCAGGCGAGGGCGAAGAGAGCGAAAGGTGTCGCAGCAGGAGTGGCGCTCAGCCGTGACCTGCGGCTCGAAGATGGAACGCGCGCGCACCACGCTCACCCAACGAGCGATGCGGAGCGAACCGCAGTTGGAGACACAACGAGCGAGGCCGTGGGCGACGACGCGATCCGGCTCTGCTCGAGCGGCTATCGAGAGGAAAGCCACCTCGCGCGCAACCGCTCGGCCCGTGCTCGGCGCTGAACGTCCTCACTCTCCACCGACGCAGCCAGCGACGCCGCCCGAACCGCGAGCTCCATCCGTCCCTGCTGCTCGAACACCGTCGATCGTCCTTCGACCATCTCGGCGAACGTCCGACGAGATTGAGCATCAGGGAGCTGCGCTGCATCGAGCGCACCGAGTGCACACCGCCACCGCGAAAGCCCGCGCTGCAGCTGCTCGTCGGCGACGTCCTTTTCGAGCTGCGCCACCAACTGCGTCCCCGTCGTCGAGAGCAGGCCGAGCCGCCCCTCGGGGCAACGCGGATCGTCGTCGGGCGACTGCTCCGCCAACCACCACGCTCCAGGCCCTGGGCTCATGCTCGCAGCCAACCGCGGCATGCCCTCGACTGAGACGCGCAGGTCCACCAGATCAGGCGGCCCTTCGCTCACCAACAAGTCTTCCAACGCGAGCGTCGGAGCGTTGATCACCACCACGCGCGCGTCGGGAAACAGCGAGGCAGCCTCCACGGCATCGCTCCACGCGATCAACGGCTGACGAAGCCCACGGCGCGAGAGCTCGTCTCTCAGATCCTGCCGCGGCGCCACCTCGCCTCGCGCCTGCATCACCGGGCCCAGCGCGTAGGACGCCGCGGCCGCCAGCCCCAGCATCACCGTCAGCCCGAAGAACGCCCCCCACGACAACAGCCGGAGCGGCCGCTCTCGGCCCTTCTCCAACCCCTGGCGCGCAGCCGAGAGCCCGTCTCCTACCAGCATCGCCAGCAGCGGCACGCAGCCGAGGAAGAGCGTGCGCGGCGACGGAATCCAATTCGCCAGCACCACCGTCATCAACACCCACGCGAGCACGGTGCCGCCGCCGCGCAGGTGGAAGCGGTGCCACACTGTCGCCACCAACGCGCCTGAGAGCGCCGCCCAGAACCAGATCGACTGCCGCGCGAGAAACGCGAGCGTGCTCTCCCGCCCCAGGTCTGACGGGAAGAGTCCCTCGAGCGGAAGCGCTCCGAGCACGAAGAACCTGAAGACGAACACGAGCCCAGCGACGAACGCGCCGGTGAACAGAAACCTCAGCGCTTCCTTGAGCCCCGGCCGTCCCTCGACCCGCGCGGCGACCCACCACGCAGGCGTGCTCGAGACCAGCAACCAGATCGCCGACGGCCGCAGCAGGCACAACGCACCGATCGCCACCGCAGGCGCCGTGCTCACCCCAGTCGACAGTCCGCGCCCCATCACGATCGCCACCACGGAGAGCGCCAGCACCCAGGCAACGGACCCGCTGCCCAAGGCCGCAGCCTCCGCGGTCGCCGTCGCCACGCTCAGCGCCAGCGCGGGCAAGGCATCTTCCAACTGAACCGAGCGTCGCCACACCCACGCGCCGCGCAAAGCCACCGCCACCAACGCGAGCCCCAAGAGCGCGATCGAGACTCTGGGCAGCCACACTTCCGGCGCCATTCCCCCGCGGAGCACGAGCGCCTGCACGAAGAGCCACGGAAGATTCGCTGGGCCCGGCGACGACGACGAGGCGGCGGTCAGCCGCAGACCCACTCCATCGACCCACGAGCGCGCCAGCAGGAGCGACTCCGCCTGCTCAGCCGACACTCCGCTCACCTGCGCGCTCCAACGCCACGCGCAGAGCGCCAGCGCGAGCAGCACGAGCCCCCAGAACGCGAGCGCCTCGGCCGTGCGCCCCTTCGTGCTCATCTCTGCGTCCGATTCGTCCAGACCGCGTCGTAGGGGCACGAGCAGTCGGTCTCCTCAGGCTCCGGATATGCGTAGCTCTTGCCCTGGTAGTTGCGGAACATGGTTTGCGCGCCACCGCGCTCCACCACGTACTCAGGCTGCAGCGTGACCTTCCCCCCGCCGCCCGGCAGATCGACCGCGAGGTGCGGCACCGCGAGGCCCGAGGTCCACCCACGCAGCTGCTCGAGGATCTTCACACCCTCGGCGATCGGCGTGCGGAGGTGCTCACAGCCCTCGGCCACGTCCATCTGGTGCAGGTAGTACGGCCGCACGCGCATGCACAGGCACGCGTGATTGAGTTCCTTGATGATGCGCGCATCCGAGTTGAGCCGGCGCATCAGCACCGACTGGTTCTCCACCGGCACGCCGTGATCGACCAGCAGCTCGCACGCAGCGCGCGCCTCGGGAGTGATCTCCTTCGGGTGATTGAAGTGAGTGATCACGAACAGCGGCGCGAAGCGGCGCAGCAGCTTCGCCAGCGGCTCCGTCACCCGCATCGGCAACGTCACCGGCATGCGGGTGCCGATGCGAATCATCTCCACGTGCGGAATTTCGCGGAGCGGCGCCAGCAATTGCTCGAGGCGCTCGTCCGAGAGCAGCAGCGGATCTCCTCCGCTGATCAGCACGTCACGCACCTCGGGGTGCGCGCGGATGTACTCGATGCCCTGCTGCAGGGCGCTCTTGGTGAGCTCCGCTTCTCCGCCCTTGGTGATCCGCCGGCGCGTGCAGTGCCGACAGTAGACCGAGCAGGTATCAGTCGCGAGGAAGAGCACCCGGTCGGGGTACTTGTGAACGATCGCCTCCACCGGCCGGTGGGGATCTTCACCGAGTGGATCGGCGAGCTCACCTTCGCGAACGCGCGCCTCGGCCTTCACGGGGATCGCCTGCATGCGCACCGGGCATAGCGGGTGCGAAGGATCGATCAGCGAGAGGTAATAGGGCGAGACGCCCACGCGGAAGAGCTTGCTCGTCTCATCGAGTCCGGCGCGCTCGTCCTCGGTGAGCGGCACCAGCCGCTCGAGGCCCTTCGCGTCGTGCACCGAGTGGCGCATCTGCCAGCGCCAATCGCTCCACTGCGCGTCAGTCGCCTCGGGGAAGAGCGCGCGACGCCGCTCCGCAGGCTCGGCCGGCCGCCGTTCATCCGAATGATCCGACTCGGAGCTCACGAGAGACTTACGCGTGCACCGAGTGCGACAGCTGAGTGCCCTTCGCCACCTGTTCGCGCCAGTACTGCTGGCCCGATTCGGGGAGGTCGAACACCGGGTCGTAGTACTCGTACTGGCGGTTGAGCGCCTCGGGATCGTTCATCTCGATGCCGGTGCGGTAGTTCTTCGTCCAGTACGAGATGCCCTTCTCGCGGTCGTAGTTGGCGACCTGGTGCACCCAGCGCTTCCCGACGTACGGCACGTCGCACACGATGCGCGGCGTGGCGAAGCCCGGCATGTACCCCATGATGTCGTGCTGGAGCTTCTGCGCCGTCCCCACCGAGACCCGCCAGTGCTCGGAGTTCGGGATCATGTCGCACATGTAGAAGTAGTACGGGAGGATCCGCGCGTGATCGAGCAGCATGAAGCTGAGCTCGAGCAGGTCGCGTGAGGTGGCGTTCACTCCGCGCAACAGCACGCCCTGGTTGCGCACGTCGCGGAAGCCGACCTCGAGGATCATCTTCGCGGCGCGCCCGAGCAGCGGCGTCACCTGGTTCGCGTTGTTGACGTGCGTGTGCACCGCGATGTCGACGTTGCGCTCGAAGGCCTTCTTGCCGAGGCGCTCGAGGGCGGCGCGCACGTTGTCCTGCAGCCAGTGCTGCGGAATGCCCATCAGGCCCTTCGACGCCAGGCGAATGTCGCGGATGTTCGGAATGTCGAGCAGCTGCGAGACGAAGTTCTCGAGCTGACCGATGGGCACGTTGGCCACGTCGCCACCCGAGACCACCACGTCGCGCACGCCCGGCGTCTGGCGGAGGTACTCGAGCATCTTCGTCCAGCGCTCAGGCTGGGCGACCGAGAACTTGTGCTTCTCCACCTGCGGCACGTCGTTGCCGACGAGGTCCATGCGGGTGCAGTGACCGCAGTACTGCGGGCAGGTCGAGAGCAGCTCGGCGAGCACCTTGGTGGGGTAGCGGTGGGTGAGGCCTTCGACCTTCCACATCTCGGCTTCGTGGAGCGAGTCGCGCGAGGCCATCGGGTGATTCGGCCACGCCGTGTTTCGATCCTCGAGCGCGGGCAGCATGTAGCGCCGCAGGGGATCTCCCCAGAGATCCTCCGTGTTCATGGTGTTGATCATGTGCGGCGTGATCAGAATCGACATCGTGGCGCGCTCTTTCTGATCGCGCTCGATGGACGTCGCCAGGGTCTCAGGGAGCAGCGCGCCGAGCGCCGCCTTGAGCTCCTTCAGGTTCTTGATCGTGTGCCGCCGCTGCCAGAGCGCGCTCTCCCAGTCAGCCTTGGAGACGCCTTTGTATCCGGGGATTCGTTCCCAGTCGGGTTCGACGAACGCGCGGGCGAGCGGGTAGCTGAACGGCTGCTCCGCAGGCTTCGCGGGAGCGGCGGGAGCGGGCGCTGAAGCGGTGGTCTGCATGGCCAAGCTATGCCACGGAGCCCCGACTTCTTGAAGCCTCCTCTGGCCCAAGGGCCAGAGGCTGGCCGGGCAGTTACAGCTCGCCCTTCACGACGGCCGGCTTGTCCTTGTTGGCCTCCGTCACTTCGAACTCGGTGGGGGCCGAGCTCTTGCCGTCGAGCTTGAAGACGACCTTGTGCTTGCCGACGCTGAACTCGAGCGCCTGGGGCTGCGGCACGGGCGTCTTCTTGCCGGTGTTCTTCCCGTCAACCCAGACCTCTGCGCCGATGGGCTTCGAGGTGAACGCCACCTTGCCCATCACCTTGCTCTTCGGGGCGGGGGGCGGATCCTTCTTCGGAGGGGGATCAGCCTTCGGCGGAGGATCCTTCTTGGGCGGCGGGTCGACCTTGGCGACCGGCGGGGGGTCCTTCTTGGGCGGAGGATCCGCCTTCGGAGGAGGATCAGCCTTGGGCGGCGGGTCAGCCTTCGGAGGAGGATCGGCCTTGGGCGGCGGATCAGACTTGGGCGGGTCGACCTTCGCGACGGCAACCTTCACCATCGTGAGCGCCTTCTCGACCTTCGCCTGCTTGCCGTCGCTCGAGAGAGAGAACACCTGGTCCTCGAACGTCGCCTTCTTGGCGGTGAACTCGTAGGTCTTGCCGGCCGCCAGGTCCTTCACGGTGACCGGGGCCATGCCGCGCGACTTGCCGTCGAGGAAGATCTCGACGCCCGGCTCGGTGCTGGTGATGGAAGCTTCCCAGAGAGTGCCGGTGGTGGGCGGGTCGTTCTTCGGAGGGTCGGACTTCGGAGGCGGATCGTTCTTCGGGGGATCCTTCACCTCGGGGCCAGGATCGTTGCCCGCGACTTCCGGCTCGGAGCGCTGGAAGGTCACGTTCACCGCTGAGGTCTTGCCCGGCTTGAGCGAGATCTGCTTCTTGCCCGAGAGGTAGCCAGGCACGCTCGGCTTGAACTCGAGCGTGTACTCGCCGGGCTCGAGCTCGATGGGCTTCGTCGGCTTCTCGACCACCGTCTTGCCCGGGTTGATGGTGACGGTGAACGGCACATCCTTCGGAGTTCCGGTGACGAACACGGCGCTCTTCGGACCGCCCGCGAACTTCACGGCGGCCGCGATGATCACCACGAGGGCGAGCACGGCGGTGGCAGCGATGGCGATCAGCAGGCCCTTGCGCTTGCCGTCAGCGGCAGGCGCAGCGCTCTTGCCCGCGGGTTTCTTCGCAGGAGTCGCCGCCTTCGCAGCGACCTTGGCGCTCTTGCCGGAGGGAGCCGCGGTTTGATCCGCGTCGGCGTTGATCTCTTCTTCCTGCTGCTCGTCCTGCTGCTCGTCCTGCTGTTCCTCTTGCTGTTCGTCTTGTTGTTCGTCCTGCTGGTCGTCGTAGTTCTCGTCTTGCTGCTCGTCCTGCTGTTCTTCGCCCTCCTCGCCCGTGTCGTACATCCGGGTTTCGCTCTTCTGAGCGAAGGGCGACGGGCCGATGCTGGTCGCGCCGCCGACGGGAGCGTCGCCGATCACGATCTTCGGCTTGCCGTTGCTCTTGGGCGGGATGGTCGAGTCGAACGCCGCGGGATCCAGCGCCTGATTCTCGCCGGTCTTGAAGTCCGAATCGGGATCGAGCGCGGGGCGGAAGCCGGTGCTCTCGATCGGGCGCAGATCGTCAGGCGAGTCTTCGTCGACCAGTGAGCTGCGCGGCTGCGGAACCAGCGTCTCGTCCGCGGGGAGGTCGCGCAGACTCTTCACCGAGGGCCGGCTCGAGGGAGCGGGCTTGAGGTTGTCGTGCGTGGTGGAGTTGCCCGAGGTCGGCGCGTTGGGGCGAAGCTGTCGCCCCGCGGGAGCGGTGGGCTCAGGCTGCGCATTCGCGAAGGGCGAAGTGCCGATGGCGGTGGAGTTGTCGTCCTCGCCGGGGTTCGCGTCGAGCGCGACCATCACCGTGCGATCTTTGCTCCCGCCGCCATCCATCTCGGCCAACTCTTCCTCAGAGGGCGGAGGGATATCGATCTTGGAGCTCTGCATGCCCATCGCGACCGCGCCCGAACCGCCGGCCACGGCGACGTTCTGCGTGGCGCGCCGGCCACCGCCGGAGTTGCCTCCACTGTTCCCGCCACTTCCTCCACCAAGGGCGGAGATGGCGGGAGAAGGCTGCTGGGTGTTGCGCCGCGGGGGCGCTGCCGGCGCGGGAGCGGGAGGAGGCGCAGCGGCGGCACGGGGCACGGCGCTGTGGGTGGTTGAGGTGTCGAGGCCCGTCTCGGGCTTCTCCACGCCCGCGAAGCGCTCCATCTTCTCGTTCTCGCGGAGCACGTCTTCGGCGAACGCGTCCTTCATGAACGCGCCGAGGTGCTTGCCTGAGTAGATCGCATCGCCCGCGAGGAGGAAGCGCATCAAGTCTTCCTGGAGATCGCTGGCCCACTGGTAGCGATCTTCGCTCTCGCGAGCGAGGGACTTCATGACGACCTTCTCGAGGCCGGCGGGGATGTTCGGGTTGAACTGGCGCGGCGTGGGTACTTCGGCGTTGCGCACCTTCTCCAGGGTGGAGAAGTCAGACTCACCGACGAACAGCTTCTCGCCCGTGAGCATCTCGTAGAGGATCACGCCGACGGCGAAGATGTCGGAGCGGCGATCGATCGGCAGCCCGCGCACCTGCTCGGGGCTCATGTAGCCGAACTTGCCCTTGAGAATTCCCGCCTGCGTCTTCTGGCTCCGGTTCGCGGCCTTCGCGATACCGAAGTCGATGATCTTCACCTCACCCTCGAACGAGATGAGGATGTTCTGCGGCGAGACGTCGCGGTGGATGATGTAGAGCTCCTGGCCGCGCGCGTCCTTCTTGCGGTGCGCGTAGTCGAGCCCTTCGCAGATCTTGGTGGCGCAGTAGACGGCCATCGCCGTCGGCATGATCTCCTTGCGCCGGCGGAACCGCTCGAGGAGTGACCGGAGGTCCTTGCCCGGCACGTACTCCATCGCGATGTAGTAGGCGTCGTCGTGTTTGCCGAGCTCGTGAATGTGCACCACGTTCGCGTGATTCAGCTGAACGCTGATCCGCGCTTCGTCGATGAACATCGTGATGAACTCTTCATCCTCCGCCATGGTCGGGAGGATCTTCTTGATCGCGAGGATTCGTTCGAACCCCTCGACGCCGAAGGCCTTGGCGACGAACACCTCCGCCATACCGCCGACGTTGAGGCGCTCAAGGAGCAGGTACTTGCCGAAGAGGCTGGGCTTCTTCATCAGTCAGGTCGGTGTGACGCGCAGGCTGGGCTTCAGGTTCTGCCGGATCAGGCGCAGAGTGGGGAGACGAAGCAAAAACGATAGTCGTCTCGCGGAGGTGCGTCAATCAGCCGAGATGCCGATCGGGCTGTAGGAGCCGGGGTTTGGGCCCTCAGGGCGATCAGGCGAGCCCAGGAACGGGCCCAGCAACAAGGCATAAACAAGACAAAAAAAAGCCCCCAGCCTCGTTTTCACGAGGTGGGGGCATAACATCCGGCAGCGACCTACTCTCCCGCGCGGTTTCCCGCGGAGTACCATCGGCTCTGGAGGGCTTAACTTCCGTGTTCGAGATGGGAACGGGTGTGACCCCTCCGATATAGCCACCGGAAATTCTGTTAGAAGCGCATACGAAGAGTAAGAGTTCAACTCGAGCTGTACTGCCGTTGAGGCAGCGCCCAGAGTCAGTTGATTGTGTTGTTTCAACTGCTGTCTGTCTTTGGTCTGACAGATTCAGCAGGGGCCTCGACCTCGATCTCGAGTTCGCTGCAGGAGCCTGAGCTCCGCGCCATCGAGATAAAAGGTAAAGCAAGCCGAACGACCAATTAGTACCGGTTAGCTCAATGCATTACTGCACTTACACACCCGGCCTATCAACGTCGTAGTCTACAACGGGTCTTCATGGAGATTGCTCTCCGGGAGGCCAAGTCTAAAGGTCGGTTTCCCGCTTAGATGCTTTCAGCGGTTATCCAATCCACACATAGTTACCCAGCGATGCTCCTGGCGGAACAACTGGTACGCCAGCGGTGTGTCCAACCCGGTCCTCTCGTACTAAGGTCAGATCCTTTCAAGCCTCCTACGCCCACAGAAGATAGGGACCAAACTGTCTCACGACGTTTTGAACCCAGCTCGCGTACCGCTTTAATAGGCGAACAGCCTAACCCTTGGGACCTGCTCCAGCCCCAGGATGCGA
>CBIHPJ010000010.1:0-31107 GCA_966211295.1 uncultured Myxococcales bacterium | reverse complement strand
CTTCCCACCACCGCCCGATGAGATTCGCGAGGCGGTGGTGCGCCATCAGATCGCCGCGCTGCGCGACAACATGCCGGTGCTGCACGCGGTGGCGGTGCTCAACCTGCTCATGGTCGCGTTCGCGCTCTGGGCGGATGGATTCTCTCCGTACACGTACATGTGGATGTCGGGGCTCGTGGTCATCTCCGTGGTGCGGGCGCTGCAGTGGCGTGCGCGCGCGAAGAAGTTCAGTCCTGCGCCATCGTCGTTGGAGCATGACGAGAAGCAGCTCCGCCTCACGCTGATGTTGCTCGTGGGAGTGATGCTCTCCACCACGAGCTTCTCCGTCTGGGCGACGGCGACTCGGTTCTTCAGCTCGTCGGTGCTGGTGCCGATCTCGCTCATCTTCGGATCGTTGTGTCTCGCGCACGCGATGTCGGCGCTTCCGCGCGCGTCCGTCGTGTCGGTGGTGTTCGGCATCGTTCCGTCTGCGTTGGCGATGGGCTGGTTCGGTGACGGACTCTCGCGCTTGCTCTGTGTGAGTGCGCTGACGGTGAGCGTGCTGCAGGTGAGCTTCTTGCGCTCGAGCTACGCGTCGCTGCTCGAGTTGCTGCAGCTACAGAAGCGCATGAGTGACATGGCGAGCTTCGACTCGCTCACGGGGCTGCTCTCGCGACGCGCGGTGCTCGATGAGATCGGTGCGCGCGTATCAGCCGGGCGGCCCTTTGCGCTCGCGATGGTAGATCTCGATGGCTTCAAGGCGATCAATGACACGCGCGGTCACGCGATGGGCGATGCGTTGCTGCGCGCGGTGAGTAAGCGGTTCCTCGCGTGCGGCGACGTGGTGGGACGGCTCGGTGGTGACGAGTTCGTGGTGCTGGTCGATCAGATCTCTGACGACGCATCGTGCGTGCCGCGCATGGAGCAGATCCTCGCGGGCGCGCGCGAGCCGGTGATCGTCGGTGGAGCGACGCTGCAGGTCTCCGCGAGCGTGGGGTACTCGTTGTTCCCGCGCGACGCGAAGGATGCGGGCGGGCTCATGCGCGTCGCTGATGAGGCGATGTACGACGCGAAGAAGAGCGGCAAGGCGCGAATTGCGCGGCCACTCAAGGCGAGTGCGGTTCCTTGAGGCTCTGGCAGCCCTCGCTCCCCAACTGCCGCCGGTGGAACGCGAAACGGGGGAGACCTTCCCCCATCTAGCGCTTGAGTGGCAGCAGTCCCGCTCCGTCGAGTCCGCCCTCCTCTCCTTCACGAAGACTGGTGACGTGAGCGTCGGATGCGCCGTGCTGAGAGGCCTGAGTGGACGAGCACGAACGCGAGCCAGCGTCACTCCTCACCTTCGAGCGATGTTGCGCAAGTTGCTCTCAACTCAGTCTTCGCCGGGCAGCCGTACGAACTCACGCGCGCAAATGAGTTGAGGGCAAACTCCGCAACGCCGCGAGTTAGCGCGCCGCGAAGGTGACGCGTGTCCCGGAGGCTGAGAGCAGCCTCGTCGCGTGTTCATCGAGTCGGCAGCGAGTGAGATCGACACGAGCGAGCGTCGCGCAACGCTCCAGCAACTGCTTCACCTGCCCCGCCGCGACACCATCGATGTTCCACGAACTCAGAGTGAGCGACTCGAGGACCGGCGACATCGCTCCCGAGGCGAACCGCGGAGGAAGATCGAGCACCGGCCACTCCTGAGGCTGATCGACCGCACCCATCCAGTATTGCCTGGTCACCGACGAGAACACGTTGAGCTCGAGTTCAGTCAGCTTCGGAAAAGTCCACGCCGCGAGTTGAGGAAGAAGGATCGTCCGCGCCGAGAGTTCCAGCCGGCGCACTAACGACTCTCGCTTCGCGCGCGCTGCGACAGAGATCTCTCGCACGGTCGCTTCGAGGCGCTGCAGCCCGGGGAGCGCGAGCACCGCGCCCAGCCCCACTTCGCGCTCGAAGCGCACGCCACTGTCGTCACTGCGAATCACCAGCGCGCGCAGTCCCTTGTGCTGACTCGCACCCACCGCATCGACCAACTCATCGAGCGCGACGTTCGGATTGTCGAGCACCAGCTCATCGAGCAACGCACCGGACGGATGCTTGAGCAGAACCTGCAGCGCCACCGCACTCGGCGAACGAACTCGCGACAAGAACCCACGTCGCCACGTCGCATCGAGTGAAGCGAGGAGCTGCCTCGATCCACCGAGACGCTCGTCCTTCTTCAGCAGCTCACGCTCGCGCTGCACGAGGCCGGGCTCTCGTTTGCCGAGCTGCAGATGAATCAACTCGCCCCGAGCGTCACCGCGCGAGAGCAGCTCGTCGGCGAACACCGCCCACGTCGCATCGTCCGCGTCGCGAAGCTCGAGCGGAGTCGGCACTCAGCTCAACTGCGGCAAGTAGTGCGCAGCCTGACGACGCCACCACGTGTAGTCGTGGCGGCTGTCGTCGCCCCACAGCGCCAGGTGATTCGGAATCCCCTTCTTGTGGAGCCAGCTCCCGAGCTCGATCGTCTCGGGAATGCAGTTGTTCTCGAACGGCCCGCGTCCCACCACCAGCGTGAGGTGCGTCTGGCGGCGAACGCGCTCGAGCGCAGCGCCCTCGAGGTTCGGCACGAACGCGAGCGGATCGTTGAAGTACAGCTCGTCGGAGTAGCCGCCGCCCTTGATGTAGTTCGCTCCGCGATAGCGCCCGGACATGCAGAGCGCGCTCTTGAACACCTCGGGGAATTTCAAAGCGAAGAGCGCGCTGTACATCGCTCCCATGCTGCAGCCCGTCGCGATCATTCGTGCGTGCGGAGCGCGGCAGTCTTCACGGATGAACGGAACCAGCGTCTGGAGGATGAAGTGCTCGTACTGGCGGTGGCGCTCCATGCGCGCGCCGAGCGGTCCTTCGCCCGAGAACGAGACCGAGATGTTGCTCTCGGGGCAGTAGAGCTTCATCCCTCCGCGGGCGAGGTGGCGGCCGAGCGCGTCGACCATGCCGCTCTGTTGCCACTCGTGCGCCACGCCGGCGTTCGAGGGGAAGACGATGACGGGAGTGCCGACATCACCGAAGCACCAAACGTGGGCGCGGCGACCGAGGGCAGGGCTGTCGAGGAGGATGTGACGAGAACTCAATGCGACTCCGACTTCCGTGGGGGAGACCGCAAGATACTCCCTCTCCCTGCGCAGCGGCGAGAGAGCCGGGGTGAGGGGCTGCTGCTGCTGTGGTCACTTCCTGGGCTTCGTCGATTTCCACCACTCGCGTATCGCAGGCACGTCGGCGGGCGCCTCGGGCCCACCGAGCTCCCTGATGCCGGTGACGGCGGCATCGCGCACGACCTGGTTGGAATTCCGCAGCGCGTCCTCCACGAGGAGGTCCAGGAGATCCTTCCGGTGGAAGCGACGAATCGCGGTGACACCGGAGAGCGCGAGCGAGGTGCTGGCACTGGCGAGCTCACCCTTCTCGAGGAGCTCGACACGACCGACCAGCGCCCACGCAAAGCGAATGACTGACGCCTCCGCGGCGGTCGCGGGCACGAACTGCTCGAGCGCGAGGCGTCCCTCCTCGACCCGTTGTGCGCTCAGCGCGACCAGTGCCAGCGCACGTTGGGCTGGAAGGTTGGTCTTGATCTCCCCATCGAAGACTCGCCAGAGGACGCGGGTCGTCTCTGGCGAACGCCTGAGGGCGAGCTGACAGAGCACGAAGTCGCGCAGCGAAGGCTCTGCCTCGGCCAGGGTGACCTCCGCGACCTTCGGAAGCAGCCGATCGTAGTCCTCCTCGGAGAGGCGATCGAAGAGGGCCAGTTCTTCGAATGCACGAGCGGAGCCGCGTCGACAGCGCTCGTCCATGAGGCAACGTTCACCTGTATCGGCGACATACTCGGGAGTGAGCCCCTTCAAGACACTCAGCAGCACGCCGTCTGCCCATGAGGGACGTTCTCTCCACTCGCCATCTGCCAACTCGTCGAACGCGAGGCGCGCGACGTCACCCTTTTGTGCCGCATACGCCCGAACGATCTCGTCCCGATCGGAGGTTCCGAAACGAGACGTGAGTTGCCCGGCGCGCCGTGCGTCCTCGGCGTCGAGGCGGCGTAACTTCGCGATGCGAGTGATCCACGGATCCTCCGGGACCAGCGGGGCGGTGAGCTGGAGAAGCCGATCGTTTCCCCCGCTGTCGTCGCGGATGCGGAGAGAGTCGCGGGGACTGATAACGCCGAGATCTCCGCACCCAAAGCACATGAGCAGTTCGACCCACCGTGCTCCGGAATGAACTCGGAAGATCACGTTCGGGTGAAAGCCTCCGCAGAGCTTGATCGAACCGTACCCGTGGCCGTTCTTGCAAAGCCGGCCCGGCTCGAGGCTCTCGTCGGCGAGGACGATTCTTGTGACCTCGTGTACGACCGAGAGGTCCACCGGGCGCTGACTCATGATCGCGTACGAGTCGATGGAGCGCGGTCCGGTCTTTCCTTCAGGGCCTATTCGATACAGCTCCGCGCTGGTCGCGGACTCCAGGACTTTCGCGTTCGCCTCGCCGATGAAACGGCGCGCCCAGCCAGCGCCCTCAGGCTCGCAGTGGCCCAGCAGCAGGAGGGTCGTGATGGCGAGCACGGCTCCACGCTACTCCCGCGAATCATTCCTTGGCAGCGTCGAGCCCGAGCACGGTGGCGAGACGGCCCTCGGCAGCCGCGAGCTCGACCTTCCGCACTTCGAGCTGCGCGCGCGCCTGCGCCGCCGCCGAAGCCGCGAAGAAGCGCTTGCTGTCGATGTCGCTCACCTCGAGCGAAGTCGAGAAGCCCGCCTGGTACGCCGAGTCGATCTGCTTCTGGGCGCGCGTAGCGAGCGACGCCTGCGCGTCGGCCTGCGAGAGCGCGACCTCCGCCGCGATCAAACTCGTCTTCGCGCCGATCCAGTTCGCCCGCGCCTTCATCCGCGCGCCTTCGTACTTCGAGCGCGCCTCGGCGGTCTTCGCCTCGTTCTCGTGCATCGTCACGTAGCGCTGGCCGCGGTCGTACAGCGTCCACTGCGCCGCGATGATGCCGTCGACGATGAAGTTGGTTCCGGCGAAACCCTTGTTCGAGTTGTAGCTGCCCTTCGCCTGCGCCACGACCGACGGCAACCACGCGAGCTTGTCGAAGCGGTTGAACGTCTCCGCCGCCTCGAGCCCGCTCAAGTTCGCCTTCACCAGGTACGTCGAGTCCCACGGAGTGCTCGCCTCATCACTCGGAGTGATCTCGAAGTGCGTGGGCTCGCCATCGACGGGACGCACGGGCTCACCGACCAGCGCCTCCAACATCGCGAGCAGCGCCACGCGCTGACCCTGCAAGGTGGCGAGCGTCGCGCGCGCCTGCGCCGTCTCTGACTGCGCGCGGAGCAACGCGATGTCCGTCGCCATGCCGACCGCCTGCTGCGCAGTCGCATCGCGCTCGCGCTTCAGCGCCACTCGTTCCGCATCCTTCGCGGCTTCTTCGATCGCACGCAGTCCTTCGATTCCCAAATACAGACGCGCCACGCCGAGCAGCACCTGCTCGCGCGCCTCGAGCGTTCCGTACTTCGCGGCCTGGTTCGATTGATCCGCCGCGGGGATGAGGAACATCTGCGGAGCGAACAACGTCTGCGTCACCAGCAGTGAGCCGTACACCGAGTTACGTCCGACGATGGTGGTGGGCTGCAGCCCTCCGGAAGCGCCATCGGCAAAACCCTGCTTGATGCTGGTGAGCACTGGCTCACTCGGCTGCCCGGGGAAGCCATACGCCGGGCCCGCACCGCGAATCGACGCGTCGATCACACCCTCGAACGCCTGCAGGAACGGAGACGGATCGAACTTCTGCTCGGCGCTGGTGTGCACGTAGCTCACGCTCGCGCTCACCTCGGGCAGCACGGCAGAGAACACCAGCCGCGCCTTGGCCGCGACCTGATCCGCCGACGCGCGCGCCGCGTTGAGGTCGCTGCTCTTCTTCTCCGCGATCCGCAGCACCTCGACGAGCGGAGTCGGCTTCCGCGTGGCGAGATACGCCGCCTCGAGATCACCGGTGACCACCGAGGGCCCCGGCAACGTCTTCGGCAGCGGAGGATCGGCGAGCGCCACACCGCTCACCAGGGCCATCAACAGACTGCGCTTCACGGCGTACCTCCCGAGCTCGACTCAGAGCCCCGCTGCGGCTGCTCGTTCTCCAGGAGCGCCACCACGCCACCCTTCGAGACCGCGGCTTCGAGCGAAGCGAGCGCCTCCTCCGTCTCCGGATCCTTCTGGCGCTTGATGCGCAGGCTCTTCGGCGTGAGCTTCTCGAACACCGCGAACACCAGCGGCACCACGAAGAGCGTGAGGAAGGTCGAGGTGAGCACGCCGCCGATCACCGAGATCGCCATCGGCGCGCGGAACTCGAAGCCCTGTCCTCGTCCCATCGCGGTGGGCACCATGCCGATCGCCATCGCGGCCGAGGTCATCAGAATCGGACGCAGACGACGCGGGCCCGCGTTCAAGATCGCGTCGTCGAGCGACTGACCTTCACGCAGGTTCTGCAGCATCTGGTCGACGAGCAGAATCGCGTTCTTGGTGACGAGACCCATCAGGAGGATGAGTCCGATCATCGCGCCGAGGGTGATCGACCAGCCGGTCACCACCAGCGCGAGCAGCGCGCCCACCAGCGCGAGCGGCACCGAGAGCATGATGGTGAACGGGTGCTTGAAGCTCTCGAACTGCGACGCGAGCACCATGTAGACGAACGCGAACGCGAGCACGATCACGAGGAGGAACGCCGAGTTCTGCTCCGCGAGGATCTTCATCTGCCCATCGAAGAACAGCGAGTAGCCCTCGGGAGGAGGCTCGACCTCGAGCCGCTGCTTCAGCGCTCCCGCCACCTCACCGAGCGAGGCGTACGCAGACGGCGAGCCGAGCACCATCACGCGGCGCTCGCGGTTGAAGTGCTCGATCACCGACGGCGTCTCCTTGATCGAGATCGACGCCACGTCGCCGATCGCGCGCGGTCCCGAAGGAGTGAACACCTCGAGCGAAGCGAGCGACTCGGGGTTCGCGCGATCCTTCTCCTGCAGGCGCACCACGATCTCCGTCTCCTGGCTGCCCTGGCGCAGCTTGCCTGCCACCGCGCCGTTCATCGCCATGCGCAGCTGCATGCCGAGCGCTCCCGCGGAGAGTCCCGTGTCGCTCGCGCGCGCACGATCGATGTCGATGGCGAGCTCGGGCTTGGGCGGGTTGGTCACCACGCGAATGTCGGAGACCATCGGATCGCCCTTGGCGGTCTTCAGGCTGCGCATCACGTCGGCGATGCGGTTCGCCTCGGTGGTGAGCCCGTCGAACTCGGGACCCATCACGTAGATCATCATGGGGAAGAAGTCGCCGAGGCCTTCGATGTCGGGAGGATCGATCACCGCGATCTCCGTCGCAGGCAGCGCGCTCAGCCGTTCACGCACCACGCTCTTGAGCTGCTGCAGGCCCATCGAGCGCTGCGCGCGCAGCTTGGTGAGCAGACGGAAGCGCACGGTGTTGGCGTCGCCACCCATGCCGTTCGGATCCGCACCGATGATCGCGTAGATGTCGGTGATGTCCGTGAGCTCGCGGAGAATTCCTTCCGCCTGCAGCGCGCGCTCCTGGCTCTCCTTCACGCTCGAACCCTCGGGGAGCTTGAGCTGCACGATCATCGTGGCGCGGTCCTGCGGCACCATGAAGTCGTTGCCGAGCGTGCTCGCCGCCATCAGCGAACCCGCGATGATCGACAGCGTGATGAACGCAGTGGCGAGGCGGTTCCTCAAGGTCCAGCCGAGCACGCGTCCGTAGAAGCGCTCGGTGGCCTCGAAGATGCCGCGCAGCCCGCGCGCGATCGCGTTCTCCTTCTTGTGTCCACCGTGCTCGATCTTCTTGCTGAACCGCGCGCTGAGCATCGGGTCCAGGGTGAACGAGATGAACATCGAGATCAGCACGGCCGCCGAGATGGTGAAGCCGAACTGCTTGAAGAACATGCCGACAATGCCAGGCATGAACGCCACGGGCACGAACACCGCCACCAGGGAGAGCGTGGTCGCGAGCACGGCGAGGAACACGTCCTTGGTGCCGTTGCTCGCCGCGTCCGCGGGCGACTCACCATTCTCCAGGCGGTGCGTGATCGCTTCAAGCACGACGACCGCGTCATCGATGAGCAGGCCGATCGCCAGCGAGAGCGCCAGCATCGTCATCTGGTTGAGCGTGTAGCCCAGCGCGTACATCACGAAGAACGTGCCGATGACCGAGGTGGGAAGCGCGAGGGAGCTGATGATCGTGCCGCGCACGTCGAGCAAGAACATGAGGATGATCAGCACGGCCATCAGGCCGCCGAAGATCAACGCGATCCACACTTCCTTCGCGTTCTCTTCGATCATGATCGACGAGTCGATCAGCAGCGAGGCGCCAAACGAGTGGCCCATCTGCGGCGTGAGCTGCACCATCTTCTCCTTCACCAGCTTCGCGAGCTCGACGGTGTTGCTGCCCGGCTGCTTGATGACCTCGATGATCACCGCTTCCTTGCCGTTGAGGCGCGCGATGGTGCGACGGTCCGCCACGCCATCCGTCACGGTGGCGATCTCACTGAGCAGCACCTGCGTGCCCTGCTGCGTGTTGCGCGAGATGGGGAGCGACGCGATGTCGTCGACGGTCTTGAACTGACCCAGGCTGCGCACGGTGAGCTCGGTGGGGCCGAGATCGAAGCGGCCCGCGGGCACGTCGACGTTCTCCATGCCCACGCGTTCCGCCACCTGCGCCGGAGCGACGCCGGCAGACTTCGCCTTGTCCAGATCGACGTCAACACGGATCTCTCGCGTGTCGCCGCCGATGATGCGCACCAGCGCCACGCCTTCGATCTGCGCCAGCGCGGGCTCGAGCTTGTCCTTGATCAGTTGGCGCAGCTCGGTGCTCTCGAGCTCCGCGCTCACCGCGTAGGTCATGATCGGCGCCGCGCCGATGTCGATGCGGCTCACCTTGGGAGCAGTGACGTCGCTCGGAAGATTGGAGACGCCGGCCACCTTGTCGCGCACTTCCTGGACGGCGCGATCGAGCGGCACGCTCAGCTTGAACTGAATGAAGACGAGCCCGACGTTCTCGCGCGCGAAGCTGGCGATGTTGTCGACGCCCTGGATGCCGGCCACCGCGTCTTCCAGCGGCTTGTTCACCTGGCTCTCGATCTCCGAGGGACCTGCGCCTCGATAGACCGTGGTGATGGCGACGAAGGGGAAGCTGACGTCGGGGAAGAGATCGGTGCCGAGGCGGGAGACGCCCAGGACTCCGAGCACGATCAACAACAACGACATCATCGTCGTGAAGACCGGCCTCTTGATGGAGAGGTCAGAGAGCGTCATCGCAAGGTGACCTTGGTGCCGTCGACGAGAGCGGAGGTCGGGTAGTCGACGACCTGCGTGACCGGAGTGCCCGCGGTCACCGTCACCGTGGTGTTGCCTCGCTCCATCACCTTCACCGGAACTCGGCGGAGCGCGCCCGACTCGTCGACCGAGAACACGTGCTCACCACCGCTGGTGCCGAGCGCGGTGGAAGGAATCACGATCGCCTGCTTCGGCTCGCCGAGCGAGATGGTCACCTTCGCGAGCGTGTTCGCCACGAAGCGGCCATCGGTGTTGGGCACGGTGATCTCGAGCGGCACGCGGCGCGTCTGCGGATCAGCGGAAGGCAACACCACCTTCACCACCGCGTCATCCGTCGCCGCGCCCGAGCCCGTGGCCTCCACGCGAACCTTGAGGCCCGCCTTGATCGAGTCGCGCACCTTCTCGGGCACGGTGACCTTGAGCACGAGCGGATCGAGCTGCATCAAGATGAACACCGGCATGCCGGGCCCCACCATGCCGCCCGTGTTGTCCGGAGCGTCGACCACGGTGGCCGCGAAAGGAGCGGAGAGGAAGTGCCGCCGCTGACCTGCTCTCGCCTGCGCGAGTCCGGCCTGCGCCTGGGCGACCTGCGCCTTCGCAGCCTTGGCCTGGGTGTCGGTCTGCTTGAACTGAATGTCCGAGACGCTGCCCTCCGCCTTCAGCTTCTCGTTGCGCGAGGCGACGTCGAGCGCGAGCGCTGCACCCGCTTCAGCGGCCATCACGCCGGCCTCGGCCTGCGCGACCTGCGCGTTGATGATCTCGGTGTCGAGGTTGCCGAGCTGCTGGCCGGCCTTCACCAGCTCACCCTTGTTCACGCGGCTGACCGCCAGGCGTCCACCGACCTCGAAGCCGAGCGGGAGCAGGCGGGAGGGACCGAGCTGGCCGGTGACGTTCTCGCGCGCGCTCGCGGTGATGGGACGCGCAGCGACGATGCGCACCTTGGGCGCGGTGAGCGGTCCATCTGCGAAGGCGGCGACGGCGAGCAGTGCAGACAAAACTGCAGCGAGACGATTCATACGAAGTTCCTTCGAGGTGGAGCTCAACTGCGTCTCCGTTTTCCTGATGAGACAGACGCGGCGGGAGCAGGGGCAACGCGCACGGGACCGCCGGCGGCGCGATCGCGCTGAGCTCGCAGTGACTTCGACGACACGCCGTCGGCGAGCACGCTCTGGAGCGAGTTCACCAGCAGGTCGATGTCGGGCTTCACGGGGAGCGTCGACATGCGCCGCGCCATCATCAAGTAGGTGCCGACCACGATGGGACCGAGCGCGCGCTCGTGGAGATCTTCGCGGATGAGCCCGGCGCGCATCAGCACCTCGGTCTCGACCTCGACACGCGCGATCTCGCGATCGAGCAATGCCCAGAAGACGTTGTCGAACTCCGTGCCCTGCGCGCCGCGCAGCAGCACGTCGGTGACGTCGCGCCATTCCCAGAACAGCTCGAGCATCTTGTGATCGTTCTGGCCCTCGAGCGCGAGCAGCGACTCGACGAACGGACCTGGATCCTTTCGCTCGGGCAGCCCCGCGCTCAGCAGCTGGATGTACGAGAACTCGCGCGCTGCGCGGATCTTCTCGAACTGCGCTTCGAACTCGGTGACCAGCTCGCGGAACAGCGCCTCTTTGCTCTCGAAGTGCAAATAGAAGGCGCCCTTCGAGAGGCTGCTGGCGTTGGTGATGTCTTCGATACGCGCTCGCTGAATGCCGACGCGCACGAATTCCTTGCGCGCAGCCGCGACGAGAGCACTTCGGGCCAATGGATCACGGGGACGGGCCATGGGGGTGGCGTGACAAGTGTCAGTAACCCGATGGTCAAAAATCAACAAGCACATTGATGAACGTTAGGGAGCTAGCGGACGGACAAAAAGTTACCGCCGGGTCGCAAGTTTCGGACGAGTTCGCAAGATCCTCGCTCGGAAAGTTGCGGGTCGGCAGCGCGGAACTACCTTCTCCTACATGCGACTCGCCCTTCTCTTCTCGAGCGTCTGCCTCCTCGTTTCCTGCGGTCCGAACGTCGTGAGCGATCAGTCGATCACGTCTTCACGGTGCCTCTCGTTGAGTGAGCCCGAGGGTGGACTGACTGCTTCGCTCCCCTCGCGCGTGGGGTGGCTCTTCAAGGTCGACACGTGCGCGGGCGAGCCGGTCTCGGGGATCAGCGCGGCGCAGTTCGAGATCTTCGAAGACGGAAAGAAGGTGAGCGCGTTCGAGTCGCAGCAGCGCGTGGCTCCGAAGGGAGAGCGCTTCCGTCTCTACTCGGTGGTGCTGCTCGATCTCTCCGGTTCGATGCTGCGCTCGGGCGAGTTCGCGAAGGTGCAGGCGAGCGCGGGCCGCTATCTCGACGAGGCGCTCTCGTCGGGTGGAGATGGTCATCGCATCGCGCTGATGACCTTCGATGGCCGTGAGCAGCCGCAGGTGCTGGTGAACTTCACGTCGAATCTCTCGGTGCTGCGCGCGGGGCTCGAGTCGTTGTCGGTGAGTGAGTGCCAGGCGTCGAGCGAGTGTGCGCGCTTCTCTGATCGCCGCACGTGCGCGGGTTGGCGCTGCGTGGATGACTCGACGAATCTGAACGGGGCGTTGGTCTCTACGCTGAACACGCTGAAGGCCGAGCTCGAGGGGAGCGACGTGCAGTGGCGCGATGGCGCGGTCGTCCTCTTCACCGATGGAACTGATCAGGCCGCGCGGGTGAGCGCGTCGGCGGTGGAGCGGGCGGTGATCTCCTCGGGTCAGCACGTGTTCACCGTGGGCCTCGGTGGCGAGGTCGACGAGAACTCGCTGCGTACGCTCGGGAAAGATGGCTACTGGCCGGTGGCTCGCGCGGAGGAGCTCGATGCGGCCTTCACCGAGATCGCCGGCCGCGTGGCGCGCCTCGCGAATCGGTTCTACGTGCTCGAGTACTGCAGCCCGAAGCGCAACGGCGTGCACACGCTGAAAGTGGTCGCGACGATCGACACCGCGGAGGAAGGAAAGCTCGTGGGATCGATCTCAGGTCAGTTCGACGCCACCGGGTTCTCGAGCGGCTGCGAACTTCAGTAACTGTCTCCCTCGCCCTTCGGGACAGGGTTGGACCAGTTCAGCTTCTTCTCCTCAGCCCAACGGCCGACACCGAACAACACGGGTGAGATCTTCGGGCCCTTCAGCTCGAGCCCCGCACCAAAGACTCCCGCCTCGATCTTCGCGTTGCCCCACGGCTCCAGCTTCTCGTCCTTCTCGCTTGCGGGCCGCAGCGCCACCGCGGCCTGAGCGCGAATTCCCGACGAGCTCAAGGTGAAGCGAGGCAGATCGATTCCCCCGTCGTTGCGCACGGTGAGATCCATCTCGATCTTCACGTTGGGCGCGCTGGTGAACGCGAAGAGCACCTTCGGGATCGGCAGATTCGCCGCGACGATCGCGAGCAACGGCTTCAAGTTCGACGCGCCCAAAGAGAGCGTGGTGGACCAACGCACCTTGCCCTTCGGCGTGAGCACGCACGGCTCGGCGTGCAACTTCGCCCAGAGCGGCAGCTCCTTGCCCTTGCCCAGTGCCACGGTCGCGTCCTCGATCGACATCTCGCTCCCGGTGAGATCGAGCGCGTTGGTGTTGAGATTGAGCGAACGCACCAATCCCTTCACCTCGAGCTTCCCGGTGACCGTCGCGCTGCGGTTCTTCACCACGACGGACTTCGCAGTCACTTTCAGTCCGCCCTTCCCTCGCGCCGACGCGGAGTCGAGCCACAGCTCACCTTCGACCTCGCCCTTCCCCTCGGCCACGCGCACTCCTGATCCCTCGGGGATGAACTGATTGAGCACGGTGAGTGAGGGCACGCGTCCTCCATTGAGGACGAGGTGCGCGTCGACGGAGTCCACCTTGGTCAGATCCGCCGCGCTGGATGCGAGCATCGCGAAGCGAGTGGCCTCTGCGAGCTTCTCGCCGTCGTGCTGCCTCAGCTTCACGTGCTCGAGGCCGACATCGACGGAGAGCTTTCCCTTCTCGCTCTTCCCCTTCACCTCCGCGGCGCCGGAGAAGGCGACGAACGGAATCCGCACTGCAGCGAGCGGCGTTGTGTAGCTGAGCGATCCGCCGTCTTCGACCACTCCGTCCTTCACCTTCACTCCGACCACGAGTGGCCCCGCATCACCGGTCACCTTCAACGTGGAGAGGCCCTTCACGTTGCTCAAGTAGCCATTCAAGAAGTCCGGCTCGAGCGACGCGTGGAGCTTCACGTCCGCCGTGAGCTTCTGAAAGTCCTCGACCTTCGGCTCCTTGAGACTGAACTCCTTCAAGTCGACGTGTGCCTCGAGCACGTCGATGAGCGCGGTGTTGACCGACTGCGCGAGCTTCGCGTTCGAGTCGCTGATGTGGGCGTCCTCGAGCCGCAGCTTGTCGAGCGGCGAATAGAACATGCCGCCCTTCACCAGCGCGTCGCCGTTGTACCGAATGCGATCGATCCACACCTCGCGCAGGTGGTGCACCACGAGGTTCTCGAACTCGAGCTTCACCAGGGGACCGTGCGGCTTGTCCTTCTCCTCCTGGGTGATGATCGGACTCGGGTAGTCAGCGATGGGCGGAAGTTCCTCGAGATGCGCCTGCTTCTCGTCACCCTCGAGCACGCGCGGGCGCACGTGCATCACCACGTTCTCCGCGACGACGTCGGTGGCGAAGAAGCGCAGCTCCCACATCGTCCAGAGGTGCAGGTTTCCGCGCACCTCGTCGGCGGTGATCATCACCTGCACCGCGCGGTCTTGAGTGCTGACCTGAAAGCCGCGCACATGCACCACCGTGGGCCACCAGGTCCACGCGCGCTCGTAACGGATCTGAAACTGCTCGGGCTGCGAGGTGAAGAGGCGGTGACCCAGCGGCGAGTTGAGGGCCGCGTTCATCCCCACGAAATAGAGGAGGAGCAGCGCGAGCAGCGAATAACCGCCGATGCGAATCACCTTCTTCGTGCGCGCCCCCACCTCGCTGATCTAACCGGCTCGCCTCCGCTACGCCGAGACAGAGATCGCGATCTTCCCCGCGACCTTGCCGTCCACCAGGCGGCGCATCGCCTCTGGCACCTGCGCGAGCGGCCACGTGCTGTCGACCGCGGGAGTGAACTTGCCCGCCTCGGCGAGCTCGCGGAGCACCTCGAGGTCCGCTCCGTTTTCATTCGGCGGCTTCATCACGAAGCGCTGCTTGCTGAAGAGCGAGCGGAACATCGCGCCGAATTGACGATCCATTCCTCCGGTGATCGCGCCTCCCCCTTCACCGCCGACGAACACGATGGTGCCCGTGGGCGTGAGCACCTTGCGCAGACGGCTCAGCGGAGAGTTGCCCGCGATGTCGAGGATGAGATCGTAGCGATCATCTCCCGAGGAATAGTCTTCGCGCGCGTAGTCGATCACTCGCGTCGCCCCGAGCGAGAGCACGCGCTCACGCTTCGCCGCGCTGCACACCGCCGTCACCTCGGCACCGAACGCGCGAGCGAGCTGCACCGCGTAGCTCCCCACGCCACCCGAGGCGCCGATGATCAGCACGCGCTGCCCCGCCTGCACCCGCCCCTGGTCACGCAATGACTGCAGCGCCGTGAGCCCCGAGACGCCCACCACCGCCGCTTGCTCGAAGGAGAGGTTCGAGGGCTTCTTCGCGAGCTTGTCTTCGCGCGCGCACGCGTACTCGGCGAACGAGCCCTTGCTGATGCCGAACACCTCATCGCCCACCTTGAAGCGCGTGACCGCTTCGCCCACCTCGACCACCACTCCGCTCACGTCCAGGCCGACCAGCGGGTTCCTCGGTCCACGGAAACCCAGCGCCAGACGCATGAGGTACGGCTTGCCCTCCATCAGGTGCCAGGTGCCGCGATCCATGCCGGCAGCGCGCACCTCGATGAGCACCTCCGCCTTCCCGATGCGCGGACGAGCGTGCGTGCCGAGATGCAACACCTCCGCGCCTCCGTAGGTGGTCTGCAGGATCGCCTGCATGGTCTGAGTCTCGATCGCGGTGCGCGGCATGGGGTGGGTGACTGCGGTCATGTGGGCATCTCCTTGGAACTTACGTTGTAAGGTTGCTGACAATGACTAACCTTACCGCGTAAGGTCGTCAACATGCCGAAGGTCAAAAAGGCCAAGTCCCGGGAACCACTGAGCCGCGAACGCGCGCTCCAGGTGGCGATGACCCTCGCCGACAAGAAGGGCCTCGAGGCGCTCACCATGCGCGCGCTGGCGCAGGAGCTCGGAGTGGAGGCGATGTCGCTGTACCACCACGTCTCCAACAAGAGCGACATCCTCGACGGCATGGTGGACCTGGTGTTCGCGCAGGTCGAAGTGCCGAAGGGCACCGGCGACTGGAAGAACGAGATGAGAGCGCGCGCTCACTCCGCACGCGCGGTGCTGAACAAACATCCCTGGGCGCTCTCCCTGATGGAGTCGCGCTCTGCTCCCGGCATGGCCACCCTGATGCACCACGACGCGGTGCTGGGGAGCCTGCGCAAGGGAGGCTTCTCCATCGCGCTCACCGCCCACGCGTATTCACTGATCGACGCGTATCTCTACGGCTTCGTGCTGCAGGAGCTGCAGCTCCCCTTCGACACCGAAGACAACCAGGACACGCAAGAGGTCGCGAAGAGCATCTTCGAGAAGATCCCCGAGGGCGCGCTGCCGCACATGGTGGAGTTCACGACGAAGCACGTGCTCAAGCCGGGCTACTCGTACGCGAAGGAGTTCGACTACGGACTCGAGCTGATCCTCGATGGACTCGAGCGAGCGTTGTCGAAGAGCTGAAGCTCAGCCGCCCTTCGCCGCGTAGTTGAACGGAATGGTCATCGTGCGCGGCGGACCGAGGTTCTTCGGGAAGTGGAAGCCCTTCACTGCCCTGGTGATGCAGCCATCGAGCGCCGAGCCCTTGAACGCCGGCTCCATGAACTCCACCGCGGTGACTTCGCCGCTGAGCTGAATCGTCCACCGCACCTTCATCGATCCCGCGGAAGTAGGAAGGAGCGCCTGGTGCCGCTCGAAGCACTTGCGCACCTGCGGCGCCTCGCGCGTGAGCGTGGTCTGCACCAGTTCGGGAGTGAGCTTCACGGGCTTCGCCGGAGGCGGTCGCACCACGACCTTCTCACCCGCGTCCGGCGGCTCGACCGCGAGCTGACCCGCGTCTTCCGGCTCCAGGCCAGCGTCCGGCTCTTCTGGAGCGACCACCACCGCAACGCCCGCATCCGGAGGACCGGCGTCGATCTCCAGCTGCGCGATGCCCGCGTCGATCGGACTCTCCACCACCGGCTCCGGCGGAGGCTTGAGCATGATCGCCGCGACCGCGAGTCCGATCACCGCGGCGGCAGCTACCCCGACGAAGAGACCGCGACGCGAAGGAGGCTGATCGAGCTTCGGCGGCGCCGTGAGCTCTTCGATCAGCTGATCCATCGACTGCGGCCGCTTCGCGGGATCCTTCTCGAGGCACCGCATGGCGACCGCCGCGACCTCGGGTGGAATCTCTTCACCGAGCGGAGTCTTCGCAGGCAGCGGCGGCGGCGGCTTGGTGAGCAGCAGCGCGATCAACTTGCCGAAGTTGTCGGCGTCGATCGGCAGCTTCCCCGAGAGCATCAGGTACAGCAGCACGCCCACCGCGTAGACGTCGGCGCGTTGATCCACCGTGCCACCCGACGCCTGCTCCGGCGACATGCTGGTCGGCGTACCGATGATCGCCCCGTCCATCGTGGAGACCGTCGGCGCGGCCTGCGTGGGCTGCGTGAGCTTGGCGACGCCGAAGTCGAGCACCTTCACGTACTCGGAGTCGTTCTGCCGCTTGATCAGGAAGACGTTGTCCGTCTTCACGTCGCGGTGCACCACGCCGAGCTTGTGCGCAGCCGCGAGGGCAGACGCGAGCTGCTTGATGATGTGGAGCGAGCGCTCGAGCTCGAGCGGTCCCTTCGCGAGGCGCGAGGTGAGCGTCTCGCCGTTGAGCAGCTCCATCACGAAGTAGACCGCGGTGGGGTGCCCGTCGGGGCCGAGCTCCTTGCCGAAGTCGGAGATCTCCACGATGTGCTCGTGGTTGATCTGGTTGACCGAGCGCGCCTCCTGGAAAAAGCGCTGGATCAGATCTTCGCGTTGGTACTGCTCGGGCCGCAGCACCTTGATCGCCGCCTGCCGTCCGAGGAGCGAGTGCTTGCCGAGGAAGACCTGGCCCATCGCGCCTTCACCGAGCAGCGACACCAGCTCCCACGGACCCAGCGTGCGCAGCGCGATGCCACCCGGCTTCGCCTTTTCCTGCGGCAGCACGTGGCCACCCGAGACGTGCGTGCGGTTCGCTTCACCGAGCGCCTTCTCGAACTCGAGCACGTTGCGAAAGCGGCCCGAGACGTCGATCCCCAGACTCTTGGAGAGCACCGCGCCCAGATGCAGCGCGTTGTTCGGGAGCTGACCCACGCGGCCCTGCGGCACTTCCCCCGTGAGCAGCTGATGCAGCAGCGAGCCCAGCGCCATCACGTCGGACGCGATGGTGGGCTTCTTTCCGCCCGTGAATGAAGAGAGCAGTGCGAGCCCGAAGCCACCCAGCTTGGTGTCGAGGCCCTGCGGCCCTTCCACCAGCGTCACCCACTCGGGACCGACGTTGCCGTGCAGCACTCCGACTTCGTGCGCGGCGCTCAAGGCCTGGGCGACGGCCACCGTGATGCTCACCGCTTCATCAGGGAGCAGCGTGCCGCGATCGGTGAGCATCGCGTCGAGCGTCTGCCCGCGAAAGCGCTCCCACAACACGGCCCAACGCTTGTCACCCGCAGTCTCGACCGCGAGCGTGCTCGCCACGTGACGATGCGAGACCTGCATCGCGCCGCGCACCGCTTGAGCGAAGTTGTTGGACGCGAGGTGATCGCTGAAGAGGTTCGCGTTGGTGACGCCGACCGAGACCTCGCGACCCTCGGAGACACCGGCGAGCTCTTCGAAGCCCGTGCGATGCCGCACGGGCGTCAGCTGCTCGACGACGAGTCCACCTCGGGCTTCCACGGCGACTCAGACTACATGTGTCTGCGGCTTTTCCTAGCGACTGACTCGGCGGACCCACTGCGACTCGGCGCCCTCTTTCGTTACCAACTTGAACACCAGGATTGGGGATCCGGTGAGCGCGACCGAGAAGCGCCCCGCTGCGTCGAGGGGAACGCTCTTCCCGTTGAGGCTGAGGCGCGATCCCAGTGGTGCCACGCCTGCAGCAGTGCTGGCGCGCTCTCCGTCGCGAGGCGAGCTGAGCACCAGGCGGGTGACGGAGTTGTCGAACACGATGTCCATCTTGTTCATGCGCCCGCCCGGCGCCTCGACGCCCGACTTGTCCTGCGGCACCGCGGACCAGACGTAGCTGCCTTCTTTGAGCGCGCCGGAGTCGACCACCGCGCGGTTCTCATTCACCCGGCGATCGACCATCGGCGCCTTCAGATCGTTCACCGAGTACACGCGGAAATGCCACGACGCCGCGCCATCCTTCAGCGGGAAGGTGAAGGTCAGCGTGGGCACCGAGCTCTGGAAATAGACGGTGGCCTTGAGCCCGGTCTCCGCGACCGTGTCTGACTTCGCGCTCATCGAGCTCGCGTTCTCGTCACGTTCGAAGCGCGCGCCCGAGCTCTCTTGATCGCCCTTGCGCCGCCAGTACAGCGCTCCCCTCAGCGGTGCCGGCACCACCACGAGATCGCTGCCTTCGGCGCTGACCAGCAGGTTCTGGAATTGCGGATCGTTCGAGACCTCGCGCACGCCGTCACCGTCGGGGAACTGGAGCGCCACGTCTCCGGGCTTGCCCCAGTACACGCGGGTGTTCTTGTTCGCGGGCAAGGTGAGGATCGGATTTCCGCGGCGGCTCGTCTCGAGGCCTTTGCCCTTCGCGGTCACCACGTCGGACGCTTCGAGCTTCTTTGGGGGAGAACCAGCCACCGAGGCTTCGGTCTCTCCGCCGAGCATCTCGACCTTCGGTCCGTCTTTCGTCGCGGTGACGAGCGCCGTGGAGCTGATCGTCGCCTTCAACAGCAGCGGCTTCTTGCCGCCGAAGAGCACGCTCTCACCCTTCTTGATGAACACGCGCGCGTTGCCGGAGCCCAGCGTGACGCCGAGCTTCGGATCGGTGGCGGAAGGTTCCACGCTGCCCTTGGAGGGTCCCTCGAACTCCACGGTGGTGCCGTCGAGCTCCGCGCGAAGTTCGCTGTTCTTATCGACGGTGAAGGTGCCGAGCTCGTCGAGCTCCTTGCCGTCGGCCGCGAGCTTCGCGTTGGGGCCCGACTTCGGCTTCAACATCACGGTGCCCTTCGGCGTGAGCTTCACCTTCGGCTTCGCTGCGACCGGAGGCTGTTCGGGCGTCGGAGTGTCTTCGAACTCCACCACGCCGATGCCGACCACGAACTTCTGTCCCGCCTTCACCGTGTTCGAGCCACCGTCTTCCACTTCGAACTCCACGGTGCCGAAGCCGACCTCGAAGGTGGTGCCGCCGTCGCTGGCCTGCAGCTTCACCTTGCTGCCTGCGCCCGCCCGGCCTGAACCAGATGAAGTGGTGAACTCGCCGCCGTCGGTCTCTTCGAAGAGCAATTCGCCGAGCGAAAGATCCAACTGCGCGAGCGAGGCGCCCACGCGGAAGCGAGAGTTCTCGAGCAGCTCGACCTCGCGGCCGTTCGCCGAGAGGAGCGCGTGTCCATCAGCGCCGGTCTCGAGCACGTCGCCTTCATGCACCGGTCCGCCGGCAGCAGGAGAGGGTTTCCCATCGCGCGTGAGCGTGACCTTGCCCTTGAGCCCCGAGAGCATCGCGACGGTGGGCTTCGCAGGAGCAGGCGGCGGCGTGACGACGGGAGGTTTGACGGGCTGATCTTCCGGACAGCCGGAGAAGACCGTGAGGGTGATCAGAAGGAGCGCGCGCTTCACTTGGAGATCTTCTGCAGATCGGTGTGAAGGATGGCCTGATCTCCATCGGCGAGCACGACCTTCTTCGTCTGCGTCACGTAACCCGGCGCGCTGATCACGAACAAGTAGGTGCCACCCGGCACGGTGACGAAGAAGCGTCCCTCTGCAGTGATCTGCACCTTCTGAGCGACGCCCTTGATCACCACGCTCGCCTTGATCGCTTCTCCCGTGCGCGAACGCACCAGGCCGCGCACCGTGGCGGGGCTGCCCTTGCCGAGCGCCTCGAGCTGCACGTCGAGCGTGGCCGCGCTCTCGGGAGGAATCTGCGCGACCTCGTCGGCGGCGTTGAAGCCCTGCGCTTCGATGCGCACCTTCACCGGGCCCGGACCGATCTTCTCGATGCGGTAGCTGCCATCGGCGCCGGTCTGCACGGGAACAAGCTCGCCCGCGGTCACCGTGGCGTCTGCCACGGGCTGACCATTGGAGGATGCGCGCACGGTTCCCGAGAGCGTGCCTGGACCCGTGAGCGCCTCGAGCTGCAGCGAAGCGAGCGTGGTCTTGCCCGCGGTGACATTCGCGCTACCGAGCGCCGCGCGATAGCCAGACAGCTTCGCGCTCACGTTGTGCGGCCCGGGCTCGGCCTTCACGATCAACTGTCCCATCGCATCGACCGGCACCGGAGCGGCGGAGTCGATCGTCACCATCGCGCCATTCGCAGGCGTGCCGCTCGGCAACAGCACCTCGACTCGGAGAATGGTGTCACCCGCAACCGGCTCATCGGTGATCACCTTGATCGGCGGAGGCGGCAACAGCTCGAGCTTCACGCCGAGCGCGAAGCGGAACGTGGGACCCGAGTAGCCGATGTCCTTCGGCGAAGTTTCGAAGAGGAGTCCCGCATCCAACCCGACCCACAGCGCCGTCGGACCGAGGTCGGCCACGCGACCGGCGAGCCAGACCTGCGGCTCGTATCCACTGACCTTGCCGTTCAACGAGAACAAGCCGAGAAAGCCGACGGTGCCTTCGAAGCGCGCGCCTGAGTAGCCGAGAGCCACGCGACCGATGAGGCCGTGCGTGAAGATTCCGCTGGCGGTCGGCGACATGCCCACACTCTGGATTCGGATCACCGGAACCGAGGCGACGCCGTAGCCGATCGATCCATTGAGGAGGAAGCCGGCGGGATTCAAGAACCGCAGCGCAACGCCAGCGCGACCACTCGCGCGCGCCGAGCGGTTCATCACGTTCGTCATGTCGACGATCTTGATCGCCTGGAAGAAGTCGCCCGTGCCTTCGGCCTCGATGCCCAGCCACGAGGTGATGAACCAGTCCGCGCGCAGCTTGAGCAGCGTGGGCGAGGTGCCGGTGATCTTCGTGGTCTGCGCCTGTTGCTCAGCAGGCCCGAGCAGGAACGTGGTGTCGCGGTAACTGAAGCCTCCGCTCAACGAGACGGAGAGGATCGGCGGGCGTGCGGGATCAGCCGCAAGTGCCACGGCGCTCCAAAGGAAGGCGATGAAGAGCGCGAGCCGGCGCATGAACTGGGCCGGGAAGGTACCACCGGGCCCCGCCGACGACCTGTTTTCAACCGATGACAGGTGAAGGAGGCTCTCGGTTCACATGAACAAGAAAATTCTCGGCGCAGTGGGCGTGGTCCTGCTTGCTGGCGTGGTGGTGAGCGGCGCTTCCTGCTGGAGGACGATGCGCAACGCGAGCTTCACTGAGTCAGCGTGCACTGCTGAAGGCAAGTTCTCGCTCACCGGAACATTCCTCCCCACGTACGACTTCGCCGAGCTGCGCCAGACCGGTTGGGAGCCCAAGGTGCAGGTGCTCCAGGCTTCGGGAAAATGCGCTGACGAGAGCTGTGAGGCGGCGCTCAAGGCGGCGAGCTCGAACGAAGGTTGGAGCAACGGCAGCAACGGCCGCATGCCCGGCCACAACTACATCGTGGCGATGAAGGGCGACAAAGCGTTCATCGTCGACGGGACGTCGCTCACCATCGGCGCCGCGCTCGCTCCCATCGACTCACCCGCGAAGGCCGCGGCCGTGGCGTCGATCGATCGCAACCTCGGCTTCGATTGCCAGAAGGCCGCGAAGAAGGTGGAGGGCGGCTACGAGGTGCACGTCTCCACCGACAGCTGCTTCGGTCCGCGTGACGAGGTGATCAAGGTGACGGCGGAAGGGCGCACCGAGGTGATCAGCTCCGATTCGAGCCCGGGCACCTGCGTCGGTGCAGCCGAGTCCCAATTGCCAAAGTACGCCGCGGTCACTCCGTCGAAGTAGTAGGGTTCGCCCTCATGCAGGAACCTACGAATCGCAAGAACGAGACGGACCTCGGTCTGGTGTTCAAGATCCTCGGAGGGATCTTCGCGTTCTTCGCGCTGCTCTGCGTCGGCTTCGTCTTCTTCGTCGCGGTGGTCTGCGGGAAGTGACTGAGAGCCCGCTGTACCTGTGGTTCCGCGGAATGAGTCTGGTGTTGGCGGCGGGGTTGATCAGCCTCGCGTTCGTCGAGTCAGCGATTCGCCACCTCGTCTTCGATCGTCCCGTTCAGAAGCGCACCGTCACGGTGAACTTGAGCATGTGGCTCGTCGAGCTCGTGCTGCGCACCGCGAGTGGAGGCGTGCGCTGGCTGGTGTTCTCCGCGGCCGCCGAGCTCGCTCCGTGGAAGTGGTCGATGAACGTGCCGCTGTGGATCGCGCTCTACCTGCTGGTCGACCTCTTCTATTACTCGCGCCACCGGCTGCTCCACTCGACGCGCTTCGGGTGGGCGCTGCACGCGCCGCATCACGCGAGCACCGATCTCTCACTCACCTCCGCGCTGCGGCTCGGTTGGATTCAGAGAGTGATGGACGACTTCTTCTACGTGCCGCTGGTGCTCCTGGGAGCGCCGCCGCTCGCGGTGTTCATCGCAGTCGAGCTCAACCACGCCTCGCAGCTGTGGTGTCACACCGAGATCATCGGGCGCATTCCGTTCCTCGATGCGTTCCTGAACACGCCCTCGAATCACCGCGTGCACCACGCGCGCGATCGCGCCTTCGCCGACTCGAACTACGGCGCCACGTTCATGTGGTGGGACAAGCTATTCGGCACCTATCGCGCGGAGCCCACGGCTCCGCTGCCGCTGGGGTGGACCGCGCCGTACGAAGGCGCCAATCCCTTCGTCATCCAGTTTCGCGGACTGCGTGAGTGGCTCGCGAGCTTGCGTTGAGCTCGGCCGCTTCCGCATCGCAGAGCGGAGTGTCATCGAAGAAGCGAGCCCACTCCTCTTCTCTCGCCCGCGCGTCGGCTCGACCAAGCGCCATCAACTCGGCCGCGAACGCAGGATCGAAGAGCAGGTAACTCGCGAGATCCGCGCTGTCTTGCGAGTCGTGTCCGCCGAGCAATGAGAGGAAGAGTCCCGGCACCTGCGGATGACGGCGCAGAAAATCCCGGCTGCGCACGCATTGTGCGGCGATCGCGCCCAGGTCCTTCGAAGGTCGGAGCAGCAGGTTCCTCACGTAGCGAAGTGGGAACGTGCGATGCGCGTCGATCGCGCGGTTCATCGATCGCGTGAAGTCGGCGCCGAAGGTCTCGAAGCCCTCTTCGATGATCGAGTTGATGCGGCGCATGTTCTCCACGTCTTGATCGAGGCGATCCTGAATCAGCGAGTTGATCGCCTTGCCCGCGAGGAACACCGCGGTGGGCCGTACCGGCACTCGACTCACCCCGCGGTCACGAAGCGCGTGAGGCTGAAGCGAGATCACCGCGACGCGCTGCGCGCCCATGCGGAGCGCGGGGCTCACCGGCACCATCATTCGCAGGCCGCCATCGAGATAGAGCGAGCCCTCGAGGCCGATGGGACGGAAGAGCACGGGCATCGCGGCCGAGGCGAGGGCGTGACGGGGTCCAATGCGCGCGGACACCGCTTCGAAGTGCGGATTCTCGAGCCAGAGCGGCGCGGTGTGCACGGACTGCTGCGCGAAGAGCACCGTGCGCCCATCACTCACGCGCGTGGCGCAGAGCGAGAGTCCTTCGAGGTGACCCGCACGAATGTTGCGACCGATGGCTCTCCAGTTGATCGAGCTCAAGAGCGCGCGGAGTCCGTCTGGATTCGCCAGTCCTCCACCGCCCGCTTCGCGCAAGGTGCGCACGAGATCGCCCACGCCGAAGCGGAGCACGTCTTTGAGCAGCAACCGCTCCCACAAGCGCGCGAGCTCAGCGCCCTGGCTCCTCGGCGAGTCAGCGCGCGACGCCATCGCGCACGCGGTCACCGCGCCGACAGAAGTGCCACACAACAGATCGATCGTGATGGGCCGGCCGAGTCGTGGCTCGAGTTCGTCGCGTAAATACGACACGACTCCGGCTTCGTATGCGCCCCTCGCCCCACCACCACTGAGCACCAGCGCGGTTTTCAAGGTCGCGTTCTCCTCCCGGAAAAGAGGATGCAGCGCACGTGCCTTGGGGATGGGTAACGGAAGACTTTGCGCGGGCTCAGCCAGCGACGCGCAGAACCGTTTCGCCCTCGACGGCAGCGAGCAGCACGCCGCGCGTGAAGGGCTTGGCCACGAAAGCGTCAGCGTTCGCCTGCGTGTCTTCGTCGACGTGATCCTGGAAGCCCGACATCAACACCACGCGCGTCGAGGGAGCGAGCGCACGAATGCGCGCCGCAGCCGTAGGTCCATCGCCATCGGGCATGCGCACGTCGCTCAGCATCACGTCGAAGCGTTCGCCTTGCGTGAAGAGCGCGATGGCCTGGTTACCTGAGCCCGCCTCACGCGTGACGTGACCGGCGGCCTCGAGCATTCGGCACACGGTGCGGCGAATCACCGGCTCATCGTCCACCACCAGCACCTTCTTCCCAGGCGGCTTCGCTTGCGGCTCCGCGGTCTTCTTCTGGGCGGAGTCAGGAGCCGAGGTCACCGGGAACCAGAGCGTGAAGCGGCTCCCCTTCCCCACTTCACTCTCGACGTCGATGGATCCGCCCGCCTGCATCACGATGCCATGCACCGTGGAGAGACCGAGCCCCGTGCCGCGGCCCGGCTCACGCGTGGTGAAGAACGGCTCGAAGATGCGCGCCTTGTCCTCAGGCTTCATGCCGTGGCCGGTGTCCTTCACCACGAGCTGTACGCCGTCCTGCTCGCCACGCTTCACCGCGCTGGAGGAGATCTCGATGGTGCCTCCGTCGGCCATCGCGTCCTTTGCGTTGAGCACGAGGTTCACCAGCACCTGCTCGAGCTGGCCCACGTCCATGTTGGTCCACAGCCCCGAGGCGACCTTGCTGGTGTCGAGCTTGTGCTTGGTGCCGAGCGAGCGGCTGAGCATCTCGCTGGTGCGCAGCGCGGTCGCCCCGACCTCCACGGGCTCGGCGTGATGCACCTGCTTTCGGCCAAACGCGAGCAAGCGGCGGATCAGCTGCGAGGCCTGATCAGTGGCCTCCATCGCATCGCGGAGGATCGTCGGATCATTCGGCCGCACCGCGAGCAACTCGAGGCTCGAGAGAATGATGGTGAGCAGATTGTTGAAGTCGTGCGCCACGCCGCCAGCGAGTCGACCGACGGCGTCGAGCTTCTGCGTGCGACTGAGCGCCTCTTCGATCGCCTGCGCCTCGGTGCGATCCACCACGAAGCCGCGGCAGGCGATCACTTCTCCGTCGGCGTTCCGCAGCGCGCGCGCGTGCACCTGGACCACGAGGGGACGTCCATCCTTCCGCCTCCAGAGCGCGTTCGCTTGAGAGAGCGTGTCCCAGCCGAACTTCTTGGTGTTCGCAAAAAGGAGATTCTTCGCGAGGTCGAGCTCCAGCAGCTCGCTCTCTGACGCGTATCCCAGCATCCGCACCAGCGCGCCGTTCACCTCGCTGAAGTGATTCGGCTCGCGCGCGGTGTAGGTGCCGACGCCGATGGTGTCGGCGAGCTCGGTGTAGCGCGCGTCAGCCAACTCGCGAGCGGCGTGCGTGCGATCGAAGCTGAGCATCACCAGCCCGACGGTGAGCGCGAGATCGTTGAACACCTGGATGCCGATGCCATACGGCACGAACTCCTCCACCTCGGCGAGCAGGGGGAAGTCGAGGAAGTGGAGGCCGATCGCCGCGAGCGAGAAGATGGTGAGCCCCACTCCGAGACCCGACATCTCTCTTCGCCGCTGGAAGAGCACCACGCCCATGCTCAGGTACGCGAACGCGAGGAAGGCCACCGGGACGATGGTGGCCAGCACCAGGCTCCCGCCCTCCGCGATCACCACGCTCACCGCGACGATCCCCATCGCGCCGCCCGCCCACCAACGCCAGTCCGGTCTCCGGCCCAGCAATCTCCACGTCCCGAGCAGGAGCAGCGTGGTCGCGGCGAACAGGCAGGCGAGCGAGAAGCCCTGCATCACGACGTGACCTCTGCCGAGCAGCCCAGGGAGCGAGCTGAGCTGCGCGAAGATCTGCACCATGAAGCCCAGCGTCCACAGCCGCAGGTGCTCAGCGCTCTCCCGTCGCCACAGGTAGGCGAAGACGAGCAACCGGAGGACCGAGATGCCCAGTCCGGTCAGCGCCAGGACGAAGAGCGAATCAACCACGATGCGGAAGCGTAGCATCGGGAGCGCAGCCGCCCCCGCCGCCTTTGGCGGGGCGTCGCGAATCCGAAGCGAAGCGTAGGATTCGCAGAGGCGAAGCGACCCAAACAAGAGAGCCCCGTGAACGAACTGATTGCGCACTACCAGCTGAGCCCACATCCCGAGGGGGGCTACTTCCGCGAGACGTACCGAGCGGGGGCGATGGTCCCCGGGACGAACCGGAGCTTGTCGACGGCCATCTACTACCTGCTCCCCTCGGGGCAGCGTTCCCTGCTGCACAAGATCGGCGCAGACGAGGTCTGGCACTTCTACCTGGGCGATCCCCTGTTGGTGATTGAGCTCCAGCCCGGAGGGCCAGCGAAGCTCACTCGACTTGGTCCTGATCATTCCAAGGGTGAGCTGTTGCAGCACGTCGTGCCCGCGGGCACGTGGTTCGGCGCGATGCCTGCGCCTGCTTCGAAGTACAGCTTCGTGGGTTGCACGGTCTCGCCAGGCTTCGAATTTTCCGACTTCGAATTGGGTGACCGCGACCGGTTGTTGTCTCAGTTTTCTGAGTGCCGAGAGGCAGTGCTGTCGCTCACACCCTCGACGTCTTCGTGACACGATTGTGTCCCCGTGGCCCGCTTACTCCCCCTCCTGTTGCTGCTCGCGATCTCGTGTGGTCCTTCCGGTCCGTGCAAGTCGGGCACGTGCAGCGACGCGGGCCTGGTGATCAACGAGCTCGCCGGCAGCGGCGGTGACTTCGTCGAGCTCTTCAATGCGAGCGACACCGCGATCGATCTCTCGAATCACGGGATCACCGACGCGAACGATGCGGGCGTGCGCTACTCGACAGCGCTGCGTTTTCCGCAAGGCACCAGCATCGCGGCGCGCGGCTACTTCACGGTGTTCCTCGAGAGCGATTGTCCGCCCACGGTGACGCCGTGCGTGCGCGGTGAGTTCGGTCTCTCGCAGGGAAATGGTGACCTGGTGACGGTGCTCTCTCCGATGAGCGAGACGCTGTTGCAGGAAGCGTTGCCGCCGAACGCAGCTCCCACTGGCTCGTCGTGGGCGCGCGCGTTCGATGGTGAAGGTGCCTTCGAAGTTCGCTCGCGCACGCCTGGTGCCACCAATGAGAAGTGACACCCAGAGCTTCGAGCGCTTCGAGCTCAAGTACTGGGCGCCCTCGGCGCGCGTGTCGAAGTTGATGGAGCTCGCGCGAGAGTTTCTGCGCGAAGACGAACGCGCGGGGCCTGCGCAGGTGAACACCTCGCTCTACTTCGACTCCCCGCGTTTCCTCTTTCTCGAGCAGCACCTCAGCGGCGCGCCGGATCGCGTGAAGCTGCGGGTGCGGTACTACGGCGACGCGCCTTCCGGAGATTGCTTCTTCGAGATCAAACGCAGGCAGGGAGCGATGGTGAGCAAGCGGCGCGCGGTGCTCTCGCTCGCGCAGGCGCGGCCGCTGGTGAGTGACGTGGGTGGTGCGCTCCCTTTCGAGAACGAAGCGCTGCAGACCTTTCAGTATCTGGCGCAGCGGTGCTCGGCGCGGCCGCAGCTGCTGGTGCGCGCGCGGAGGCAGTCGTTTGGCGCCGCCGATCGATCTGACGTGCGGCTCACCATCGATCACGACGTGGCGTGGCAGCCCACGCGCGCGCATCAGTACCTCGAGCCCGACGCCCGTCGGTGGCGTGGTCTCTCGGGTGGTGAGCAGCACGTGTTGGTCGAGGTGAAGTTCCACTCCGCGAGGCCGTGGTGGCTCGGGCATTTCACCGAGCAGCTCGCGCCCTGGCGGGTATCCTTCTCGAAGTACGTCGCCGCGGTGCTCGAGGCGCGACGTGATCCCTTCTTCACCATGGATGCCGCATGAATCAGGGTGAGTTCGATCTCCTCGGAGCCGCGGCCAGTCTCACGCTGGCGCTCGGCCTCTCGTTCGGAATCTCTGCGCTCTACACCGCGACCTATCAAGGCGTGGGGTACTTGAAGGGCTTCGCGCAGACGCTGGCTCTCGCGGGGCTCGCGAGCGCGGCGGTGATGCTCTGCGTGGGCGACAGCATCGCGCGCGGCATCGGAATTTTCGGAGCGGTCAACCTGGTGCAGGTGCGCAGCACCATCAAGGACACGCGCGATCTGATGTTCGTGTTCATCACGCTCGCCGCGGGCGTGGCGTGCGGAGTCGGTGCGTGGGCGATCGCGCTCCTCGCCACGGCCCTCTTCGCGATCGCGGTGCTCTTCCAGTCGTTCACTGATTTCGGCGCGCGACGCGGAGTCTCCGCGGTGCTGCGGGTGAAGGTCGGCACGGCGTCGCTGCAGGCGCTCCCCGCGGTGCTGGCGAAGCACACCACCCAGGCGGTGCTCGCGAGCTCACGGAGTCTTGGCGATGAGAGCTCAGAGCAGACGTATCAACTGCGCTTGAGTGGAGCTCCGGCGCAGGCCGCGCTGCTCGCGGAACTGCCGGGCGTCGGAGTGGCCGAGTCATCGATGTTGCTGCAGGACGATTCGCTGGAAGTCTGAGCCATGAAGAACGCGCGCGACATTCGCTTGAAGCTCGTCTTCGCCGCGCTCTGCACGGGCCTGGGACTCTTTCTGCTCAGTGAGCAGGGCGGACTCGCGGGCGCGTCGGTGCCTGCGTACGTGGAGAGCGTCGATCACGCGGTGGCGCCCGTGGTCACGGGGCGGATCTCCGAGGTGCGCGTGCGGCTCGGTGAGCAGGTGAAGGCGGGCCAGGTGCTGCTCACGCTCGAAGACAAGGCGGTGCGGCTCGAGCTCGATCGCATGCAGAGCGAGGTCGCGCAGCTCGAGGCCGACCTCGCCGCGCAGGAGTCGATTCAGAAAGGTCAGCTGGTCGAGGGTGTGCTCCGCACTTCGTCGGCGATGGCTGACGAGTCCGCTGCGCGCGCGCAGGCGGAGAGTTTGAAGACCGAGCTCGATCGCGTGGAGAAGCTACGTGCAGAGAAGCTGATCGACGCCACCGCGGAGACGAACGTGCGGCGTGAGTATCTCGCGGCCGCCGCGCGCGTGAGGGTCTTCGAGACGCGGCGCACTCAGCTGCCCGAGCTCTACGTGAAAGGGTCGGGGACGATGCAGGCCCAGACCGACGCGCGTGTGCAGCCGTACCGCGAGGCGCTGAAGGCGAAGAAGGCCTCGGTGGCGCAGCTCGAGTTTCAGCTCGCGCAGTACGAGGTGCGCGCGCCGGTAGATGGGATCGTGGGGCTGCTCGTGCATCCGACGGGCGACGTGGTGGCGGCGGGGACCGAAGTGGTGCGCGTGGTCCGCGGGCGTCCGGGTCATCTGGTGGCCACGGTTCCCGAAGAGCGTGCGCGCGGACTGACTCCGGGACTGGCGCTCACCGTTCGCGCGTCGCGCGGCTTCATGAGCCAGAAGCTCGTCGGTCACGTGGTCGAGGTCGGACCTTCGGTGGAGCAACTTCCGGTGCGCAGCTGGCTCTCGCCGTCGTGGCCGCGCTGGGGCCGGCGCGCAGTGATTCAGGTCGAAGGTGAAGTGCAGTGGCAGGCGGGAGAGCGCCTGTACGTGCAGTTCTAGAGGGGCGATCATGCAGATCCTGTTGTTGCTGCTCGCAGCGTCGCCAGAGGTGACGCTGAACCAGGCCATCGATCTCGCGCTGCAACACAACGCTGAGCTCAAGGTCAGTCGCGCCGAAGTGGAAGTTGAGCAAGCCTCCATCCCCCTCGCGCACGACTGGGAGATGCCGAAGTTCCAGGCGCGCATCAACGACGTGGAGAACGTGGGCGGCGACTTCACGTGGCTCGTCGGCCTGAGCTGGCGTCCGCCGAATCCGTGGGAGTGGTCGAACGGCTCAGACGCGGCGAAGGCCCGAGTGGCGCAAGCTCGCTACGACCTCGCGGCGAATAGTTGGAGCGTGGTGAAGGATCTCCGCCTCGCGTGGCTCGACGCTTCGGGAGCCGCGGCCCATGAATCACTCGCGAAGGAGGCGCTCGCGGGCCGCGAGAAGTTGCGCTCGGTGCTGCAGCGCCGGCTCGACAAGGGCGGAGGCACGCAAGTCGAGGTGAACCTCGCGCAACTCGGCGAGACCGACGCGCGGCAAGACGTGATGCGTTGGCAGGCGGCGCGGCTCAAGGCGGCGCAGTCGGTGGCGTGGCTCGTGGGACAAGCGGTCACTCCGATTCCGTCGAGTCTCACGGGGGAAACGCCGCCACTTCCCGAGCTCACCGAGCTGCAGAAGCGACTCGAAGCGCAGCCTCGGCTCGAAGCGTTGCGCGCGAAGATCCAGGTGACGCAAGCGTCGGAGCGCACCGCGGGTGCGAAGCGTTTGCCGTGGCCTGAGGTGCAGGTGCGTTTCCGTCAGAAGCGCGAGACGCCAGCGAACAACGATCTGCAGTTGGGACTCACGGTTCCGCTCGGCGTGACTCCCGCACCGCAGCTCGCGGTCGCGAAGGCGGTGACGGTGCGAGCTCAGGCGCAGTTCGACGCGGAGAAGGCGCAGCTCGATGCAGAGCTGCAGATTCTCTACTC
>CBIHPJ010000009.1:0-33900 GCA_966211295.1 uncultured Myxococcales bacterium | reverse complement strand
ACGGCCCAGCCGAGAAGACCGGCCGCGACGTTGGGGAGGAATCGTTCGGTGATCAACACGGTGGCTGCGCCCGCTGCCGCCGCCGTCGCGTAGAGCTCGCCTCGCACGAAGAGACCGACGCGGTCTCCTGCGAGCGTGTCGCGGATGATGCCGCCGCCGCTCGCGTTGATCACTCCGATCAGAATGCAGGCGGGCCAGCTGAGTCCCGCGTTGTGAGCGAGCACGGTACCGGCGATCGCGAAGTTGCCGAGCGTGAACGCGTCGATCCACGTGATGAGTTTCAGCACTCTGCTCTCGACGATCTTGCGGCCCCAGAAGAAGCCGATGGCCGCGCCGACGGCGGTGGCGAGCAGATAGCCATGGCCGCGGAGCGCGAGCGGAGGTCCCTGCTGGAGGAAGGTGTCGCGCAAGAGACCGCCGCCGATTCCGGAGCAGAGCGCGAGCGCCCCCACACCGATGTAATCGAAGTCGTGTTTGCGGCAGGCGACGAGCGCACCGCTCAACGCGCCTATGAAGACGCCGAGCAAGTCGACGTAGACGATCAACGGCACGCCCTGCACGGACGTTGATCTAACGCCCAGTGACTCCCTCTCCCTGCGCCAGCGGGGAGAGGGGCAGGGGAGAGGGGCGACCTCTCGTACCGAAACCCGCTACCGCTCGTTCAGAAAGAAGGTGCTGAGCTCGCCCTTGCCCTTGATCGCGGTGAGTCCGCGCGCCTCAAACGCAAACTGCTCGCTCAAGAGATCGTGGGTAGCCTGCGAAACGTGGATGCGGCCGGGCTGGCCGTGGCTCTCCATGCGGCTCGCGGTGTTCACGGTGTCGCCCCAGAGATCGAACGCGAACTTGCGCTTGCCGATCACGCCCGCCACTACCGGCCCGCTGTGAATGCCGATGCGGAGGCTGAGCGACTCGAACTCCGGGCCCTGCAGTTCCTTGAGCACGCGCAGCATGTCGATCGACATCTTCGCCACCGCGGTGGCGTGATCGGCGCGCGCGTTGGGCACTCCGCCGACGACCATGTACGCGTCGCCGATGGTCTTGATCTTCTCGAGGCCGTGCTCGTCGGCGAGCGCGTCGAAGCGGCTGAAGATCTGATCGAGCATCTGCACCAGCTGCGTCGCGTTGGTGCGCTCGGAGAGTTGCGTGAAGTTCACCAGGTCAGCGAACAGCACGGTCGCGGAGTCGAAGCGCTCGGCGATCGAGCCCTCTTCCTTCTTCAGCTGCTCGGCGATGCGGCGCGGGAGCACGTTGAGCAGGAGCGCTTCACTGCGCGCCTGCTCCGCCGCCAGCTCGTCCTCGGCGCGATCGGTCTGCGTGACTGAGTAGAACGCCATCGCCTGCAGCACGACGTAGAGCGTGGCCTTGTCGACGGTGTCGAAGGGGATCGCGCCGCCGCGCAGCACCGCGCGCACCGGAGTGAGGAGATCGATCGCGAGCATGCCTCCGCCGCAGAAGACCGCGATGAGAGCCGCGAGCCAGCGATCTCTGCGCGGCGCGATGAACCACGCAGCAGTGGCGACGGCGATCAGGAAAAGGTGCTGCTCGGTGTTGGCGCCCATCAAGACGCCGTCGGCGGTGATCCACGCGATCGATCCGACGCACAGCCAGAGCCGCGCGAGGAAGTGCCAGCCGCGGGAGCTGAACCAGGGCACCAGGCAATAGACGACCAGCGCCGCGACGGAGATCAGCTCGAGCACGCGGTCGCCGAAGATGCGCGGATCGGTGAAGGCGAAGACCGCCAGTCCGGCGGCCACGAGGCTGACCTGATTGGTCAAGCGGATGTGCTTCGTGTCCTGCAGGCTCTGGCCGGCCACTCCGGCGCTGATGAGCCTGCCCAGCAGCTTTCGCATGCCCGCCTTCTGTCACATTTTGCTCCGTCTCCCATCGGGCCCATCGGGAGAGGGTCGGGGTGAGGGCATCCTTCTCAGCGCAAGAGAAAACAAATCGCGGAACCTGTTTGTCCGCGCACCGACAACTCTTCATGCGAATTGGCCGTTGGATTTCGAATCTGTTTCACCGGAACACCCAGCCCGCCCCCGCTCCTGCTCCCCGAAACAACACGCCGACTCCGACGACGCCCGCTCCGACCACGCGGCCGGTCGACACCTTCGAGCCTTCTGCGCCGATGCGCGTCTCGCTGGGGAAGGTGACGGGCTACTCCACCACCGAGCGTCAGAAGCTCGACCAGGCCACCAAGCTGATGGCCGACGTGCTCAACAGCAAAGAGTTCCGCGACGCGGTGTTGAGCGCCGAGTTCGACGGGAAGCCCGGCTTCGCGAGTGACGATCGTTCGCCCACCGAGGTCTACGCGACGATTCGTGCGGCGAAGGAAAATTACACGGACGCGGCGGACGGTGAGGTCGACCTCAACTTGAACCTGGAGAACTTCTCGTGGTTCCAGCGCAACGTCGTTGGCTACACGACGGAGTCGAGCGACACGCTCACGACGAATCGGAAGTTCTTCTCTGGCTACGACGCGACCGAGGTTGCTGGTCACCTCGCGCACGAGTGGCTGCACAAACTCGGCTTCGAGCACGACTTCAAGGCGACCGCGCGCCGGCCCGATTCAGTGCCGTACGAGCTGGGTGAGTTGGTCGAGAAGCTCGCGAAGGGCCCGCTGACTCCGCTTCCGCAGTGACTCCGCTCTAGACTGCGGCGCGGTGGATCCGTTTTGGGAACATCTGCTCGACCTTCGTGACGCCGCACGAACTGCGGATGGCAGGGCCGCACTCCAGGAGTTCGAAGCGGCTTACCAGGGAATGAATTCGCAGCCGGCCATGCAGCACGCGGCAGCGACTGGGCGCTTGCGACCCGATCGGGCGCGACCGTCGGAAGACGAGATCCGTGCAGGGACTGAGAAGTTCGAAGCAGACCTCATCGCGCTCGACGAACTCCGCAAGGCGTTTCTGCGCCTCGAGGAAGTCGACTCGGATGCGAGTGTGGCCGAGCTGCGGCGCATGACCGCACTGTTGAGGCACGTCGAAGCGGAGGACGCCGAAACGCTCCGTGTCCTGTTGGAGCGTCATGGCTACTGAGCCGAGGTCGTACTGAGTTCCGATGAATCGCTTCGCTTCGACGCTCTTCGCGCTGCTCTTGCTCGGATGCGCGGTCCGTCATGCGCGACCAGAGCTGATTCCGTGTAACCCGATGACCGTCGAAGGCCGGAAATGCCCGCCGGGCTTGAGGTGCTCGACCAGCTACGACTTCCTCGACGATCCGAACGGTCCACCTTCCGGGTCGTATTGCAGGCCCGTTGAGAGGCACGTGAGTGCGCCGCAGCCGCCGCTCGACTGCCGCTCGGAGTTGGTCGATGGCGGCTGGGTGCACGAGCCGCTTCGCGACGGTGGTTGCTTCGGCACCGACGACTGAGTGCGCGAGTCTGGCCCCTTGCTTGCTCCTTCGTCCCCTCATGATGAGCGTACGACTCGGCTTCTCTCGGGCACGCACGATGGCTCAATCGTTGCGCGCACTCGGCAACCTCTCGGACGAGGACATCGAACGCTTCTTGCGCTCGTACCAACTGTTCGATGGCGACTGGTCGAACCGCAACGGCAAGCAAGAGGGAGACATCATCGACTACTACCGGGTGCTCAATCACCTCTGCTCGCTCGGCAACGTGGAGAAGATGTACATCCCGCCGGCCATGGATCCGAAGGTGGGCGTGCGCGCAAACCAGGATCTCTACGAGGAGCACCTCTGCAGGACGCTCGGCATCGGCGCGAACGATCGTGTCCTCGACATCGGGTGTGGCCGCGGGCGCATCGCCTGCCATGTGGCGCAACAATCTGGCGCGCGAGTGACCGGGTTGAACCTGGACCCTGGTCAGATCGAAAACGCGCGCGAATTCGTCAAGATGAATGGGCTCGGTGAGAAGGCCGAGTTCGTCGTGGGGAGCATGAACGATCCGCTCCCGTTCGCTGACAACACGTTCGATGGCGCCTACGAGGTGCAGGCCTTTTCCTACGCGCCCGATCTCTTGAAGGTCATGCGGGAAGTTTTCCGGGTGCTACGGCCCGGCGCGTCGTTCTCGTATCTCGATTGGGTGCTGCTGCCAGGGTTCGATCCGACGAACGCGCACCACGCGGACCTGCTGCATCGCTCGCGCTTTGTGCTCGGGGGCGTCGACGCGCCCAGGCCGGAGCAGGTGATCGCGGCCATGCAGAGCGTCGGCTTCGAGTTCGTGAAGGAGGGCAATCCCGGAGCCGAGAAGCAGGCCGGGCTCATCAAAGCCGAGGGGCACACCTTCACCGCGGTGAAGACGATCATCTACGGGCTGGTCGCTGCCGGGGTGCTCCCCGAGTACTTTGCGCTGCTGTTCGCACGGTTTACGCGCCACGGCGACGCGCTCGTCCAATGCGACGAGCTCGAGCTCTCGACGACCACCTACGAGATCATCGCCAGGAAGCCTGCAGCGCGGCTTCAGTAGAGCGTGGTGCCGACGGAATCAAGCTCGCGCACTGCTCGGCGAGATCGCCTTTTCCGAGCTTGCCGAGGATGTGGATCGCGCCCACTCCTGCTCGACGACGGCCATCGCCTCTTCGGGCTTCGGGATCATTCCGCCGGTGACCGTGCCGTCCTTGATCGCCGCGCGCGCTTCCGCGCTGCTCATGCGCGTGATGCGCGAGTTGGGATCGTTCACGTCCCCCTTCAGCACTCCGGAGTCGAAGTGACGAGAAAGCGACGCTCGGCTTTGAGCGACGCTGGATTGTCGTTCGGAGCTCGTTGACAGGCTGGGTGCACATCGCGCGTCGGGATGGAGGCTGCTTCGGCGTCGAGCCAGACCTGGTGACGCGATGACTATCTCGAGAACGCGCAGCGTGAGGCCAGCGAGTTGTTTGTGCGAGCGTGGAAGTTGCTCGACGCGGGACGACCAAGCGCAGGTTTCAATTCGCTCATGGCTGCAGCTCGGCTCGGCGACGTCGCGTCACAACAGATGGTTGGTTACCTGTACGACGTCGGCCGAGGCGTGCGGCGCTCCCGGACGAAAGCGTTCTACTGGTACCGAAGGGCTGCTCGTCGCAGCGATCCGTGCGCAGCGAGCAACATCGGAATCCTCTACAAGGAACCGGGTTCGTTCCGGCTCGCCAGATTCTGGCTCAAGAGGTCCAACGGGCTCGGGCTGACCGACGCACTGCTCGACCTCGCAAAACTCGAACACGCGCAGGGGAACGACAGACTCGCAGTCGGTTACTGCGAGAGCTCATCAAGCGCCGCGACACGACCGAGCACACCGAAGAGCAGGCGCGAGCCATGCTGGCCCGACTCTCAGCCACTGTGCGCCGTCGCTCCGAGAAATGAGGTCTTGGCGAATCCGGTCCGTGAGCATCTCTTCGATCTTCGCGAGTCCTATTTGGACTGTGTCGACTCGGTAACGTTTGTCTGAGCAGACAGGCCCGTGTGCGCCGTCCTCGCGCTGGGTCGCACATTGACTCGACTTGCGTCGCATGGTCCTGTCCAGGCCGATTCGGCGGCGTGGTCGCGGAGGGTGCATGAAATACATATCAGTCGCCCTCGTTGCGCTGTTCCTTGCTTCGTGCCTTCCCGAGGATTGCAGCCGGTCGCTCGTCACGCGCGATGGCCGGATCGAGGCATCGCTGCAACCTCAGTTTGATACAGCCGCGTGGGGCGTGGCGGGCCGACCCTACCCGCTGCGGGTTTGGGCTCCTCTCTCGAGTTGCCCGAAAGACTCGTTGAAGGTTTCGCTTCAGGAGTTCGCGGATTCTGCTGGCGCACGATTGCCGTTCCTCGTGGGGGAGCCGTTCTCGACGAATGAGGGCGTGGTTGGCGTCAGCGTTCTGATCGAAGACGTTCAACCCGGCGAGTACACGCTTACTCTGGGTTTTGAACCTTCACTTGGTGTGCGCCGAACAGATCTGCTTGTCGTTCGGGACGGACTTTCGAGCGCCTCAGTTGCCGTGCCCTTGCCCGGCGGGGCTGGCAGCTGCCGCGGAGGCGTCTGGCCCGTCAACGAATTCGCCGTAGCCTGCGAGCGCACGGAAGGCATCAGCGTCTTCGCGGCTGATGGCGGCCGAAGCGACTTTCAAGGGCGAGCTCTGGTCGCTGCAGGGGGAACACTTTGGTCAGTGAGCCAGAACGTGCTCGAGCGCCGAGTGCTCGACAACGGAGTTCTGGTCCTCACCGACTCCTTCCCGGACGTAACCGACGACGATCTCGCAGGGGAGCACTCATCGAGCGACGCGCTGAGACGATCGACCTCCGGCGAAGTGGTTCGAGCGGTCGCCGGCGAGGGCTCTCGAGTTCTGGCTCCTATTCCGCAGGCACGCGGCGTCTACGCGGCTCTCTCCACAAGCACCTGGTTGTGGCGTGCCTGGACCCCGCGCGGCTGCGGGCTCCGCCTGACGTGTCCAGAGAACGTCCGCGCCGTCGAGCCAGACTTGATCTGGTACGAGGCCGACGATGCCTCCCTCGAGGCAAAACCGAGGACAGGGTCTCCTGATCTTGTTTCCTGGCGCCTTCATCGCCCCTCTCCCGCCGCCGAGATTCCGAGCGCGGGTTTCGCCGTCGCGCCTCTCTGGATTCCGACCGCAGTCGACGGCGTGGTGGCGCTGGTCACATCTGACGCGAACCAGCTCTCAATCACAGCCTGGCCTCGCGATCGGGTCGTTGGAAACACTCACGAGTTCGTTGTTGTCGAGACTGGCGTTGCTGACTCCGTCAGCATCTTTTCGCTGAGCAGTCGTTAGGAGGTCGAATGCGTAGAAGGCTCCTCTGTCTGGTTTTTCTGACGTCTCTCTTTGCGTGCGAGAGGTCTGGTGGAATCCAGCCTCGAGAACTTGCATTTTGAGGGCGATCACGGGTGGGATCGTTTGTTCCAATCGGCTGCGAAGAATGACCCTCGGCCGGGCTATGGCCGCATGGCTCGACGGTTCTTCCCTTGAGGAGGGGAAGGATTGTGGTGGCTGTAATTGTCGCCGTGGCCTTGGTCTTGGCATGGCTGCGGCCGCTCGACGGCTACGAGGGGCTTCTGTTGGAGAGTCTCGCCGCAGTGGAAGACACTGTGTATTCTTCCGGCTACTCCGAGAAGTCATTTGCCACGCTTCGCGTCGGAATGACGGAGCGTCAGGTTTCCGCCCTCCTTGGGGAACCATTGGAGCTCTACACGGTAACTGATGATGGCGTGCCGCTGCTCGGGTGGAAGTATTCCCGAAGTGCGAACGACCATAGCTATCGAGTCCGTTGCGTCTTATTTCGCGAAGGTCGGGTCGACCGGATCATTCATCATTTCTATTTGGACTAGTGGAGGGTAGTGCCGACGGAGCCTGGCTCGCGAACGGCACGGACGAGATCGCCTTTGCCGAGCTTCCCGAGGATGTGGATCGCGCCCACTCCCTGCTCGACGACGGCCATCGCCTCTTCGAGCTTCGGGATCATGCCGCCGGTGACCGTACCGTCCTTGATCGCCGCGCGTGCTTCCGCGCTGCTCATGCGCGTGATGCGCGAGTTCGGATCGTTCACGTCCTTGAGCACTCCAGGAGTCGAAGTGACGAGGAACAGGCGCTCGGCCTTCAGTGAAGCCGCGAGCTGATTGCCGACGAGATCGGCGTTGATGTTGAACACGCCACCCGACGCATCAGCGCCGAGACACGCGATCACGGGCACGTAGCCAGCGCTCCAGAGCGTCTCGAGCAGAGGCAGGTTGAAGCCCGTCACATCGCCGACGAGTCCGAGATCAACGGGATCAGGTCCCGCGTTCGGATACGGCTTCGGCGGACGCCGCACTGACTGCACCACGAGACCGGAAGCTCCGTGCAGACCAACCGGCTTCAGACCAGCCGCGTTGAGCGTCGCGCAGAGGTCGACGTTGAGCTTTCCGGCCAGCACCATCTTCATCACGTCGAGCGTCGCCGGATCCGTCACGCGACGGCCCGCGATCTTCTGCGTGGGGAGACCGAGCTTCTCCTGCAGGTCCGTCGCCTGGGGCCCACCACCGTGGACGATCGCGATGCGCGCGCCGCCATCGATGAGCACCTTGAGATCGGCAGCGAGCACCGCCGCCTCGCCCGAGCCCACGACCTCGCCACCGATCTTCACGACGATCGGACGCACGCTCACGGCCAGTTCCCGGTGTCTTCCAGCGACGCGCGCTCGTCACATCCCAGCACGATGTTCATGTTCTGGATCGCCTGTCCCGCTCCGCCCTTGATCAGGTTGTCGATCGCGCCGAAGCAGGTGACCGTGCGCTTGCCGTTCTGCTCCGCGCCGACCGCGAAGCCGACCTCGACGTAGTTCGAGCCTGCCACCGCCACGACTTCAGGCAGGCGCGACTTCGGGCGCCGCGTGAACGGCTCCTTCGCGTAGGTCTCGTCGAACATCGTGGTGAGCCGCTTCGCATCGATCTCCGCCGGCAGCTCGAGGAAGCACGTGGTGAAGATGCCGCGCGTGAGCGGCGCGGAGATCGGCACGAAGCGCAGCTCGAGATTCTTCGCGCCCGCGTCCTGCAGCGTCTGCACCACCTCGGGCACGTGCTGGTGCTCGAGCGGCTTGTACGTCTTCAGGTTGCCCGCGCGGGACGGGTGATGCGTGCCGGCTCCGGGAGCGATTCCAGAACCAGAGGAGCCCGTGATGCCCTGCACGTGCACGGTCGCTCCGCTGAGCAGACCCGCGCGCGCGAGCGGCAGCAGCGCCAGTTCCATGCTCGTCGCGAAGCAGCCAGGCGAGGCCACGTACTTCGCCTTCTTGATCTTCTCGCGGTTGAGCTCGGGCAAGCCGTATTCGAACGTGCCGAGCAACTCAGGATGCGGGTGCTTCGCGCCGTAGAACTTCTCGTATGCCGCCGCGTCGCGCAGACGGAAGTCGCCGGACATGTCGACGATCTTCACTCCCGCCGCGATCAGCTCGGGGATCTTCGACGCGGTCACCTTGTGCGGGAGCGCGAGCAACGCCACGTCGCAGCCCTTCGCCGCTTCGGTCGGCGTGAGGTTCTCGAACTTGAGCTCCGTCGCGCCTTCGAAGTGCGGGTGCACCGCGCTGAGCGGCTCTCCCACGTGATCGATCGACGCGACCCGGACCAGCTCCACCTCCGGGTGCATCAAGAGTCGCCGCGCGAGCTCCGCGCCGCCGTATCCACTGCCGCCGATGATCGTTGCTTTGAATTTCTTGGCCATGGTGCGAGCCGGTATGCCACGGCTCTGTGGAAGAGGCATCCCTCTCCCGACCGGTCGTCAGCGAGCGCGGATCTTCTCCAGGAACTGCGGGTCGAGCGCCAGCTCGAGGTATTCGCGCAGTTTCAACTTCAGCGGAGCGACGCTGTTCGGCTCCCCGAAGAAGAGGGCGCCCGTCTTCGCGTCGATGCCTACCGCCTCGGCCTGTCCGGGGAGCGACCACAACACCTTCAGCCTCTTCAGCTTTGCGAGCGGCACCTGCCCGTCGGACTGCTCGTCGAACTGGTCGTTCCAGAGCACGTCTTCGCTGGACGTCTCCAGGAGCGCGCGCAGGCCGTTGAGCCCACCCGCAGACTCGTGGATGCAGAAGCCGTCGACGTCGCGCCACACCGTGGCCAGCGGCTCGAACACCGGCTTTCCGAGCTTCTTCCTGGCCGCTGCGAGCCGCGCTTCGGTGACAGCGCCGCCGAGGGAGGTCGCTCCGAGTTGCTCGAGCCGCGTGCGCAGCGCTGACGGCTTCGCGGGCTTCTGCTTCTTCACCTTGGGCGCCGAGACAGCCTCGATCTCCGGCTGAGGCGGCGGCTTGGGGAGCGCGCTCAGCGGCTTCAGCTCAGGGAAGCTGAGCAATACGATGCCGTCGTCCGTTCCGATCGCGACGCGACCGGCACCAACGGCGAGCATCCCCGAGCTTCGCACCGCCACCCGCGCGCGCTGCTTGCGCGACTTCACGTCGAAGACCGCGACGGCTTCTTCCGAGGCGACCACCAGCAGACCCTGCGAGAACGCAGCTGCCATCGGCGTCAGCGCGAGCTTGCCGCGCGCCTCACCCTTCGCGTCGAAGACGTTCGCTTCGCCACCGACGGTCCACGCCAAGAAATGCCCTTCGGCGCCTGCCGCGAAGTTGAAGCCGTGCAGCTCGGCGTCTCGCTGCCCACCGAGCGTGCTCACCTCGACGATGGTGTTCCCGCGCACGTTGAGCACCGTCCGTGGCCCGAGAAAGGCGAGCGCCTCGCGGCGGGCTCCGTACCCGGGGCGGCTCTCGCTGGCGCTGCTGCCGAGATCCTGCACGTGCAGGGTGTCACCTCGGGTGATCCCCGCGAGCGTCGAGTCATCTGGAGAGATCGCCAACGATGACAACGCGCCCGACGCACCGCGATCAGCGGGGAATCGCAGCGCCTTGCCCTTTGGCGCGAGCGTCGCCGCGTCGTGCTCGAACACCTTGTTGCCCTCGGCCATGAACAATCGGCCCGAGGACGCGACCGCGAAGGGCAGCGGCCCTTTTCGCTTTGCGACGACGCGGGTGCCCTGCGCATCGAAGCGCTGAACGCGGTCATAGAAGCCGACGATCAGCTCACCGCTCGGGAGGAAGGCCGCGCGCAGGGGCATGTTCTTCATGCCCGAGGGCGTAGCGTAGCGAGGTCGATGGGTCCGCTACTTCTTCGCCGTCGCGGTCATCTTCCAGTTGGTCATCGTTCCCGAAGTTCCGACCGCCATGATCGACATCTCCTTCGGCCCGTTCCACGTGAAGGTCGCAGCGTCTTTCTCCATCTTTCCCTCGGGCGTCTTCCCCTCGTGGGTGACGGTGATGCTCTTCTCGTCCATCCACGCGCCCTTGTGGTGATGCACCTCGCCCATGTTGGTCACCTCGAACATCGTGGCCTCGGCGTCGCCGATGTTCCAACCCATGAGGAAGGTCACTTCCTGCGGCGGCATGTCCTTGCCGAGATCCATCTTGCCCTTGCAGAGCGTGCCCCAGCCGCTCGACACCTTCTCGCAGTTCATCTCCATGGTGCCCTTCATCGTCTTGTCGCCCATGGTCATCATCACGTCCTTCGACTTCCACTTGCCGAGGTGACCTTCGATCCACTTCTTTCCCTCGACGGGCATCTGCGGCATCGGCATCTCGGCGGCCTGCTTGCCCGTGCTCGGAGCAGTGGGCGCTGCCTTGCCCTGCGCGAAGGCGGTGAACGACGTCACGAACACGGCGACGGCCAGTGCGAGCTTCATGTGTTTTCCCCCGGAGTGGTTGTTGCGACGCGCGCTGCGTAGTCAGCGCGGCAACGTCACCGAAAGACCCGCCCCAATGTTGGCCTGCGCTATCGCCGACCCTGGGTGCTCTCGTAGGCGCGGCGCGCGACCTCGTGCTCGCGCAGCACCTCGGTGAGCTCCGAGACGTACTGGAGATACGCCGCTTCCGTTTTGAAGAGCTGAACGAAGGTGTCGTACGCCTCGGGACGCTGCAGCCGCGCGAGCGTCGAGGCCCGGAGGATCGTCCGCGTGCAGCGCACCAGGTAGTCGGGCCACTTGCGGAAGGGACGTTGCGGGCGCGCGAGCAGCTCGTCCCACGCGACGAGCGCCAGCTCATTTCTCTGCAGCTTCATCAGAGAACGCGCGCTGCCGAAGAGCGCTTCGTCGTCATCGGGTTGGAGTCGCAGGGCTTCTTCGAAGGCAGCGAGCGCTGCTTCCGGACGTCCCAGCTCGAGCAGAGAATTTCCCGCGGCGTTGCTCATCGCGAGATCGGGTCCTCGCTGGAGTGCGACGGTGACGAACGCGTCGAGCGCTTCGTCGTAGCGGCCGTAGAGCCAGAGCAGCAGCCCGCGCTCCCGAATCGCGCCCACGTGTTTCGGATCGACGGCGAGCGCCTTCTCGAAAGACTCGAGCGCGTCGTCCATGTTGTTCTGGCTCTCGACGAGCGACCACTCGTTGGTCAGCGCGAGAGAGCCCAGGCCTTCCTGGAACCACTCCTCAGCGGTCTTGGTGCCCCCCGTGGACATCGGGAGCATCCAAGCATGGTCAGCCTCCGAGGGCGCGGAGTGCGTAGGCGGTGGCGAGACCGAGGTAGGTGCCAAGCGCGATCCCCGCGAGCCCCAGCGTGAGTCCTGGTCCCACCAACGCGCGATTCTTCAGCGCCGCGGCGACAGGTCCGATGAACGGCGGCCCGAAGATCGTCGCGGTGCTGCTGATGATCGCGGTGTCCACGTCGATGCGGAACAACGCGCAGAGCGCGAAGTGAATCACCGCGGCGAGCACCATCACGATGCCCACGAAGGAGAAGAGCGTGAGGCTCGTGCCACTCACCTTGCTCACGTCGGCGAGGCTGCCCATCGCCGCGCAGAAGATCAGCAGCGCGTACTCGCCGAGCTCGAACGATCCATCCCAGCTGCGCACGGTCTTCGACAACGAGGCCGCGATGCCGAACGTGGTGATCGCCAACATCACCACTCCGACGTGAAGCGACTGGGTCACGAGGAAGGAGAGGCCCACTGATCCCGCGACCATCAACACCGTGAGCCCGAACGACTTCGCCATCGGAGCGATGTGCCCTCGCGTCCACTTCGAGAGTGACTCGCCGGGATGCTCGAACGCTTCGTGATGCGCTTCGCCCTTGAACGCAGGGAGCACCTTCGAGAGCAGCCGCTGCGCGATCGAGAGCAGGAAGAAGAGGTACGCGCCGCCGGTGATCAGATCCGCCGTGTTGAGCACCACGAAGGTCTCTTGCCTCACCTCGAGCGCGTAGCCGACCGCGGACATGTTCGCGGTGCCGCCCACGTACACGCCGACCAGCATGCCGGCGATCTTCCACCACTCGTCCGTCGCGCTGCGGAAGTAGTAGCCGACGAGACTTGCCGCGGTGACGGCCGCGATGCACGCGAAGGTGAACGAGATGAGCAGGCTCTTCGCGAGCGACAGCCACTTGCGCACTTCAGTCGAGAAGAGGAGCAGCGGGATCGCGATCAGCACCGCTCCACCCGCGAGGCTCTGACCGAAGTTCTCGTCGACGTGCACGCCGGGAATGTTGGCGACGATGATCCCCGCGGCGTACGCGAGCACCACGGGTCCGAGGACCTTGGCCGGCTTGAAACGATCGGCAGCCCAGATCGCGATCGCGGGCGTGGCGAGACAGAACAGGGCGTGAAGCAGGTTCACCACGGGTCGGTATCCAAGCAGTTCATCGGGTGAGCAGCACGGTTCCTGCGATCAACAGCATCACTGCGACGATCACGCGGAAACGTTCTTCGGGGAGTCGGTGGTGGATCCATTCGCCTGCAGCGATGCCGAGGCCGAGCGGGAGCAACATGAGGCCGCTCGTCTCGAGGGTCTTCGCGGAGACCTCCCCTTCGAGCACCAGCCGCGGGAGCACCATCGCGTTCAACACCAGCCACAACATGGAGAGCGTCGAGCGGAAGACGGTCTTGTCTTTGAGCTCTCGCGCGGACACGAAGACCGCGAGCGGGCCTCCCGTGGCGAAGATTCCGTGAATCACTCCGGCGCCGAGCAGCGCGCCTGCGCGAATGGGAGCGGGGAGGGGACTCGCGTTCACTGCTGGCTTCAATGCGGTCTTGAGCTGCCAGGCGGCGACTGCGATCACGAAGAGGCCGAACGCGGGTTTGAGCCAGGTGGCTTGTGCGGCGGTGGCGGCCAGGAGTGTTCCTGCTGCGAGCCCTAGCGCCATCAGCGGGATCATCTTCGTGCCGAGGAAACGCCAGTCGATGGTCTTCGTTCCTCGTGCGGCGAGGTACGTCGAGAGGACCATGTTCACCGGGACGAGCCACGCGAGCAGCTCGTTCACCTGAAAGAAGAGTGCTCCGAACGTGAGCGCGACCACCATCGAGCCGAAGCCGGTGGCGGCTTCGACCAGGAAGGCCGCGAAGACGATGAACGCGAGTACCAAGATCGCCCCTCACCCCGACCCTCTCCCCGCTTCGCAGGGAGAGGGAGGAACTAGGCCCGGTTGAACAACCCGTCGAGGAACTCCACGAGGAACTCGTCGACCTGCTTGCGATCCGGAATCGTCCCAACCATTCCGTACATCGCGGCGCTTCCGTCGGGCGCGGGTTCGCCTGACGCGAGCGACTTCGCGCACTCGCTCAGATCGCTCAGGAACTTCTCGAGCACCGGCGCGTGCGCCGGAGTGACCATCACGTGCAACGCCGCGGGATTCATCTGGCGATCCAACTTCCAACCGCGCGCGTCCATCGCATCGCCGAGCTCGTAGACGTTGAGCGTGTCGCTGCCGAACGCGAAGACACCGCCGACTGGCTCGCCCTGCACCGCGAGGCCGGGGATCTTGCGAATTCCGTCCTGCATCTTCTTCGCCGTGTCGAGAATGCTCTGCGCGCGCGTGAGGTAACCCTCTTCACCGAGGTGGTGCATCACCGCCCACGCCGCGGCGATCGCTCCGCCGGGCCGCGTGCCGCAGAACGAAGGCGACGCGTAGAGCCCACCGTTCCATCCCGCGTAAGTGAAGAACTGGTGCCGCCGCAGCGCGCCGTTCCGGTACAGCACCACCGACGCGCCCTTCGCCGCGTAGCCGTACTTGTGCAGGTCCGCCGACATCGAGGTCACTCCGTCGACCGCGAAGTCGAACGGCGCGAGCGGACGGCCCAGCTTGCGGGCGAACGGCAGGAAGAACCCGCCGAGGCACGCGTCGACGTGACAGAGCATTCCCTTCGACTTCGCGAGCGACGCGATGGCCGTGATGTCGTCGATCACTCCGTGCGGGTAGGACGGCGCGCTTCCCACGAGCAGCACCGTCTCCGGGCGAATGAGCTTCTCCATCGCCACCACGTCCACCCGGAAATCGGGCAGCAGCGGCGCGTGCGTGTAGTCCACGTCGAAGTAGTGCACGGCCTTGTCGAACGCGGGGTGCGCCGAGGCAGGCACGATGATGTGCGGACGTTTGAGGCCCTTCACCTTGCGGCCCCACTCACGCGCGGCCTTGATGGCCATCATGATGCTCTCCGTTCCACCGGAGGTCATGGTGCCGGCGACGTCGTCATCACCACCGAGCAGGGAGGCCGCCATCGACACCACCTCGCACTCCATCTGGCGGAGCGAGGGGAATGCGACCGGAGAGAGGCCGTTCTCAGCGATGAACTCGCCGTAGGCTTCCTTGAGCAGCTGCGACACCTCGTCGCCGGCGAAGTACACGAGGCTGAAGGTCTTGCCGTCCTTCCACTTCGCGTCGTCCGCGTGCAGCGACTTGAGCTGCTGCATCACTGCTTCACGCGGGGTGCCGTTCTTCGGGAGCGTCTTGGCCATGGTGAGACTGGCCCTTACCCGGGCATTTCGATGCCGCGCGTTCTGTTTTGCGGATAGATGTCGAACAATCCGATGCATAGGGTTGTCGCATCGCGTTCGAAATCAGCGGAGAAGAGCGTCATGCGCGGAACGAAGGTGATGTTGTTGTGCGGACTCCTTTCGGGCTGCCAGTTCTTCGCGCCCGAGCAGCCGAAGGTTCCGGTCGACTCCGGGACCACCGCGCGAGCCGTACCAGACGTGCCGGAGGTGATCGTGGACGCGGGTGCTCCGGCGGTCGCGGACACTGTCGCGGACACTGTCGTCGACGCTGGCCCCACCGTCGCGAAGCCTGTTCCGCTCGCTGACGCAGGGACGCCCGAGGTCGCGGTCAAGCAGCCTGGCCTCACCGACGTGGTGAAGGTGCCGCGGCCCGAGAGCGGCGAGTTCATGGGGCTGTATTTGAAGGGCCAGAAGATCGGCTACATGTTCAGCAACATCGTGCTGTCGCCGCAGAAGGACACGGTGACCGCGATCACCGAAGTGCACTTCAGGGCGCAGGTCGGCGCGGCGGCGGTCAGCGATCGCATGCTGAAGGAGACCAAGCTCTACGAGGCGAAGTCCGGCGGAAAGTTGATCAGCTTCGTGATGGAGCAGACCGGCGACGGCGGTGATCAGCGGCTCGAGGGCAGCGCGCTCCCCGATGGCGTGCGCGTGGTGCGCAAGAAGCCGGGCCTGGCGAACGAGATCAAGATGCTCCCGCCCTCGAAGGAAGTGGTGGAAGACGCTGACCAGGCGCGCGTGGCGCTCAAGCGCAACGCGAAGATCGAAGGCATCATCACCGACACCACGGATCTCGAGCAGTACAAGGTGACCACCACGGTGGGCGCGACCGAGACCCGCGCGATCGGCGGCGTGAAGGCGACGCTGCGGAAGATCACCACGCTCTCCGAGAAGGAGAAGGTGCCGACCGAGGCGTGGGTCGACGAGCGCGGGCGCATGCTCGAGGTGCAGTACGGCCCGATGATGACCGGTCTCCTCGAGACGGAAGAGGTCGCCAAGCGCGTCGACGTCGTCGAGGTGTTCGGGCTCACGCGCGTGGTGCTGCCGAAGCCGGCGCCGCCCGAGGCGAAGTCGGTGCCTGGCAAGTTCACGTTGCTGCTCTCGGGAGTGACCGATCGCTTCTGGACGAACACGTATCGTCAGCAGTGGAAGCCGGAGGGCAAGAACGTGCAGGTGACGGTTTCGGCGGCGCCTCCGAAGGTGCTCAAGGCCCGTCCGCTCGCGGATCCGAACGGCGGCGTGAACTTGAAGTCGACGATCGCGGTCGAGGCGGACAATCCCGACATCAAGGCGCTCGCGAAGCAGATCGCCGGCAACGAGAAGGACGCCTGGACCGTGGCGAAGAAGGTGAACCAGTGGGTCTACGCGAATCTGCAGAAGGACTACGGCGCGTCGTCCGACTTCGCGAGCGACGTGCTCAAGACGAGGAAGGGTGACTGCACCGAGCACTCGCTGCTCACGGTGGCGATGCTGCGCTCACTCGGCATTCCGGCGAAGCGCATCGACGGGCTCGTGTACTTGATGAACGACGACAAGGTGCCCGCGCTCTATTGGCACGAGTGGGTCGAGGCGTACGTCGGTGAGTGGACGCAGCTCGATCCGACGTTCGGTCAAGACGTGGCGAATCCGGCGCGGCTCGCGGTCGGTGAAGAGGCGAGGGCAGAGATCACGCCGCTGATCGGATCGATGACCGTCGTCGAGGTCCGCTGAAGATCGTGTTGCCCGCGTTCGGTCACTACGAAGTGCTCGAGCGCCTGGGGGCTGGCGGCATGGGCGAGGTCTTCCTCGCTCGGCGCGCGGGTGGTGAGTCCGTCGTGATCAAGCGGATCCTTCCTCGCTTCGCGGCGGAGAAAGAGTTCCTCGATCGCTTTCTGCATGAAGCGCGGGTGCTCGCGCGGCTGAGCGATCCGACCGTGGTGCGGATCGTGGAATTGGGCGACGTCGAGGGGCAATGGTTCCTCGCGATGGAGTTCGTCGATGGCGTCGATGTGCAGACGCTGCTCGAGAAGGGTTCTCTGCCGCTTGGCGCCGCGGTGCGAATTGGGATCGAGGGCGCGACTGCGCTCAGCGTCGCGCATGGTGCGAAGGACGCCGCGGGGAGACTGACTCCCGTCGTGCATCGGGATGTGAGTCCTCACAACTTGCTCGTGAGCTCGGCCGGTGCGGTGAAGTTGATCGACTTCGGAGTCGCGTCGCTCACGGGGCAGGGCGCTTCGGGCGGAAAGCTCGCGTACTCCGCGCCGGAGCAGTTGCTCGAGGATGAGACCGGTCCGAAGAGCGATCAGTATTCGCTCGGAGTCGTGCTGTGGGAGTGCCTCGCGAATCGGCGCGCGTTCGACGCGGAAGATGACGTCGAGGTGATTCAGTTGGTCACTGAGGTCGGTGTGCCTGCGTTGCCCTCGAGTGTGCCGGCGTCGTTGCGCGAGGTCGTGGCGAAGATGACGGCTCTCGATCCTTCATCGCGCTTCGAAGACCTCGCGGCTGTGCGCGCTGCGCTCGTGGCTGAGGCCCGCGCGCTCAAGCTTGATGTTGGGCCCTCGGTGATTGCTTCGCTCGTGCCTGCTCGTGCCCAGGTCGCGGCCGCGAAGGCGTCTGCTCAGGTGAAGGCTGCGATCGCGCTCGACGAAGTTGATCGACTCGCGCTCGCTGCGCTTCGCGACGGGATGACGCTCGATGAAGCGGAGATTGCGCTCGATGCAGCCCGCTTGCCCGGTTCTCCGTTCGCGCTCGATCTGTTGCAGACGCTCGTCGAGAAGGGCGCAATTCGAAGTGAGGGCGGCAAGTTCTGGTTGTGACGTCTGCTTGAAGGCGCGCGGCGGTTTGGTTGGCGAGCGGTGCTGCTCAACCCGAACTGCCCCTCGGTCCGAGCTTTCCGTCACTTGTTCACCAGGCGTTGAGGCGGGGGCTGAAGAGAGCCCGTCGCACACCGCGATCGCGGAGTGCTGCCACCGTCACGCGATACGGGGGAGGTCTTCCCCCATCTGCTGCCGAGGCACCTTCACGAAGCGACGCTCAGTGAGTGAAAGAGCGCTCGCAGGAGGGCCTGCGCGAGTTGAGCACGTGGCTTGTCCATCGAACGTCTGCCTTCCTTCAGGCTGAAGGCGCACCCTCCAGCCGCGAAAACGGCGCAGACGTGGATTTTGTTTACGCCGGAAGTTTTCCGCGAGACAGGACGACGTCGAACCGCTGAGTTCCGTCGCCGATAATTCGCGCCGCGTGGCTCCGAAGCTCACTCATTTGCGCGTCGCGCTCCCTCCTTCGTACGCGAAGCTCGAGGCCGAGAAGCGTCTACGCCTCGAGCAGTTCTTGAGCTTCGCCACTTCCCTCCACGTCGAGGCGAAAGCGGCTGCGAGTTACGACGCGCTCGCGAATTGTCTGCTCGGTGGTGAAGCGCACATCGCCTGGGCGCCTCCATTCACGTGCGCGCGGCTCGAGAACGCGGGCATTCCCGTGCTGGTGCGCGCAGTGCGGAAAGGCGCGGCGACGTATCGCGCTGCGCTGATGTGCCAGTCCGCGAGACCGGTGCACCTCGACAAGCTGCGTGGACTCCGCGCGGCGTGGGTCGATCGCGAATCCACCGGCGGCTACCTGCTCGCCGCCGGGTTCCTCAAGGGCCGCGGCGTCGATCTCGACAAGACGTTCGCTTCGCAGGTCTTCGTCGGCTCGTACCAGGCGGCGCTGAACGCAGTCGTCACCGGGCAAGCCGACGTCGCCAGCGTCTACGCACCGCCTTCCGAAGTGGGCAGCGCGCTCGCGCTGGAAGACGTGCTCCCTGGCAAGGCGTCTCACCTCAAGGCGATCGCGTTCACCGACGAAGCGCCGAACGACGGAGTCGCGCTCGCGCCGTTCACTCCGCCCGTGTTGGTGCGTGCGATCGAGCAGGCCTTCATCGGAGCGTCAGAGCTCCCGATGGGGCCCGACGTGCTCAAGCTGTTTCACGCGGAGAGTTTCGAAGTGGCTCCGAAGAACGCTTATCGCGAGCTCTACCTCGCGCTCCGCTCTCTTCGCTGACCTTCGAGCCCTTCGGCCGGTGCTTCGCGGGAATGCCGACCACCACCGAGTCCGGCGGAACGTCGTTCAGAACGACCGCGTTCGCCCCGATGTGTGATCGCGCCCCGATTCGAATGGGCCCGAGGATCCGTGCCCCCGCACCGATCCACACGTCGTCTTCGATCGTCGGGTAGCCGTTGTCGCTCGCGGTGCCGATGGTGTTGCTGCCGTAGAAGCGAACTCGGTTACCAATTCGGGAGTCGCCTCCGATCACCACTCCGACCGGATGCACGAAGTACACGCCTTCACCGAGCGTGACCTCTTTCCCGATCTCGATGCCCGCCATCGCCTGCTGCGCCGAGCGGAGCACCGTGTTCACTCCGGGCACGTTGAACTTCCTCGCGAGCTCGCGCACGCGGTTCATCAAGAGGATCCGATAGCCGTCGCTCGTCAGGATCGCCTTCAATAGCCCACGCGGGCTGTCTTCGAACTTCGCGGCACGTCTCAGTTCCAAGGCGTCATTGACGAAGATCTTCCACATGGGTCTGCGCACTAACGAATCGTCGTGTGGCGCGCCTCACCTATTCTGGGAGCGGGGCGCTGACGGAAATCGGCAGCGACTTCGAACGACGGGGCCGTAATCAAAACGGGTCATGCGACTCGGCCTCGTCCTCATTCTCGGCATCGCGGCAATCGGCTGCAGGAGCAGCGCCGCTTCTCCTTCCCCTCGCGACACCTTCGTTCCCGGCACGCGCACCACCACGGCGCCCGCGGTGATGGCCTGGCTCTACGCGGGAGATCTGCAGCATGGCTGGCAAGACCACGGCTGGTCGCCGCGCAAGCCACGCAAGAGCGGCGAACCCGAGCGTCACGTGATGACGAACTACGGCGGGTGGATCCTCTCGCGCACCGGCTTCACGGGGCAATTCGGCGGGCTCGTCTTCCGCATGAAGACCACTCCGAACATCTCCGAGTTTCTCGAGGTGCGGCTCGATTCGGAGCAGGCCGATCTCTTTCCGCGGGTGAAGCTGACGCCCGCGCATCGCCTCGAGCTCCCCGACGGCTGGAGCGAGATCTTCATTCCGATGTCCGAGCTGAATCCCACGCTGCACCAGTTCGATCACGTGGTGTTTCGTGCGTTCGCTCCGATCCCCGCGCCGGGTCTGGTGGAGATCGATCGCGTGGGGCTCACCATCGCCGACGCTGACCAGGTGCGCCGCGCCGAGGCCGCGCTCAGCAAGCCGGGGCTCCCCGCCGCGTTCGCCGTGGACTGCTCGTCGAAGGGCATTGAGATCAGCCCGCTCATCTACGGCATCGCGCTCAACGCGCGCAAAGACGCGACCGACTCACACCAGTGGAAGTTGAACGCGACCTCGCGGCGCTGGGGTGGAAATCCGATGAGCCGCTACAACTGGGTGCTCGGCAACGCGTGGAACACCGCGAGCGACTACTACTTCTACAACGTCGATTACACGGACACGCCCGGCTACAGCTGGAAGAACTTCCTCGAGCTCAATCGCGATCGACGCGTGGGCTCGGCGATCACGCTGCCGATCATCGGTTGGGTGGCGAAAGACACGAAGTCCGTCGCGTGGCCCAAGGGCGAGTTCCCGCAGCAGCAGTCCTTCGATCCCGACGGGCACGGCGCGGGCAACGGCATGAGCAAAGACGGCAAGCCGCTGCAGAGCGCGCCAGGCCGCACCAGCATCGAGGCGCCTCCTGAGTTCGTCGCGAAGTGGGTGAGCGAGATCCGCAGCCAGGAAGAGAAGCGCGGCAAGAGCGTCGACGTGTACTTCCTCGACAACGAGCCCGCGCTCTGGAGCGACACGCACCGCGACATTCACCCCGAGCCCGTGGGCTACGACGAGCTGCTCGATCGCACGATTCGCTACGGGACGGCGGTGCGCCAGGCTGCTCCGAACGCGACGATCGCCGGGCCCGCGGAGTGGGGCTGGCCCGGGTACTTCTTCTCCGCCGTCGACGCGAAGGCCGGCTTCAGACTCAAGCCCGATCGCCGCATGCATGGAGACGTACCGCTGCTCGCGTGGTGGCTGCGCAAGCTCGCGGAGAACGAGAAGAAGACCGGCACCAGGATCCTCGATGTGCTCGATCTCCACTACTACCCACAAGCGCAAGGCATGGGCGTCGGCACCGATGGCAAGGTGGACCCTGATACCGCCGCGCTTCGCATTCGCTCGACGCGCAGCCTCTGGGATCCGAAGTACATCGATGAGTCGTGGATCAAGGAGCCGATCCAACTCATTCCGCGCATGCGCGAGCTGGTGAAGGAGAACTACCCGGGGCTCAAGCTCGCGCTCGGTGAGTACAACTTCGGCGCTGAGAAGCATCTCTCGGGCGGCCTCGCGCTCGCCGAGGCGCTGGGAAGATTCGGCCAAGAAGGGCTCTACGCCGCCTGGTATTGGACGTATCCGCCCGAGGGCTCTCCCGCGTTCTGGGCGTTCCGCGCGTTCCGTGACTACGACGGGAAGGGTGGCCACTTCGAACAGCTGTCGCTGCCCACGACTGCTCCGCGTGATGCGTCGCTGTTCGCTGCGCGCTCGGCCGATGGGAAGAAGATCACGCTCGTCGCGCTCAACTTCTCTCCGAATGACGGGCTCGAGGCGAGCGTCGACTTGAAGGGGTGTGCGATCGCCGAGGGCCAGCGCGTGTTCACCTACGCAGGGGACTCACGCGGCTTCATTCCGCGCGAGGTGCCGGTGGGGAAGTCGTATCGCTTGCCGCCGTATTCGATCTCGGTGATCGAGCTGGCGATGCCCGTCGCGAAGAAGTGAGGGAGTAGTCGCCCCTCACCCCGACCCTCTCCCGGCTGTCGCAGGGAGAGGGAGATGCATTCATCCCGTGGCGAGCTTTCGCTGCAGGCTGCGCGCGAGCTCGAGCGCCTTGGGGCTCTTCGAGAGCAGCGCCTTCGCGGTCTCCTTCGCCTTGCTGAAGATCACTTCCTTCAGGGGCGGACTTCCCACCGCGCCGATCACTCGGTTGTGCGTGGCGTAGAGGAACTTGTAGCTCTCGTCGCCGATCAGGAAATCGAACTCCACGTCGCCGCGCTCGTAGCTCGCCTTCATCAGCTCATCGAGCATCACGCGGCCCGGTGAGAAGCGAGAGAACTTCGGATCGTAGGTGGGAATCCACCAGCCGAACCGCCGGTCGTGCATCGACCCGAAGTGCACCGCGAGCAGTGAATCTCCCGCGCACAAGCTGCTCACCATCAGCACGCCGCGCTCGCGCAGCCGGCGGAAGAAGGTGATGTTGCGCGGGTTGGCGAACATGTCCTGGAAGCCGCTCGCGACGTACTGGCTCGACTTCCACTGCACGCACGCGTCGAACACTTCCTGCCGGGTGTCATCGAGCTCGAAACGAATCGGCCCCACGTCGCGCTCGAGTCGCCGGCGTTGTCGCGCGCCGTCGTAGGACTTCGGTAACGGGTTCGCCTTCCACATCGCCTCGAACGCTGACCACGAGGCGTGCTTCTTCCAATCGATGTACGGCGAAGGCTGCGTGCCTTCGATCTTTCCTTGCGGCTCTCCGTGAAGCTCGACGGTGCGCAACACGCTGCGAGGGAGATGGAAGATCTCCCGATCGACAGGCCCCTGCGCGTCATCGAGCGGTTGTGGGAAGTCGTAGAACGGCATGCGGCCGACGACTTCGTTCCCGTCGAGTACGAGCAAACGAAGTCGCTGATCTCCGAGCCGACACACTTCGATTCGGCGTTTTCGATCGGGAAAGAACGACGCTCCCGCGGTTTCCAGGAAAGCGTCGGTGGTGAAGATGTTCATGGTTATTGCAGCCGCTGGTGGGCGGCGCCTCCGGGTGCACTGCCATGGCGAAGCTCCTGCTCCTCTCAATCTGTCTCGCGCTCGTAAGCATTCCGCTTGCCGCCGCTCGCGACCCGTTTCCAGTACGCGGACTTAAGAGGGCGCTGCTGGGCGTGCTGGCCTTCAACCTCTTCTACGTATTTCTACTGCGGGTGGTGATCCCGCGAGTGGGGTGACCAGGTGCTCGAGTTCTGGCGCAACGCTGCGCGACGTCACTGGCTGGGCGCACTGATTTGCGCCGTGCTCACCATGGGGTGCGCAATCCTCGCGTCGCGCGGAGTGCCCGAGCTCTATCCCTGTGACGCGACCGTGCTGATGGTGGAGCCGGTGGTCGTGCATCGCCTCGCGAATCCCTTCGCGCCGGTGCCGTCTTCGCGGCGTGAGCTCGCCGAGGTGCCCGAGTTGTTGCGCTCCCGTGAGCGCCTCGTCGCGATCGTCAAGCGCACCGGACTCATGGATCAATGGGACGCGGGCCGTCCCTGGCCACTGAAGATGAAGGACATGGTGGTCGAGTCGATCTTCGGACCGATGTCACCCGAGGACCGCATGGACGCCCTGGTGTCGATGCTCGACAAGCGCCTCAGCGTCACCGTCGAGGGAAACAAGGTCCTCATTCGCGCGCAGTGGACCACGAAGGAGCTCGCGGCCTCGCTGGTGCAAAACACGCTCGGCACGCTGCTGCAGATGCGCGCGCAGCGCGAAGGCAAGACGCTGCAAGAGGCCGCCGACGCGCTCGACGTTCAATACAACAGCGTCCTCCAGGAGATGACCGAGCGCGCGCGGCGCAGGGAGAAGACGCTCAGTCAACCCGGAGGCGAGACGTCGATCGACGGTGACCGCGACCAACTGGTGCGCGATCAGTCGCGCGCGGCCGAATTGCTCATCTCCTCCGAGGAGAAGCACATCGCCGCCGAGGTCTTTCGCCAGAGCAACAACCTGCGCTTCCTCGTGGTGCGCCCGCCGATTCTCGCGCGCGAGCCACTGGGAGCAGGACCCTTCGAGAGACACCTGGTGATCGTGATCGCCGCGCTGCTCGCGCTGATCGTCGCCATCGGAACGCTCGGGGTGATGAGTGGCCGGGTGCTGAGCTCAGCGCAAATCGAGGAACACGCGGGCCTCCCCACGCTCACCAGCCTCTCGTTGCCCGCGGGGAAGTGGTGGGTCAAGCCGACGTGGCGCGGCGTGTTGCTCACCGCGCTGCTCGCGGCGATGACGGGCACGGCGGTGGGCTTCTCGCACTCCAAGTGGGGCGTCTCGATCTTGCCGCCGCTGCTCTTCGTGGGCGCGTGGGTGGTGTGGACCAGGCCGCTCAAGTGGCCCTTCCTGTTGATGGTGCTGCTCTCGGTGACGCTCGACGATCCCACCGACCGCGCGTACGTCGGGCTGTGGCACTCGCCGCTGTCCACGCTCGGAAAGAACTTCTTCACCAACATCGCGCTCTTCACCGGCGCCGAGCTCTTCGTCATCGCGCTCACCGGGCTGATGCTGATGCGGCGCATCGTGATGCCGCGCGAGCTCCTCGCGAAGGTCGACCCGCTCACGAACCAGGCGCCCAGGCCGATGGTGCTGGCGCTCGGGTTGTCCCTGCTCACCATCGGGTTCCTGATCGCGATGGGCATCGCGCGCGGTGGCGTCTTCCGCGAGGCGCTCTGGCAGTTCCGCTCGCTGTTGATGATGCCCTTCGTCGCGGTGCTCGCGCTCTACGCGCTCGAGATTCCGAAAGACCTGCCGAAGATCTTCGGGGTGCTCGTGATCGGCAGCCTGGTGAAGTCGGTCCTCGGCATCTACTTCATGTACGCGGTGGCCATGCCGCAGGGGAACTTCCCCCCGCACACCACGGGCCACAACGACACCATGGTCTTCGTCACCGCCGTGGTCACCGCGCTCGCGCTGTTCTGGGAGAAGCCGATTCGCCGGCACCTGTGGATCTTGATCCTCTGGATGCCGCTCATCGCGCTCGCCCTCAAGCTCAACGATCGCCGCATCGCGTACGTCGACATCGTGATCGCGCTCGCGATGATCGCGTGGCTCAGTCCGCTGCACGAGATGAAGCTCAAGTTGAAGCGCGTGGTGATCGCCCTCGCGCCGATCATCGCGCTCTATCTCGCGGCAGGCTGGAACGCGCCGCCGAGCAAGATCTTTGGGCCCGCGCAGAAGGTACGTTCGATCATCGCGCCCGCCGCGGACACCGAAGAAGAGAGCTCGAACGTCGAGCGCGACATCGAGAACTTCAACCTGATGAAGAGCTGGGAGCGAGACATGCTCTTCGGCCAGGGCTTCGGTCACGCCTTCACGGAGTTCGTGCTCAGCAACGACTTCAAGCAGTCGAACTTCGGGCACGTCGGCCACAACTCCATTCTCTGGCTGTTGTGGATCGGCGGCATCTTCGGCTTCTCGGCGGTGATGATGTACCTCGCGGTGGCGCTCTACTTCTTCGGGCGCACGCTCCCCGTGACGGGCCCGTGGAGAGAACGCGTCGCGCTCTACATCTCGCTCAGCGTGATCGTCACGTACCTGATGCAGGCCTTCGGTGACATGGGCACGCAGGTGATCATGTTCGACTTCTTCGTCGGCATCGCGCTCGCCATCACTGGGCGCCTCGCGACTCGAGCTGGTGTGTGGGCGGGCTCGCCGGCTGCTGCTCCGCTCACCTGAACCAGCAGCTGCTGCGCGCAAAACCGCATGCGCTGCGCACACCGGGGCACACAACCTCCAAGAACCCCACGGCTGCTTCGGTGGAACGGCTGATGCTCAACAGGGGAGGGACAGTGGGCAGTGGTCCTTTGAATTGGAGCGGTATGAACTCTCTTTTCGGAAAGATCGCAGCAGGAGCTGTAGCTCGCACCAGTCTTCTCCTCGACCTCCTCGCGTTGATCCTCGCCACGCTCGGCGCGAGCGCTTTGTCTGATCAGCCTCTCGGCACCAGTCCCAACACCAGCTTCATGCTCGCCGGCATCGGCACCTGGCTCGTCACCGCGATGGCCCTGCGGCACTACGACCCCTGGGCGTGCGATCGCGCTGCATTCGACGACGGCGCCATGACCTCGATCCTCGTGCTCGCGGTGACCACGGTGCTCGCGGTGATGGCACTCGTCGTTCCTCACTCGGGTTTGCCGAACGTCGGCATCTTCCTGCTCACGTTCTGGCCGGTGGCGCTCGTGTTGCGCGTGACCGGCTTCCGAACCTTCTCTCCTCGCGCGGGGCCGATCGACGAGGTGCTGGTGGTGGGCACCGGTCCGCTCGGGCGCGCCACGCTCGACGATCTGCGCCGCCGCGGCCGGCACGAGGTGCTTGGCCTGGTGCGCTTCAGCGATGAGGCGCCCGGCAAGATGCTCAAGGCGCGCGTGATCGGCGTGGCGACCGAGTTCGAGCAGGTGCTCCGCTCGGTGCCGGTGTCAGAGGTGTACTTCGCCTCCACGCATCCGGAGCACTCCGAGCAGATTCAGAAGGCGATCAAGGTGTGCGAGCGCTTCGGGGTACCCTTCGCGATGCCGTTCGTGAGTTACCGGCTCGACCGCGCGCGCCCGCTCCCCACTCACGGCGTGGACGACGGCTACATCCACTACCAATCCGTGCAGAGCCGGCCGATCGGCATGGCCTTCAAGCGCCTCTTCGACATCGTCTCGTCGGGCGTCGCGCTGTGGCTGCTCGCGCCGCTGCTGCTGCTGGTGGCGGTGATCGTGAAGATCACCTCGCGTGGCCCGCTGCTCTTCCGCCAGACGCGCACCGGTTTGCACGGTCGCCCGTTCCAGATGCTGAAGTTCCGCACCATGGTGGAGAACGCCGAGGCGCTGAAGGCGCAGCTCGCGTCGCTCAACGAGGTCGATGGTCCCGTCTTCAAGATGAAGAAGGACCCGCGCATCACGCCAATTGGGCGCATCCTGCGCAAATTTTCCATCGACGAGCTCCCTCAGCTCATCAACGTGCTGCGCGGTGACATGAGCGTGGTGGGCCCGCGCCCGCCGTTGCCGAACGAGGTGGCGAAGTACGAGCCCTGGCAGCGTCGCCGTCTCTCCGTGCGTCCCGGCCTGACTTGCATCTGGCAGGTCTCAGGGCGCAACGAGATCAGCTTCGAGCAGTGGATGTACATGGACCTCCAGTACATCGACACCTGGAGCTTCTCTAAAGACATCAGCCTGATCCTCAAGACGTTCCCGATCGTGCTGACCGGGCGCGGCGCGAGCTGAGCGAGTCCGATGTTTGCAAAGACTCGGACGCGCCATGAACCGAATCTCGATCGCGATGATCTGTCTCGCCATGTTTGGCTGCTACACGCCGCGCGGCGCCTTCGTGGAAGTCGATGACAACGCGGTGGTCGACGACCTCGCGTACACCATCGCTCCGGGCGACGTGATCTCCGTGCGCGTGTTCCAGCAGGAGGCCATGTCGGCGAAGGTGAAGGTGCGCGGCGACGGAAAGGTGTCGCTGCCGCTGATCAACGACGTTCCTGCGTCGGGCAAGTCGCCCGCGGTGCTCGCGAGCGAGCTCCAAACTCAGTTGAAGGCGTTCATCAACAATCCGGTGGTCACCGTGTCCCTCGAGGAATCGCGGCCCATCGTCGTGTCTGTCGTAGGTGAAGTCGTGAGGCCGGGCGTGGTGACGCTGGAGGCGGGGGCAGGGGTGCTGCAGGCGTTGGCGGCCTCGGGGGGCCTCACTGACTTCGCGCATCGTGACGGCGTGTTCGTGCTGCGGAGAGTTTCTTCGCAGCCCACGCCCAAGCGGTTGCGCTTCACGTGGGAAGTGCTGTCGCGAGGCGAAGGTCCTGCGTCCCGCTTCACCCTGCTGCCGGGTGACACGGTGGTCGCCGAATGATCCGGAGCTCACAGCTCTGGTGGCTCACCTCACTCCTGCTCGCGTTGCCCGCCCACGCAATCGACCTGCGGTACGGAGTGTTGTTGCGCACCGACGCGCGTACGCGCACGCCGTTGCCAGGAGACGTGAGCACCACGGTCACGGGGGATCTCGAGCTCGCGCCGCGCGGTGATCTTTCGTTCGGGATCGACGCGAGCGTCTTCTCGGTGCAGTACGCGCCCGTGCTGGTCTGGCGCGAACCGCAGACCGGAGGCCGCCTGCTGCCGCTGCACCGCGGGCGACTCGCGTTTCAGAGCACGTGGTCGAAGACCCGTCTCTTCATCTCTCAAGATGGCGCGTGGGGGCTCGCCGACATCGGCTCGCTGCGGATGCCCGACGGAAGTCTCACGGGCTCAGTGGGCGAGGTGCCGACGCTCGGCGCCATTCCGTACATGCGCTCGGCGTCGATGCTCAACCTCGACACCCAGCCCGCTGATCGCGTCTCGCTCGGCTTCACCGCCGGCTTCCTCGCGTCGGGGAGTACGGAAGACAAGTTCCAGCTGCAGATGCCCATGCAGTGGGGGCCGACGGGTTCTGCGCGCATGCGCATCGCGGTGGCGCGCACCGATGGTCTGACCACCTTCAGCCAGCTCACCGGCGCGCGCTTCAAGACGGGCCAGGAGCAGCTCATCGGTCAGCTCCAGGAGATCTGGGATCGCCAGCTCTCGCGCCGCGCCACCATCAATCTCGGCGCCGGCATCGCGCTCACGCGTGAGCGCATCACCACCACGGGAATTCCCGGCGTGTACGTGGATCTGCTTCCCGTCGCGATCGCGTCGCTCGCGTACAACGATCGCGTCGAGAACGCGCCTTTGCGCCTGAACACGTCGTTGCGCATGTCTCCGTTCGCTGATCGCTTCACCGGCAACGTCTACGAGCGCCTCGAAGCGCGCGTGCAGGCCGATTACCGCCCTCACAAGGAGTGGCTCGTTACCGCCGCGACCGGTGGAGCGCTCGCGGTGGGCGTGGCGTGGTCCCTCTCGAAACCCGAAGCCGCTGGAGCGACCAACGGCACGAATCAGGCAGGTGACCGACTCCTCTTTGGTGAAGCAGCAGTGGGTTGGACCCCGAAGGCCTGGTTGCTGGTGCAGGCCTCGACGCGCGCGACGTGGACGGAGCAACCACGTCTCAACGTGCCGGGGCTGTTTCAGTGGGTGGGCACGCTGTCGGTGACGGTGATGCAGCAAGACTCTCTGGCCTGGTGAGGAAGACGCCCGTGAACCTCGAGAAACAAAGCGTGTTGGTGGTGGATGACGATCCCGAGATCCGCGAGCTGTTGTCCGGTGCGCTCGAGCGCATGGGCTTCGCGGTGACCTCGGCGGCCGATGGAAAGACCGCGATGAAGCGGCTCGAAGAGGCGCGGCCGACGCTCCTGTGCATCGATCAGATGCTCCCGGAGTCGTCGGGTTACGACGTCTGCGAGCACGTGAACAAGACGCCCACGTTGAATGGGCTCCCGATCCTGATGGTGAGCGCGCGCACCATGCCGGAAGACCGCGCGCACGCGGAAGAGCTCGGCGTGCGGGTCTATCTCGCGAAGCCCTTCACCCAGACTGAGCTGAAGGTGGCGGTCACCGAGGCGCTCGAGGGTACCCGGTCGTGAGCCAGACGAAGTCGAACCCTTCTCCGGCGCCGATTCCGGCACCGGAGCCCGAGCTGTTCGACACCCAGCTCATCCGCAACATGGTGGGCTTCGTGTTTCGCGGCATTCGGCGCCATCGCCTGCTCTCGCTCATCGGCTTTCTCGCGATGGGCGTGCTGGGCGCGCTGGCCGGCGTCTTCCTGCCGCGCACGTACCACGTGGAGTCTCGGCTCCTCGCGAACAACAACGATCTCATTCGCGCGCTGGGTAATCCGCGCTCGAGCATGCCGGTGGAAGACCCCACGCGTGCCGCGCGCGAGCTGGTGTTCGCGCACGACAACCTGGTCACGCTGATCAAGCAGACCAACTTGATGAAGAGCTGGGAGGAGACGCGGCCCGCGGTGGTGAAGGTGAAGGACCGCATCGTCGACTTCTTCGCTGGCGAGCCGCCCGAGGAAGAGAAGATCGACGCGATGGTCGGCCTGCTCGAGAAGAAGCTGCAGGTCTCGACGGATCAGCAGACGGTGACCATCTCCATCGACTGGCACGACGCGCAGATGGCGTACCTGCTGGTGGAGACCGCGCAGCAGAACTTCCTCGAGACCCGTCACGTGACGGAGATGACGGCGATCAGCGAGGCGCTCTCCATTCTCGAGATGCACGGAGGGCAGATGCAGAAGATGGTCGACGACGCGCTGCACGAGCTCGAGCGCGTGCGTGAGATTCGACGCAAGGGGCCGATGGGTGCGCCTCCGGCCCTGGTGCCTTCGGAGAATGGTGGCGTCGCGCTCGCTCCCGTACCGATCGCAGCCGAGCAACCCAAGCTGGAGAAGGTGGTGGATCGTGGGGATCGTGATCGCGTCGATCGCGCCGATCGGGATCGCCCCGACCCGGCCACGGAGCAGGAGCTCGCTCAGCTCAAGTTCTTGCTGAACTCGAAGAAGCGCGCGCTCGCCGACCTCGAAGATTTCCGCAGCCGCCGCGTGGCCGAGCTCAATGCACAGCTGGCCGAGCAGAAGGTTCAGTACGCCGATCAGCACCCGATCGTGCAGGACATGAAGCAGCGCATCTCGGCGTTGAAGCTCGACTCGCCGCAGATGTCGCAGGTGAAGGGCGACATCGACTCGCTCGAGCAGGAATACAAGCGCAAGGGCGGCAAGGATCCCGACGCGTTGGTCGAGCCCTCTCGGCAGCGCAGCACGTCGTATCGGCGGATCAGCTCAGCGGGGATCGCGCAGCTCACCCCGGCCACGCTCACCAACTCGGAGCTCGCCGATGATCCGCTCGTCGAGTACTCGCACAACAACCTGCGCGTGGCGGCGGCGAAGTACGAGGAGCTGCTGATGCGCATCGACTCGGCGCGCATCGAGCAGGACACCACGCGCGCGGCGTTCAAGTACCGGTACAGCGTGGTGCGCCCGCCGTCGGTGCCGAAGAAGCCGCTGAAGCCGCCGCCCGAGGTGATCGTCGGCGCGACGCTGGTGCTCGCGATCCTCTGCTCGATCTTCATCGGCAGCGTGCGCGACTGGCTGAGCGGACGAATGGTGGAGCCCTGGCAGGTGGAGCGCGAGCTCGAGGTCCCGGTGCTCGCTCGGGTGAGGTTGTCATGAGTGACGTGCTGGGGTTCCTGGGCGAGCTGCTGTTGTTGGCGCTCTGCCTGCCGGTGGTGTGCTGGACGCTGTACCTGGGGTTCCTCGCGATCCTCTCGTGGCCGCTGAAGCCCGCGGATCCGATCAAAGATCCCCAGCTGCGCTTCGACGTGGTGGTGCCTGCGCACGATGAGGCGCTCAGCATCGCGAACACGGTGAAGAGCCTGCTCGCGATGGACTACCCGAAGGAGTTCTTCCGCGTGGTGGTGGTGGCCGACAACTGCACCGACGACACCGCGGATCGTGCGCGTGAGGCCGGAGCGATCGTCGTCGAGCGCACCAACCCGCGGCTGCGCGGCAAGGGCTACGCGCTCGCATACGGCTTCCGGCGCTGCCTCTCGGAGGGCGCGGAGGCGGTGGTGGTGGTCGACGCGGACACGACGGTATCGAAGAACCTGCTGCAGGCGTTCGCGGCTCGGTTGGCAGCGGGAGAGGTCGCGGTGCAGGCGCACTACGGAGTGGCGAACCCCGATGCGTCGTGGCGCACCCGGTTGATGCGCATCGCACTCTCGATGTTCCATCAGGTGCGCAGCGTGGCGCGCGAGCGGCTCGAGCTCTCGGCGGGGCTGCGCGGCAACGGCATGTGCTTCCGCGGGTGGGTGCTGCGCGAGGTGCCCCACGAGGCGTTCTCGCTGGTGGAAGATCTCGAGTACGGCATTCGGCTCGGGCGGCGTGGGTATCGCGTGGCGTACGCGCCCGAGGCGCAGGTGCTCGGCGAGATGGTGTCGGGTGAGAAGGCCTCGCGCTCTCAGCGTCATCGGTGGGAGCAGGGCAGGGCGGCGATGCTCAAGCTCTACGGGTGGCCGCTGTTGAGGGACGCGCTGCTGCAGCGCAGTGCGCTCTTGATGGACCTCGCGATGGATGTGCTCGTGCCTCCGCTGAGCCGCGTGGTGATGCTCACGATCATCGGTGCAGTGGGTTCCGCGGCGTTGTTTCAGTTGGCGGGTTACGGCGCGGTGACGTCGACGGCGTTCGGCTTCTCGCTCGGTGCGTTGGGGCTCTACGTGGTCGCGGGGTGGCTCCACTCCGGGACTGGGTTGAAGGGCCTCGTCGATCTCGGGTTGGCGCCGGCGTACGTCGCCTGGAAAGTGATGCTGTCGATTCGCGGTTCGGCGAATCGGGCCGATTGGATCCGCACCACGCGCGAAGGAGAGACGCGGACATGAGCAAGTCCAAGGTGAACCATCAGCAGGAGCTCCATCAGCAGTTGCTCGCGTGCATGAAGGGCGAGTGGCACTCGATGGTGGTGGTGCCTGCGACGTCGACCAAGTCGGCGGTGACGGTGGCCAGTGCGCTCGCTGAGGTGAGCTCGCTGGTGCGCGGGAAGAGGGCGCGGTTGTTCAGCGCGGAAGGTCAAGACACGGCGGAGGTCTCGCGCATCATCATGGACATGATGCAGCACATCTCGACGGGCGGCTTGGCGATCGTGTCGATCGACTCCGTCACTGCCGTGCAGGGCGGGATTCCAGTCACGCTCGCGGCCGATGTGGCGCTGCTCGTGGTCGAGATGGGCGTGACGTCGATCGATGACGCGAAGCGCACCGTCGGTCTCATTGGCCCGCAGAAGTTCCTCGGCGCAGTGACCATTCAGGCCTGAGGCTTTGAGGGAAGCAGTCGCGATCGTGTTCATCGCGCTGCTCATCGCGGACAGGCCTCTCGCATCGAGCTCTCTTTGACGAGGTGACTCGTCTCTGGTGGCGCTGACACAAGAAACCGGACCCGGTTCCGGTTTCGTGCGAACTCGAGTCGAAGCTGAGTGCCTTCGTCACAGAAAGCGCGAAGGAAGGGCCTGTTCGTCTCGCGTGCAGTCGTTTGCACACCGAAACGACTGCTTCCCTCAATGCGACGGTCAACTGAGCGGCGGATACCGGTGCTTCGTTCCCCGCGCGCGGAAGTCGAGTGACCTGGCCGCGATCCACCCCGCGAGCTCCGTCGCACTCAAGCGCCCATCGATCGGAAACCGCGGCAGCACCGCGCCAGGCTGCAGCTCCTCGAGCCGGTACGGCCGCGCCTCGGTGGTCCAGATCGAGAAATCACCGAGCGCCCGCAGCCACTCCACGTGCTTCCGATCGAAGTGATGCTTCGGCGTCCCGTACGGAAACGCGAACTGACTCGGCGCACCGAAGAGCCGAGTGAACGTCTTCGTCGATCGCTCGAAGTCCGCCTTCACCACCATGTCCGGCGAATTCGCTGCCGAGAGGTGCAGGCTGGTGTGATTCCCCAGCATCACGTTGGGAAACTTCGTCAGCGCACGCAGTTCGTCCACGGTCGCGAGCTCGTAGTCGGGATGATCGACGAGCGCCTTCAGCTCACCGCGCGCGTTCTCCCTCAGCAGATCCACCGCCGCGCTGAGCAGTTCCTCGCGGCGATCGAGCCCGCCCTTGAACGACTCCTCCACCAGGTCCCACCGAAAGCCCGCGCGCTGCTCCGCCTTCTCGGGACAAACGAAGAACGTGAAGTCGACCGCCGGAAACTTCAGCGCACGAGTCGCGAGCCACGCCGCTACTTCTCGGTAACCATCATCGAAGGTCACCGAGAGCCGTGCAGGCTTTGCCTCGAGCAGCAGCTCTACCAGCGCATCCAATTCGTGCGCTGGAATCGAAAGTCCCTCCTGCCAATCCGATGGCCGTGGGCGCGCCGCAATCCTGTGCAGACACAACGAAACTCCGAGTCCGTGAAGCGCACCGCTCAACAAAACTCTCAGCGCGGACGCAGGGAGAACGCGTCCCGCCATGGCGGCGAGCGCATCAGGCGACATTCTTCGACGTGGGGTGAGGGTGGGCATGGTCCGT
>CBIHPJ010000008.1:0-34805 GCA_966211295.1 uncultured Myxococcales bacterium | reverse complement strand
GAGCGAGATCGTGCTTCATCGCTCGGCGCAGTTTGGGCAGCGCCTCTGCGAACGACACGACCTTGCCGAACTTGTGACGGTCTTGACGCTCACGAAACTTCGTCGAGTAGCGGTACTGCCAGCGCCCTGCCTGGTCCTTGCCGATGGCCTGCAGGTGCGATCGATCACTCGGAGCGACGCGCACCTCCGTCCATGCGGGCGGGAGCACGAGGCTCTTGCACCGCTTCGCGTCCTTCGAAGGGACCGGTTTTCCTCCGCACGTTACGAATCGGAAACCACTGCGCGGGGAACCGATGCGCTTGAGGCCTCTCGCCTGCAGTCGTTCGAGGAGCGTCATGCTCCATTCATTAACGACCTACAGCTCGACGATCCCCGCCTTGAGGGCCATCACCACCGCGTCGACGTGCGAGTTCACGCCCATCTTTCTGTAGATGTGGCCGAGGTGGGTGCGCACGGTGCGGCGCTCCAGCTCCATCACGCGGCCGACCTCGGCGTTCGAGAGGCCCTTGGCGACGAACTTGAGCACGTCGAACTCGACCGGAGTCAGGCCCCACTGGTTGTCCGGCTGCGACTTCTTCGCCTGCACCGACTGGAAATAATTCCAGAAGCGCTTCGCGATGATCGGCTCGAGCACCGTGCCGCCGCCCATCACGTCGTGAATTCCCGAGCGGATCTTGTCGGGCCCCACGCGCTTCACGAGGTAGCCGGAAGCGCCCGCCTGGATCGCCTCGTACACCTTCACCTCGTCGTCGAACGACGTGAGGATCAGCACCTCGACCTGCGGCGCGCGCCGCTTGAGCCGCTTCGTCACCTCGATGCCGTCGATGCCAGGCAGCTCGAGATCGAGCAGCACGAGATCGGGCAGGAGCTTCGTCATCTGCTCCACGCCGTCTTCGCCTTCTTGCGCGGTGCCGACCACCTCGAGCTCAGGAAACAGCGCGAGCACCTTGAGGAGGTTCTTCAGCAGCTGCGGCTGATCTTCGACCACGAAGAGGCGCGTCTTCTCGAGGGTGGGTGTGGTCGTCATTTCTTGAACACCGGGGTGAGCTTCACGAGCTTGCCAGCCTCGATTCGAAGGTTCGAGACGTCTTCGAGTTTCGTCTTCACCTCGGTCACCTTGAGCTTGTGCGAGCCCACCGCGACCGCGAGCTTGGTGGCGTTCACGCAGACGCGCTTGCCGTCGATCTCCACGCGCACCGACGACGAAGAGCCGATCGTGAGGTAGCCCACCTTCCCGCTCGGAGTGGTGTCGTAGCAATCCGACGGTTGCTTCTTCACGGCGAGTGGCGGAGCCGGCGTCGGATCCTTCTCCACGGCCACCGGCACCTTCTTGGGCTGGGTCTCAGGCGCGTTCGGATTGAAGGCCTTCTCGGGGTGAAGCTTGTCGAAGTCAGCGAGCTTGAGCGGATTTCCCTTGGGCGGGAGCGGCTTGTTGTCAGGAGCGAACTCCCGCTCGATCGGATCAGGCAGGTAGCTGATGAGCGCGCCCTTCGGATCGTTCTGCGACTTGAACCAGAGGAACGCGGTGCCGCCGATCGTGAACATGATCGCCACCGCTCCGATGAAGCTCGCGACCTGAACATTGCGACGGCCGCGAAGGATCGCCGCGTCCCGCTCGATGTTGGGATCGACGAACTTCCGTCCAGGTACCGCGAAGGTCATCACGGTCTTCGCGGGCTTCTCTTTCGGCGCGGCCTTCGGAGCAGCCTTCTCCGCACCGGGGATCTCAGCGAAGTCTTCCTGCACGCGCAGGCGGCCCTTGAGCGGATCGGCGGGCAGCTGCGGAGTCGGCCCTGATTGCGCTGCAGTCGGCGCCACTTCAGCAGCGGGAGCGTCCCACTCAGAGACCACTCTCTTCGCGACGGCGTGCACTTCGGGCTGCGTCTTGAGCTCTTCGGTCAACGCGGGAGCAGCATCGGTCGCGGGCGCCGGAGCATCGCCGACGAACACCGGCAAACCATCACTCGTGGGAGTGCGATCGTCGACGCGCCCACCCGAGAACGGAGCGCGTTCATCAGCCTCGATCTGATCCGCTTCCAGCCCGCCCACGCCCGCGATGTCGGTGAGCTCGAAGGCGCGCTCGATCGGCACCGGACCCGCGGCCGACATCTGCACTTCGTTCGGAAACAGCTCGCCGACGAACTTCTTCAGATCGTCGCGGCCCGGCATTCCGCCGCTCGCGCTCAGGAACTCGCGAATGCCCTCGGCAAACTCTCCGCACGTCTTGTGCCGGCGCGTGGGCGAGTTCTCCAGCGCGCGCATGATCACCGGATCGATGCGTGAGTGAAGTCTCCGCACCAGGCGCGAAGGAGGCGGCAGTCGCTCGGACCGGGTGCTCACGTTCGCGTTGCCAGTCGACGCTTCCTTCAGGGTGAGCAGCTCGTAGGTGATCGCCCCCAGCGCGTAGATGTCGCTCGCGATCGAAGTCTCCGCCTCGGGCGCGCGATAGCTGTCGCGGCCGCGAGCACCGAAGCTCTTCTTGAGCGCGGGAGAGGCCTGCAACGCGTGGAGCGCTCCGAAGTCAGCCACGGAGACGCGCCCATCGACGCCGAGCAGAATGTTGCCCGGAGTCAGCGCGCCATGAACCACGCCTGCCGCGTGCGCCGCACCCACCGCGTCGAGGAGCTCGATCGCCAGGGCGAGCGCCACCGCGGGAGGAAGGATCACCTCGCGCGTATTGAGCCGCTGCAGCGCGAGACCGAGCGTGTACTTCCCCGAGTCCTGGCGGACGATCGCGAGGTGCCCGTCGATCATCCCCACGTCGAGCACGCGGGAGACGCCGGAGTGCGTGACCGACTGCAGCTGCCGCGCGGTGTCCGCCACCGCCTTCGCGTACGCCGCGTCAGAGGTCTTCAGGTGGAACAGCTTCAGCACCACCTGCTCTGACGCCTCAACCCGCTCGCCCCGGAACAGGTCCGCAAGCTGGCTCTGCTCGAGGCGCCCGGTCAGCCGATACACACGGCAGTTATACGCCGCCCCAGCGCGCGCGCGTTGGTGGAACGGCTCACTGCACCGACAACGAGTAGTTGACCAACGAGCCCCCGTAGGTGTCGGACGAAACGGTGAACGTGTAGGTGCCCGTCGCGGTCGGGGTGTAGTTGCTGCTGTAGCCCCCGTACAGAGACGGCACGTAGCCGCCGGACGGGGAAGTGATCGACGCGCGAGCCCCCGCGGTGATCGACATCACCACCGGCATTCCCGAAGTCAGGGTGATGGTGAAGACGTCGGTGTCACCCACGAAGTCGAGCGAGCCCGTGCGCGGAGTGCCGCGGGTGAATGCGGTGGTGGTGGTGAAATCGTCGCTGCTCCGGACGGCGCTCAGCGTGTACGTCGAGCCCGCCGCGCCACGCATCGAGACGACGTACACGCCCGCGACGCTCGCGAGGAACCCCGTGCGGAGCGACGCGACGTTGTTGTAGCCAGAGACCACCGTGCTCCCCGACGGAGCGACCACGCTCAGGTTGCACGCGAGGCCCGCGGTCGAAACGCAGTTCAAGCTCACGATGTCGCCCGCGCCCGCCGTGACGAGGAAGGCGTCGATATCAGCGTTGGTCTCGATCACGCCCGAGAGCGTCGCCCCGTCGACCACGAGCGCGGTGCCATCAGCGCGCCCATCTCCGTGATCGTCGGCGCCCAGGTCGGTCACGGTCAGGCCGTAGCGCAGACCATCACTGCCGGAGATCTGAATGAAGACGCTCGCCACACCCGCAGGTGGCTTGAAGGGCACCGAGGCAGAGGAGTAGCCCGACGCGATCGTCGATCCCGTCGGACTGGTCACCGTGATCGTGCAGGAGCCCGAGCCCGAGCAGCTCACCAGGTGGTGATGCCCAGCAGCGACTGCCACGGTGAAGAAGTCAGAGTCAGCCTGGTACTGAATCTCGCCGTTGGTCTGCGTACCCACCGTGAGCACCGTCGCGCCGCTCGAGGTGTTCGAGTGATCATCAGTGCCCCGGTCGTTCACGACGAGCGTGTAGAGGCCCACCGAGTACGACGAGAGCGAGAGGTAATACGGGCCCGCGCCCGCGGCGACGAAGCTGATCGAGCTGCTGTAGGACGACGCGACGAGCGCGTTGTTCGCGTCGCGCACCTCGGCCCGCGCGCTCGAATTTCCGGTGATCGTCGCGGCGTAGATGTGGCCTTGCTGCGTCGAGAAGGAGAAGACGTCGAGGTCCTGCGTGAAGGCGATGTTCCCGGCGATCGGCGTTCCGATCGTCAGCGGGGTCGCGGTGGCGATCGTGGCGCCGTGATCCTCGAGACCGAGATCGCTCACCGTCAGCGTGTACGGGCCGAGCGTGGGCGAGTAGGTCGAGCCTGCGCCAACCTCCACCGTGAACCTGCCCGAGACCGCGGCGAGGAAGCTGAGCTGACTGCCGCTGTAGCTGCTCGACCCGACCTGCTGGCCGTTCTGATCGAAGACCACGAAGGTGCAGGTGCCGCTCGGGCGCGTGCAGTTCACGCCGTAGAGATGGTTCGCCTGCGTGGTGAGCGAGAACACGTCGACGTCGGTCGCGTACTGCACCGAGCCGGTGGCCGCGGTGCCCAGGGTCAGCGCGGTCGCGGAGCTCGACGTGCCGCCATGATCATCGGTGCCCTGGTCGGTGACCGTCACCGTGTAGGGCACCAGGTCGCTCGTCGAGCTGTAGCCCGAGCGGAAGACCTGCGCCTTGAACACGCCCGTGCTCGAGACCAGCAGCCCCACCGAGCCGGTGCCCTCGGCGACCACCGTTCCCACCGAGTTGGTCACGCGAATTCCCAGCGTCGGAGGGGAGGAGCCCGTGGTCGTCGCCACTGCCTCCACCTGCAGGATGCGGCCGGTGCTCCCCGTGAACGAGAAGGTGTCGATGTCATCCGAGAGCTCGAGTCGTCCCGCGACCGGCATCCCGTGCGTGAGCGGCGTCGCCACCGAGAGGATGTCGCTGTGATCGTCGAAGCCCAGATCCTCGACGGCGATCGCGTAGGTTCCCGTGCCGTAGCTGCTGCTCATTCGCACTGCCGCGGGCTTCGACTGATCGGCTTCCCACACCACGCCCGTCGACGAGTAGCTGGGAACGATCACGGTGCCGCTCGCGAGCGCCACGCTCAGCTGCACGGAGTACAGGTTGCCTTGCCACCTCGCCCGATAGAGGCGCCCCGTGAGCTGGCCGACGCTGAAGGTGTCCATGTCCTGCGCCCTCTCGAAGAGGCCCTGGACCAGGGAGTTGTCGGTGGGAATCGGCGTCCCGAACGCGCCTTCATCGGAGTGATCGTCCGCGCCCAGATCTGCGAACGACACCGAGAACGCGCCCATCGTTCGCGGAGTGCGGCCTCGCGCCATGAGCACCAGTGATTCGAGCGCGGGCGTGCTGATGGTGGTCGACTCGCCGGGGCTCAAGATGCGCGAGCCACCATCGGGTCGCGAGATCTCGATCGCCACGTCGGGCGCGCCCGCATCGGGAGTGCTCAGGCGAATCGCCGTGCCGCCCGGCAGCTCGAGCCACACCACGTCTTGATCGCCGGAGTACTGCACGCTGCCCGAGAACGGATTGGGCCCGGGCACCAGGGTGATCGCCGAAGCGGTGTCGTTGGCGTAGTCGTCCACGCCGAGCTCGCGATACGCGACCGAGTAGTTGCCGTAGTCCGTCGCCCGAACCGCGCGCACGCGCACCATCAGGCTCTCGGGACCGGGGGCCACGAAGAAGACCTCGGCCGTGGTGGCGCCGCGGTTGTCTGAGGCGAGCAGCGTGATGCCATCGTGCGTGTACACCTCGACCAGCAGCGGAATGGAGACCGCGGTGGCGGTGAACGAGAACAGGTGCCCCTCGGTGACGCCCACCTCGAACCAGTCGTGATCGCCCGTGGGGAACAACGTGCGCGACTCGTCGACCTCGATGGTCAGTCCCTTCGCCAGCGTCGGGCACTCGTCTGGCTCGGCGCTGTCTCCGTCGGGGTGCTGCGCGGAACAGCGCCACACGGGCGCAGCGCCGCAGCCGTTGCCCTCGGGGGCGTAGCCGGGCTCGCAGATGCAGCTCGCCACTCCGCCCGCGATCTCGCAGGTGGTGCGATGCGCCGAGGTGCAGGGATTCGGAGTGCAGGCGGTGCGCAGCACGCAGGAGCCGTTCACCTCCACCCGGCTCGCGGGGCACACGCACGACACGCGGCCCTCGTTCACCTTGCACAGCGAGTTGGTGAGGTTCGCGCACGGGTTCGACGCGCAGAGGTCGACGGGAGGCCTCGCCTGGCAGCTCAACCCCACCGCCACGAAGCCCTCGTTGCACAGACACTCAGCCGCGCCACCCACCAGCGCGCAGCGCCCTTCCCCGCAGCTCACCTCGGCGCAGGGATCAGGCTGCTCCTTCGTGCCACAGCCCAGCGCGACGAACGCCACCACCACCACCAACCCATTGCGGATCATGGCGGGACCGTTTCACCCCACGTTGCTCAGCGCAATGCCTCAGGTCGGCTTGCGTGGCTTGATCGGCTTCACCACGTCGAAGGAGAAGCCACAGTACATACATGTGCGCTCGCGCTGGCCCTTCGGAACTTCGCCAAAACAGCTCGGGCAGCGTGGCCGCTGCGGGCCTTTCGGTGAGGCTTCGGGCCTGACGCGCGCGGCCAACGCGACCTTCTTGAGCTTCCGCTCCAGCCACCTGACCCGCGCCTCGAGCTCGGTGACGCGGCGCCTCAGGTCGCGGGTCTCGTCGTCGTTGCTGCGACGGGCTGCCATCGTGGGTAGAAATGTCTCACGCGCTTCCCGCGAAAGGAAAAACTTGGACTCGATTCACGGCAGCTTCCGTCCCCCACTCAACCGCCAGCACGCTGACGCCGCCGAGCTGCGCGCAAGCGAGCTGCTGAAGGACGAGGAGCTCCAGAGAATTCTCGAGCAAGGCCCGCGCAACGAGACGCCGGTGCCGCGCCAGATGTTCGTCAACCGCAACCTGCACATGGCCAAGGTCGACTTGATCGGCTTCGACATGGACTACACGCTGGCGATCTACCACCTGCGCCGGCTCGAGCAGCTCTCGTACGACCTCACGGTCGAGCGGCTGATCAAGAACTGCGGCTACTCCGAAGAGATCAGGCAGGTGCCGTACGATCACAGCTTCGTGTTGCGCGGCGTCTTCGTCGACAAGGTGCGCGGCAACCTGCTGAAGATCGATCGTTTCGGCTACGTGGGGCGCGCCTATCACGGGCGCCAGCTGCTCCCCGACGAGGAGATTCAGCGGCTGTACCGCAACGAGCGCATTCGCATGAAGAGCACCGACTACGCGTGGATCGACACGCTCTTCGCGTTGCCCGAGGCGTGTCTGCTCGCGGGCATCATCGAGCTGTACGAGAAGAAGCTCTCGCGCACGCTCGATTACCGAAAGCTCTCCGACGACATTCGCGAGGCGATCGACACCGTTCACCGCGACAACTCGCTCAAGAAGATCATCCGCGCGGACATCGGGCGGTACATCTTCAAGGACGAGGAGCTTGGGCCTGCGCTCCACAAGCTGCGCTCGGGCGGCAAGAAGCTCTTCGTGCTCACCAACTCGCTATGGGACTACACCAACGCGGTGATGTCGTACCTGCTCGACGGCGTGCTCCCCGAGTACCCGAGCTGGCGCAACTACTTCGACTTCATCGTCACCGGAGGCTCGAAGCCCGCGTTCTTCGCCGAGCAGCGGCCCTTCTTGATCATCGATCCCAACAGTGACGACAACACGGTGCTGGGCGAAGCCGAGGAGCTCGAGCGCGGCAAGGTGTACCAGGGCGGCAACCTCGCCGACTTCGAGCGTTTCACCGGCTACACCGGTGAGTCGGTGCTCTACGTCGGCGATCACATCTACGGCGACATCCTCAAGTCGAAGAAGACCTCGATGTGGCGCACCTGCATGATCGTGCAGGAGATCGAAGACGAGCTCGATTACCTCGAGTCGCGCCGCAAGGAGGTCGATCGGCTGCAGGACATCGAGCAGCTGCAGGCGCGGCTCGACGACGAGATCGCTCCGCGGAAGGCGCAGCTCAATCAGATCGAGCGGAGGTTGCAGAAGGAGCACCCGGCGCCGGAGCTCGCGCATGAGCTCGAGGCGAACTTCAAGGCGGTGAAGCACGAGCTCGATCGACTGCGGCGCGCGATGCGCGAGTGCACCGAGATCGCGAAGATCCTCGAGGCGGACATCGAGACGGGCTTCAACCCGTTCTGGGGTCTGCACTTCAAGGAAGGGAACGAAAACTCGCGCTTCGGTGAGCAGGTCGAGCAGTACGCCTGTCTGTACACGTCGCGGGTGTCGAACTTCGTCTTCTACTCGCCGCTCCACTACTTCCGGAGCATGCGCGAGCTGATGCCGCACGAGAGCGCGACCGCGTACAAGTTGGCGACGCTCGGCAGCGAAGGTCTGCCCAAGGGCGCGAACCGGTCAGCGGATATTCCCTAATCCCCTCTCCCGTGGGAGAGGGTTCAGGGTGAGGGAGTGCTCACGGAGTCACCCGAGCGAACACCAGCGGCTTGAAGCGGCTCAACCGTTCGGGCTCGAGTCCGAGCCGCTCGAGCTCCTGGCCGTAACGGCCGCCTTTCACGACCACCCAGCGCTTCGCCACCCGGCGTGCCTCCGCGAGCGTCTCCTGGTCGAGCGGTTCGTGAAACGCGTGTCGCCGCAGCAAGTCGAACGCAGGCGTCGACCGTTTCGGCACGTCGAACATTGGATCGAAGATCACGCAATCGAGGCTCTTCGTCTCGAACGTCTTGAGCACTGCGAGCGCGGTGCCGTGACGAAGGTCGATGGTCGCGCTGTCGGCAAACGGCGGCTCGCGCTTCAGCCCTTCGCTCGCGAGAGCGAAGAGGGGCAACGAGGCTTCGACTCCGATCACCCTCCCCTTTGGGCCCACTCGGCGCGCGCATACGAGAGCGTCGGCACCGAGGCCGAACGTTCCGTCGAGCACGGAGTCACCGGGCGCGAGCTCGCAGAGGCGCAGGAGCGTGTCGTCGCCGCCGATGCCGGTGCCGAGCCGCTTCACCCGCAAGGCCGCCATGCCCGGAGTGAACGAGAGTGAGCCGTTCGCGTCGTCGAGCCGCCAGCCATCACCGGAGCGGACGAGCAGTGCATCAGCGACGGACTCAGAACCGGGTGGAAAGAACGGCAAGCCCCACGCCTCGGCTCGCGCCTTCGCCTCGAGCACGTACCGCCCGCCCGACTTGTTGCTGACGGTGACGCCGAGCGGCGTAATCCCCTCACCCCGACCCTCTCCCCGCCAGGGCAGAGGGAGAGCGTGGTCGCTCACGGCTTCAGCTCAGCGGCGACCTCGCGCACGAGGTTGTACGCCTCGTCATGCGCGGGCTGGAAACCGTTGAGGCTGAGCGGCCCGAGGATCTCGCGGCCCGCACGATCGCGACCCGAGAGCGGCATCATCGCGGCGGTGATCGCAGACGAGATCTCCTCCGGCAGATCAGGACGCACGCAGAAGATGTCGCGCGGAGTCCGCGGAGTCTTCGCGATCACCCGGAACGACAGCGGATCGATGCCCTTGCTGCGCCGGAGCGCACCGAACGATCCCTGGTACGTCGCGCCCGCATCCACCCGCCCCTCGAGCACGGCCTGGAGCACCGCCTCGTGATTCCCCAGGTACTCGGTCTTGCCGAAGTCGCGATCGAGATCGAAGCCTTTGTCCTTCAGCAGCTTCTTCGCCATCAACGATCCCGAGGTCGACATCGGATCCACGAAGCCGAAGCTCGCGCCCTTCAGATCCTCGATGGTCCGCCGCGGCGAATCGTCGCGCACGAAGATGTAGCCAGACGCCGTCGCGGAACCGTCCGCGATCGTCTGCAGGATGCAGGTGAGCTGCATCTTCCCGCTCGCCTCCGCGTAGACCAGCGGACTCAGCTCCACGAGATCGAACTCCCCGCGCTGCAGCCGATCGATCGCATCGCTGTAACTGTCAGCCACGATCAGCTCCACCTCGACCGAGAGCGTCTTCGCGAGGTGATCCGCGAGCCGCTTATGCGAAGCGCGCATCGTGTCTGCCGCGAGGAACGGCACGAGGCCAAAGCGCAGCCTGGTGAAACCCGCGGGGGGCGAGAACACCACTGGAGCGGGCACCACGCGCTTCACCGGCGGCGGCTGCACCATCTCGGGCTCAGCGCACGACACCAGCAGCAACGAGAGCGCGATCAGGATCCTCACGCGACGGCCGCTCCGCGCGAGCCGATCACCCGATTTCGGCCCGAGCGCTTGGCGACGTACATCGCCTGGTCCGCCGCGAGCAGCACCTGCTCCCCGCTCTTGCCGTCTTCGGGGAACGTGCCGACACCGATGCTCACGGTGACCTTGTTCGGCCACGGAGTCTTGCCGTCGTTGATCTTCTCTTCGACCGCCATCCGCATGCGCTCAGCGACCTGCATCGCCTCGCTCTTGGTGGTCTCAGGCAGCAGCACCGCGAACTCTTCGCCGCCGTACCGCGCGATCAAGTCCGTCTGGCGGAGATCTTCACCGAGCACCTCGGCGAGGCGGCGAAGCAGCTCGTCGCCCGCGGGGTGGCCCATGGTGTCGTTCACCTTCTTGAAGAAGTCGACGTCGACCATCAGCACGCCCATCGGCCGCTTGTGGCGCTCGGAGCGGAAGATCTCCGCCTGCAGCTGTTCCTGGAAGCGGCGGTGATTGAACACGCCCGTGAGTCCGTCGGTGACCGCGAGCCGCTCGAGCCGCGCGTTCGCGTCTTGAAGCGCCTGCGTGCGCTCCTGCACGGCACGTTCGAGGTTCTCGCGCTCATGCTGAAGCGCCGAGGCCATGCGATTGATCACGTTGGTGAGCTCACCCAGCTCCGAGCCGCGCAGCGGCGGCACGCGCGTCGAGAGGTGGCCTTCGCCCATGCGCCGCACCGCCTGTTGCAACGTGCGCACGGGACGAACGACCAATCGGTCGAGTCCGAGGAAGAGGATCGCGCCGAGCACCGCGAAGATGATCGCCGACGTCGCGCCAAGCCGAACTCGCGTGCGCTCGATCTGCGCCCCGAGCCGCGCGAGCGAGTACTTCGCCGTCACCGTGCCCCAGCGAATTCCAGACACCGCCGGCACGGAGATCAGGAAGAAGTCACCCTGCCGTTCCCACGTGAGCCCTTCGACCTGCGTGGAGTTCTGACTGAAGGCATCGGACGCGATGGTGTTGAAGCGCTCGGGCTCGCTGTGCGCCAACACGCGCCCCTGATCGTCGAGCACCGCGAGCTCCACCAGATCACGCTCGCGCATCGCGGACGCGAACTGGGCGATCAGCGTGTCGAGCCCGCTCATGTCGTTCTGCGCGATGTTGACCGCGACCGGAACGCTGATCGACTGCAGCACCTTCTCGTTGCGGAGGCGGAAGTCTTCCATCGACTCCCGCTGCTCTCTGCGCACCTCGAGGAAGGTGCCGGCGGCGAGGGCCAACGCAACGATGCCTGGAACGAGCAGCGTGAGCTGTCCTCGAATGCCCATCTACCCCCGGATGTTGGCACTTCCCCCGGGGGAAGCCTTCATTTTCTCCGTCGCCAATGAGCTGGTGGGCATCTGTAGGCCTGCCCGTCCCTCCAACTCCCGGAACTACGGCTCGGGGATCACGGGCGGGCAAATAACCTGCGCGGGAGCAGGCCCGGCAACGCAACGCAGCTCGAGCCGCTCTCGAGGACAAGCCGGCCCCCCGGTGCCGCAATGCTCACCCGCCCCGCAGTCTCCATCAGACACGCAAGCATCACAGTGGCACGTCCACTGCCCCGGTTCCCGATCGACCTGCTCCGAGCAAAGCGGGCCGCGAGGGCACGACGGATGGCCCGCATACGAGGCAAACGAGCGGAGGCAAGCAGGACTCTCAGCGCTGCACTTCGCGTCGGCCGTCGGAAAGCTCAAGCTGCCGTCGCGCTTCCAATCGTACGGCGTCACAGGAGCCGGAGGCCGAGACTGAGTCGGAGTCACCGTCCGACAACCCGCGAGCAACACCACCAGCACCGCAGTTCGCATGCGCCCACGCTACCCGAGCGTCTTGCTGAAGTGCCCAGCTGCCGGTCGTCTGCCCGGGACTCACCCCTCGACCGCGCGCGGCTTCGCGGCCTGCATCTGCTGCACGGTGACGGTCTGATTTCGGCCGTGCCGCTTCGCGTAATACAGGCACTGATCCGCCAGCTCGACGAGCTCACCCTTCTCGAGGCTCACGTCAGGGAAGGTCGCGATGCCGAGCGAGAGTGTGACCTTCAGCGGGCCCTGCTCGGTCTGGAAGATCTCCTTCATCACCCGCTCGCGAATGCGCTCGGCGATCACGTGGGCGCCCTTCACGTCGGTCTCGGGCATCACGATCGCAAACTCCTCGCCGCCGTAGCGAGCCACGATGTCGGTGTCGCGCGCGGTGTCCTTGAGGATCTTCGCCACGCCCTTGAGCACCTGGTCGCCCATCGGGTGACCGTAGGTGTCGTTGACCGACTTGAAGTGATCGATGTCGGTGAGGATGAACGAGAGCTTGCGCGTGTAGCGGCGCGCGGTGGCGAGCTGCTCGTCGAAGCGGCCCTGGAACGTGCGGTGATTGACGAGACCCGTCAGACCATCGGTCGTCGCCATCTTCTCCATCGCCTCGTACAGCTGCGCGCGGAGCACGGCCTGCGCGGCCTGGATCGCGATCACCTCGAGCATGCGCAGCTCATCGCTCGCGAACGCGGCCTTCTTGCGTGAGCCGGTGACCAGCGTGCCGAGGATTCGATCGCCCGCCACGAGCGGGAAGATCTTGAGCGACTGCAGCCCGCGGATCTGCGTGTCGTCGTCGAAGATGATCTGGCGATCCATCGCGCCCGCATCGCGGCCCGGGAGCGGCGCGCCGTATCGCACCACGTTCGCCACCAGTCCGTTGTTGTCGGGGAAGGTCTGGCCCTCGAGCGCGCGGCCCGCGGACGTCACGCCCGTCATGCGCACGATGCGATGGGCGCGCTGACCGTTCTGCTCTGAGACCAGCGTCACCGCGCAGAACTCGAGCGGAGCCACCTGGCGCGCGCTCTCGAGCACCGCGAGGAACACCTGCTCGGGGCTGCCGGCGCGGTTGAGCTCTTCGATCGCGCGGAAGAACCGGTCCTTCTCGTCGCGAGAGCGGCGGATGTACGTCATCACGCGCTCCACCTCGATCGCGCGCAACACTTCGCCCGCGATCACCTGGAGCACCCGCTCGTCCTGCTCGCTGAACGGCTTGTTCTCGAGACGATCGGCGACGAGCACGCCGCGCACCAACCCACCGCCCTCGAGGATCGGCACTGCCAGCAGCGCCCCTATGTCGGGACCGCCGCTCTCGTAGTGCGTGACGCCCTTGAGACCAGACGCAGAGTTCATGCGCACGGGCACGCCGCGCTTGAGCAGCGCGCCGAAGATGCCTTCACCCGCCGCGAACCGATCGCGCTGAATGCGCTCAGACACCGAGCGGCAATCGTGGAGCTTGAGCGAGCGATCGTCGCTCGCGAGCAGGAACACCGCGACCGTGTGCGTGTGGAGCGACGCCTCGGCAACCTCCAGCGCGCTGCCGGTGGCGCCTTCGATCTCCTTCACCGCGGCGACCAGCCACTTCTCCTGATCCTTCACGCCGGGCATCGAGTCATTCGTCCCGGAAGACACGAGGCGGAACGTGCGCGCACGCTCCTCGATGTCTTTGATCTTGTTCTTCACCGCGTCTTCTTCGGCGCGCTTCGCCACCGCGAGACGGGTGGAGAGCACCACGTGGTACAGCGCCGCGAAGAGACCGAGGAAGAGCGCACGCCCGAGGAACACGCCCCACCGCTCCGGGAGCGTGAGCAACGCGTCGAACAACACCGCGCTCCCCAGCAACGTCGCCGCCGCCTGTCGCGGGAGGAACGTCACCAGGAAGGCCATCAACAGGTACACGACGGGGAAGAGCAGCTCTCCGCCGAGCGCGACGCCGATGAACGAAGCGGCGAGCAACGTGCCGCCGAACTCCAGCTCGTCGCGCATCAAGAGCGGCGCGTTCGTCATCGTGCGGCGCACGCGACGAACGATCGAGAGCACTCCGCCGAGCGCGAGGAGCCCGACCACCGCGCCCTCCACCCAGGTCAAACTGTCGATGCTGCGGAACCGGCCGCGCGCGAGGAACGCGAACACCAGCAGCACCGCGGCTCCCGGAACGAGTCGCACCAGCGACTGCGCCCACTTTCCCGGCGTGAAGCCCATCGATCGCGGTTGGCGAAGCTTGCCACCTGGAAACGATTGCTCAGGCGTCATCACTGGCCTCCCTCGAGGTTGAAGACAATCTCTCCCTGGCGCACCAGGCCCAGGCTCTCGCGAGCGGCTCGCTCCATGGCGGCGGGCTCGCTGCGAACGCGCTGCACCTCACGCTTCAGCCGCGAGTTGTCCGCGGTCAGCCGGGCGTTGCGCTCTTCGAGGGTCTGCACGTCGCGCTTGAGCTTCGCGTAGCGGCGAAAACCACCCTCCGCCGACAAGGACCCGAGGGCGAGCATCAGAGCCACCGCGACTGCTCCCCAAACGACTTGCCGACGGCGATCCATGCGAGCCGGCAAGGTACCGGAGGCCTGCGACCCCGCAAGAAAACCGCTACAGGTGTGTAACCCCTGAAACCACCTGACTTGCTAACGTTCGCGCCCTTCATGTTCGCCCCTCGTCACACCCTCTTCATCGGCCCCGGCAAGCTGCCTGACGAGCTGCGCCACGTGCTGGCCAAGAGAGCCAACGCGCCCCAGCCCGACGTCGCGATCCAGGTGCCTCGCCTGCTCGCGATCTTCGAGAACGCCTCCGACGCCGAGCGCATCGCCTCGCAAGTGCAGCGCCTGAAGATCGGCGTGGCGGTCGCGGGTCCTGAACAACCGCCTTCCGAGCTTGGCTGGGCCGTCGCGAGCTCGTTCGAGTTCTTCGACAACAAGTGGCGCGTGGGCACCACGACCGGAGAGAGCCAGCTCTTCGCCACCACCGACATCAGCGCGATCACCGTGCTCGACTGGCGCCCCGATGAAGGTGCGGCCGATCGCGCGGTGTTGATCACCATTCGCGACCAAAAACCCGTGATGCTGCGCGCGAGCGTGCTCGACACCGTCTCGCGTCACTCGGTGCCGATGGAAGGCATTCGCCGCATCAACGAGTTCCTCGACGCAGCCGCGCTGGTGCTCACGCCCGAGGTGCGCATTCGTTCGCGCCGCCTGAGCGAAGGCGACTTCCGCGGCGGCGGCCTCGAGCTCACCGGAGATCTGCTCCCGCTCGTGCTCTCCGTGGTCGACGCGGTGGACACCACGCCGGGTCAGCTGCCGCAGCCGCTGCAGGGCAAGCCCGCCACGCCCACCGCGAAGCCTGCGCACCAGACGGGTCTCGCGGCGCTCTGCGCCTGGGTGCTGCACCTCGTGAGCCTCGGCGCGCTGGTCCTGATGCTCGCGTACTTCACCATCGCGATCTGGACGTTCAGCCCGCTCACGCTCGCCATCAACGGCAGCATCGGACTCGCCCTCGGAGCCTGGGGCACGCGCCGCTTCATGTGGGCCCGCTGGCTCGGCAAGGCGAACTGGGGCGAAGCCGCGCCGATCCCTTCGTGGCCGATCGCTCCCTCCGAGCCAGGCATTCGCCCTCGCCCGCTCGAGCTGATCCTCGACGCGATCGCGCTCGTGGCCGTCTGCTACGGCGCGCTCGGCGAAGGGCTGATTCGCACCATCAGTCTCTGGTCCCTGCCCTTCATCTTGATGGGCGTGCTCACCAGCACGCTCGCGGTCTACGAGGCCTGGCAGCGCGAATGACCAGGAGCGGAGCTGGACGGGCCAGGCTCGCAGAGCATGGTCCAGGCGGAGCGACTCGAGAAAATCTGTATGAGCGGCTCGCGGGCCGGCGCGTCGGCGTCGTGCTCTCTGCGGGCTATTTCGGTTTCTACGGTCACGCCGGTTTCGTCGAAGGGCTGCTCAGCCGCGGCATTACTCCGAGCGCATGGGCAGGCACGTCGGCGGGCGGAATGATCGCCGCGTTCGCTGCCGCGGGACTTCCTCCCTCGCGCATCGCGGAGCTGTTGCTCGAGCAGCGCCGCGAACACTTCTGGGATCCGGACTACCTCGGCATCGCGGTCGATGCGCTGAGGAAGGGCTCGCGCCCGAGCGGACTGCTAAAGGGAGAGCGCTTCGTCGAGCTGCTTCGACAATTCCTTCCGGTCACCACCTTCGAGGCGTTGAAAGTCCCGCTGGTCCTCGTCGCGACCAACCTGAGTACGCAGGCGCCAGAGGTGATGCTGAGCGGAGATCTCGCCTCCGCGGTCCACGCCACCTGCGCGTATCCGGGTCTCTTTCAAGCGGTGCGCAGGCAGGGACATCTGCTCTGGGATGGAGGCATCGTCGACAAGGCGCCCGCGCTCGCGCTCTCCGAAACGCACGGCTCGAAGCTCGACGTGCTGCTGGTGCACTTCCTCCCCAGCCGCGATGGCGCGAAGGAGCCCACGGGCGCGATGGCCTACGCGAGCGGCATGGCGAACGGCTTCGCGGCGATTCGCAAAGATCACTTCCGCCTGCAGCTCGAGCTCTTGAAGGCGCGCGGAGTGGAGGTGCACGTCGTCACCTCACGCCTCCCCGGAGTGTCTCCGAACGAAATGCACAAAGGCCCCGACGCGGTCGCTGCGGGAAAGACCTCCGTGCTCAGCGCACTCGAGCAACCGCCGGGGACCTGGACCGGCGAGGATTAGCGGGCGTACCGCTTGTGATCGACGAGCAGGCAGCGGTCCTGCACCACGTCGATGCCCGCATCCACCAATCGCTTCGCCGCTTCATCGTTCCGAATGCCGAGCTGAAACCAGACCGCCTTCGGCTTCTTCGCGATGATGTCGTCGACGTGCTGATCGATGTCCTGCGGCCGGCGGAAGACGTCGACCAGATCGAGCCCACCCGGAATGGCGTTGATCGAGCGGTACACCTGCTTCCCGAGGATCTCTTTCACTTCCGGGTAGTAGACCGGAACTGGCACCACCTCGACGCCCGCGTTCTGCACGTACTCGGCGACGTAAAACGCCGGCTGGCCTCGCTGCGCCTCGGTCTTGATGCCCAGGACCGCGATTCGCTTGAGCCCCTTCACCAGCGCCTCAATCCCTGCCTCGTCTTCGATCAACCTGGCCATGATCCGGCAGCATAGCGACGGGGTATGGTTCGCGCCCGATGACCACCTTTCTCGCCCTCGCGCTCCTCGCAGCCGCCCCTGCCACTGAGACCTCGGTCTACGATCTCTCGAACGACGCCTTCGTCGAGACCGCGCGTCACGACCTCCAGACGCTCCAGCGCTTCGTCGCGGGCATGAGTGGAGTGATGTCCGGCGTCACCAAGAACAAGACGCTCTTCTCCACCAAGGAAAAGTCCGTCTACATCGCGGAAGACAAGCTCACGCTGCTCACCACCTGGGGCTCGCTCTTCGCGTACTTCAGCGCCACCGAGGGTCTACGCCAGAAGTACTGGGACTTCGTGAAGCTGCCGCCCACCGATCCGCGGCACGCGTGGGGCTTCTTGCTCACGCACACCGCGCTCACCGCGCTGCTCGCGAACGGCCTCAAGTTCTCCGAGCTCGTGCTCGGCAACAAGCAGCTCGAGACGATCTTCGACGAGGCGAACGACGAGTACGGCGTGCCCGCCGGGGCGTTCGGCGCGTTCCGCCTGAAGGCGATTCACGTCGCGACCTCGACGCAGCTGCTCACGGGAGACACCTACGCGATCGCGGCCGTGCCCTTCCTCAAGCGCCAGAAGGCGGCGAACGACGCCTCGGTCACCTGGGCCGTGGGGGAGATGAAGGCCGACTCCACCATCGCCAAGACGAGCCTCACCAAGAACGGCGTGAAGATGTTCCTCACCAGCGCGAAGGAGATTGCCACCGAGAAGTCCGCCGAAGCCATCTTCCCCGTGCAGAAGAGCTTCGCGGAGTGGGCCGGAGACACGCGCGTCGCCCGCATCGGCAAGCCGCTCGTCACCCAGACCGACATCGAGAAGTACGTGCTCCCCGTCGCGCAGCCCGGAGACATCGCGGTGGCCCGGCAGAACTGGTTCCTCTCGAACATCGGCCTCCCCGGCTTCTGGCCGCACGCCCTGCTCTATGTGGGCACGGCAGCCGACCTGGCGAAGGCCTTCGACGCTGATCCCGAGGTCGTCGCGTGGACGAAGAGCCAGCCCGAGAAGGCGACGACCTTCAGTGAGCTGCTGCAGAAGCGCTACCCCGCGAAGTGGAAGGCCTACGCCGAGGGCGTCGACTTGCAGGGCCACGGGCCGATTCGAGTGATCGAGTCGATCTCCGAGGGAGTGAGCTTCACCGCGGTGGAGCACGCGTTCGGCGTCGACTACCTCGCGATGATGCGTCCCAAGCTGGCGCAGGTGGACAAGGCGAAGGCCATCGAGCACGCGTTCAAGTACCAGGGCCGCCCGTACGACTTCGACTTCGACTTCTTCAGCGACTCGACGATCGTGTGCTCGGAGCTCGTCTACAAGTCGTACCTCCCCGCGCAGGGACAGAAGGGCGTGTCGATTGAGCTCGTCGACGTCGCCGGCCGCCGCACCCTGCCCGCCAATCAGATCGTGCGCCGCTACGACTCGGACGCCGAGCGCGGCTTCCCCCAGATGGACTTCGTGCTCTTCCTCGATGGCCGCGAGAAGGAAGGCAAGGTCGTGCCGGCTGACGACAAGGCGCTCCGCGCTTCGTGGAAGCGGACCAAGTGGGACATCGCTCAGAAGTAACTCAGCGCTTGTCGTAGCTGGTCTTGAAGTAGCCGGTGCCCTCGCGGCAGTACACCGCGGACCAGTCAGCCGAGAACTGCGGATCAGCGGGACGCGGATCAGGCCGGAAGTCGCGGAAGGGCAGCTTCATCTCCGCCTTTCCCGCGATCACTCGCTTGCCCATCTTGAACACCACGTTGCTCGGCAGCCGAATCTCGCAATCGCTGAGCGTGAACTCGTTCAAGTTGCGCACGAAGACGCCGCGATTGCCGAGCATGTTGGGCACCGTCATGCGAACGCTCCCGAAGAGCTGTGTGCTCGTGGGCTGCTGCTGGGGCTGGATCTTCACGGGCAGCGGCTCGGCGACCTTCATTGGCTCTTCCTGCTGCGGAGGATTGTTCACCACAGGCTCGTTCAGCTTCGACGGCTCGTTGGTCTTCACCGGATCCTTCACGGGATCCTTCTTCGCCACCACGACCTTCTTGGGCGACGCGTCCTTTGCGGCGAACACCGTCTCAGGGAGCGTGGAGTCCTCATCGAAGATCAGCTTCGCGACCGAACCCTTCACCTCGAGCACCGCCGCCTTCGCGTAGACCGGTCGCTTGCCGTCGGCGCCAGGCTCGCCAACCAGGTTCAAACGATCGCCCTCGGCCAGCTTGTCCTTCTTGCCGAGGAGCACGATGTCCTCGCCGTTCTTCTTGAGCACCTTCCAGACCGAGCCCTCGACCGCGATCGTCTCGAGCACCGTCGGCGTCTTCACCTCGGCGGGCGGCGGATCCTTCACCTCGGGAGGATCCTCAGGCAGCGGATCTGCCTTCGGGGGCGGATCAGCCACGGCTACCGCGCCTGCGTCGACCACCGCGACAGCCACGGGATCCTTCACGGGAGTGACGCCTTCCTTCGGCTGCAGGAAGTAGAGCGCCCCGCCCGCGATCGCGATGAACGCGAGCAACCCCGCGACGATCATCGGCGTCTTGCTCTTCGGAACATCGATCGGACCCGAGACCTGCGGGGCCGCCGCCTGCGGAACCGGCGCGATCGACTGCGGCTTCTGCTGCGGGATCGACACGGGCTTCGCCGGCGGGTGCATCACCGACAACATCTTCTGCGCCGGAGTCATCTGCGCCGACACGCTGTTGGGCTTCGGCTCCACGCCCGGCACGCCGCCGGAGGGTCGCAAGAAAGTGCCTTCGAACTCCGGGCCCTGATCGAGCTCAGGCAACGGCCCGCCCTTCCGCATCACCGACAGCTTCGACTGCAGCTGCCGCTCGGCAGCGAACTCCTCGGGGCACATCGCGCGTACGTAGTTGCCCACGTCTTCCGCGCCGACCGTGATCTGCTCCCGCACCGCGAGCTCATTGAGCGCACGCGCGAACTCATCGGCGCGCTGGTACCGCGCGGTCGGATCCTTCGCGAGCGCGCGCATCACCACCTGCTCGAGCGTCGGCGAGATGTCGGGCCGCGCCGCCGACAGCGAGGGCACTTCGCCCATCGCCATCTGCACGACCATCTCGGACATCGTGCCGCCCGTGTACATCGACTTCCCGGCGAGCATTTCCCAGATGACGATGCCGGCCGAGAAGATGTCCGAGCGGTGATCGACGTTCTTCGCGACCGCCTGCTCCGGCGACATGTACCCGAGCTTGCCCATCACCGTGGACGGCAGCGTGTGCTTGCTGCGCGCGGTGGACTTCGCGAGGCCGAAGTCGATCACCTTCACTTCGCCTTCGTACGAGACCATCACGTTCTGCGGAGACACGTCGCGATGCACGATGCCCAGCGGCTGCCCGTCGGCGCCGACCTTGCGGTGCGCGTACCCGAGCGCCTCGCAGATCTGCTGCCCGATGTAGACCGCCATGGCGATTGGCATCTGCGCGCGAGACTTCTCCACGCGCGTCTCCACCTTCGAGAGATCGACGCCCGGCACGTACTCGATTGCCATGTAGAGCGAGCCGTCGACCTCGCCCATGTCGTAGACCTGCGCGATGTTCGAGTGCGTGAGGTGCACCAGCACCTTCGCCTCGTGGTGAAAGCGATCGGTGAAGCTCGCGTCGCCCATCAGGTTCGGCAACACCGTCTTCACGATGCACAGCTTCTCGAAGCCGGCAGCGCCCGTGAGCCGCGCGAGGTGAACCTCGCCCATGCCACCTTGCCCGAGCATGAAGAGGAGCTGGTAGCGGCCCAGCATCCGGCCGTCTGAAGTCGTCATCGCGGGCACTCTATCTTCCACTGCTGGTTACGCATGGATTCGGTCAGGACATCTGGGTGGGGAGTGTGTATAGACGCGCGCGCCGCAAGGTCTCGTAGCTCAGCTGGATAGAGTACTGGCCTCCGAAGCCAGGGGTCGTGGGTTCGAATCCCGCCGGGACCGCATTCAACCGCCGCAGCCGCGCTTCTGACTCGAAGCAGGCCGCGGCGGTTTTCTTTTGCGAATCCAGCCGCTTGCGGCGCATCGCGTCACAGGAATCCATTTGACTCGCGATGGTCTCCAGCGCCATGAGCCGCGCCACTTTCCCTTCCCCTAGGAGCTTCACGTGATCGTTGGCGTACCGAAAGAGATCAAGACCCGCGAGTACCGCGTTGGAATGACCCCGGCCATTGCGAAGGCCTACGTGACCGCTGGTCACCAGGTGTTCGTCGAGAAGTCGGCTGGCGAAGGCGCTGGCATCACCGACGCCGAGTACGAGCGCGTCGGCGCGAAGATGGTGAAGACGGCGGACGAGCTGTGGAAGCGCGCCGAGATGATCGTGAAGGTGAAGGAGCCGATCGAGCCCGAGTACAAGCGCATGCAGCCGGGCCAGATCATCTACACGTACTTCCACCTCGCCGCGGTCCCCGAGCTCGCGAAGGTGCTGGTCGCGAAGAAGATCGCCGCCGTCGCGTACGAGACGATTCAGCCTGACGACGGCTCGCTCCCCCTGCTCCGCCCGATGTCCGAGGTCGCCGGCAAGATGGCGATCCAGGTCGGCGCCAGCTCGCTCGAGAAGGCCCACGGCGGCAAGGGCATCCTCCTCGGCGGCGTGCCGGGCGTGCGCAACAGCAAGGTCACCATCATCGGTGGCGGCGTGGTGGGCACCTGCGCGGCGAAGGTCGCCGTCGGCATGGGCGCTGACGTCACCATCCTCGACGTGAGCTTGAAGCAGCTCACGTACCTCGACGACATCTTCGGCGGGAAGTTGAAGACGCTGATGAGCGACTCCGAGAACATCGCGCGCTGCGTGCGCGAGGCTGACCTCGTGGTCGGCGCCGTGCTGATCCCCGGTGCGAAGGCGCCGCGCCTGGTGAGCAAGCAGCTGGTCTCCGAGATGTCGAAGGGCTCCGTGGTCGTCGACGTCGCGGTCGACCAGGGCGGCTGCATCGAGACCATCAAGGCGACCACGCATGACAACCCGACGTACGAGGTGTCTGGTGTCATTCACTACGGCGTGGCGAACATGCCGGGCGCCGTGCCCATGACCTCGACCTTCGCGCTCACCAACGCCACGCGCCCCTACGGCCGGAAGATCGCCGACCTCGGCCTCTCCGAGGCGATCAAGTCGGACGTGGCGCTCGCGCGCGGCCTCAACACGTACGGTGGCCACGTCACCTACGAGGCTGTCGCTCGTGACCTCGGTTACGACTACGTGCCGATCCTCGACGCGCTCGCCGGTGCCGGTGCCAAGCCCGCGAACGGCAAGCGCAAGGCGTCCTAAAGGCCGCTTTTTCAGGGCGTGCTGACTTTCTGACACGGTTGCGCTGCGCAGGGCTGCCACCTGCGCCGCGCATTGCTCAACACCCCGCCGAAAGACCCCAGTCAATCTGCTGGGTTGGCGGAATTTTGCAATCGGCACGAGCCGTGCTCGTGAGTACTCCTCGTGGTGGCGGGAAATCGCCACTTTCAGTCCGGGCCTTGGGGAATGGATGGGGCGTCGCGTTGTTCGGGCCCGGGTGCACGCAGGTTTGTCTGCGAAAAGGGAGTCCTGACGATGTTCGGCCTGTCACGAAGCAACCAGAACCGCGCACAGTTCGAGGCCCTGCTCACGCCGTGGCTCGATCCGCTCTACGCGTCTGCGGTGCGACTGACCCGCAACGAGCGGAACGCGGAAGACCTCGTGCAGGACACGGTGATGCGAGCGTGGCGCTTCTTCGAGAAGTTCGAGAAGGGCACCAACTTCCGCGCGTGGATCTTCAAGATCCTCACCAACACCTTCATCAACAGCTACCGCCGCAACACGCGCGAGCGCTCCCTGCAGGACGAGTCGGAGCGCCAGTCGGTCGAGGCTCGCTTCTTCAGCGCGGAGCTCACCGATCAGACGCAGAACCCCGAAGAGTTCCTGCTGAACCGCGTGATGAGCCAGGACGTGCTGGTCGCCATCGACGCCCTCTCCATCGACTTCCGCATGGTGGTGATCCTCGCTGACCTCCAGGAGTTCTCGTACAAGGAGATCGCCGAGATCCTCGACATTCCCGTCGGCACGGTGATGAGCCGGCTCTTCCGCGGCAGAAAGCAGCTGCAGAAGATCCTGCTGGCCCGCGAGAACGAGACTCGTGACAACGAGTCGGGCGGCGCCATGATCGACTTGAACGAGTTCAGGGAGCGGAAGAAGCTCGCCTGACGGATTGTTCTCGTCCCCGCATGAACTGTCGCGACCTCGACACGCAGTTGACGCCTTACCTCGACGGCGAGCTCATCGCTGAAGCACGGGTCGAGTTCGAGGCACACCTCGCCTCGTGTCCCACCTGCCCTCGCAAGGTCGAGGTCGAGCGGCACAACCTCTCGGTGATTCGCGAGGCGGTGCGAGAAGCGAGCCCCACGGCGCCTCCCGCCTTCAAGGCGAAGCTGTTCGAGAACATCGCGCGTGATGCGAGCCGTCAGAGCCGCGCCGGCGTCACCCGCTTCGCGGCCATGGCCGCCGGAATGACGTTCGCGGTGTTCCTCGGTCACCACGGCTACCGCGCGCACCAGCGGCACCTCTACGAGCAAGACGCGGCCCTGCGGCACGCCCGTCAGTTCCCTCTCGAGGTCCTGCAGCGCGACGGCATCGAGAATTGGTTCGGCGGCAAGCTCGATCACCCGGTGAACCTGCCGCGCTTCCCGAACGCCACGGCCACCGGAGCGCGGCTGCTCCAGGTGCGAGACAAGCCGGCGGCCTACATTCGCTACGAGAACCCTCGCCCCAGCAGTCCCGGCAATATGGGGCTCTTCGTCTTCGGCGACGATCACGACATGGACGTGGGCACCGAGGCCGAGGTTGGCTCCAGCCACGGCTACAACGTGGTCAGCTGGCGCGAAGGCGACGTGGTGTACCAGCTCGTCACCGACCTCGATGAGCGCGACATTCGAGACTTGATGCCGACCGGCGGCAGCGAGCTCGATCAGACGCCGACGCAGCTCCCTGCCCGCCCCGAAGCGCGGCCGGCCTCACTGCAGCAGTAAGGCAGCAGTAAGCCGCGACTCTCCGTGGTTCCGGAGCGAGGAACCTCCCTTTCACGTTCGTTGACCCCCCTAGAGGCCCCAACTAGCCTCGGGCGTACTCATGTCGAATTCAGTTTTGATCGTCGAGAAGGACCTGACGCTGATGAAGGAACTCAGCGCGGGGTTGAAGGGCCGGGGCTTCGAAGTCGACGAGACCACTGACGGCAAGGGCGCGCCTGAGCTCATCCGCAAGAAGAAGCCGGGCTGCGTGGTGCTCGCCGTGGATCTCGACGCCGGTCAGAACGGCTACATCATCTGCAAGAAGCTCAAGAGTGACGACGACTTGAAGGGCGTGCCGATCATCATCATCGGCGACCCCAAGGGCTTCGGGCAGCACCAGAAGTTGAAGACGCGCGCTGAGGAATACCTCGGCAAGCCGCTCACCGCGTCCACCCTCGTCGACGGTGTCGGCAAGCTCATCGGCTTCCCCTCGCCGCCTCCGGTCGCCGCTGCCGAGGAAGAAGGTTTCGATCCTGGCTCGCTGCTCGGTGACGACGCCGACGTGGCGATCGACACGCCGATGGAAGAAGCCGGCAATGCCGAGGCCGACCTCGCGATGGTCGACTCGATGTTCGACGACAAGCCCGCCGAATCGGAAGCGGGCGCGAGCGACAGCGGCCCTCCGGTCGAAGAAGAGATCAGCCTCAGCACGCCCGACCTCGAGAACGTCGACGAGAGCGATTACCCCGAAGAGAAGACGACCATCGGCTTCATGCCGGCCGCGCCGCCGCCTCTGCCCACGCGCTCCGCTCCGTCCTTCACGTCTTCGCCGTCGTCGATGGACTCCGCCGAAGCGCGCGAGCTGCGCTCGAAGGTGACCGAGCTCACGGGTGCCGTGGAAGAAGGCCGCACGCGCGCAGAAGAGCTCGAGGCGAAGGTGCGCGAGCTCGAGAGCGAGCTCGAGTCGAAGAACACCGAGCTCGAGACCGCCCGCGCATCGACCGGCAAGAGCGACAACAAAGAGGTCTTCGCGCTGAAGGACGCGGCGACCAAGAAGGACAAGGAGATCCTCAAGCTCAAGAACGAGCTCAACGCGAAGGAGCAGGAGCTCCTCGACGCGCAGGAGAAGAGCAACTCGGCCGAGCAGCAGCTCTCGGAAGGCAGCGGCGAGCTCGCCAAGAGGGACGCACAGGTCAAGACGCTGCAGCAGAAGGCGGATCAGCTCACCACCGAGAGGAAGAAGGTCGATCAGCAGCTCCTCACCGCGAAGGAAGAGGCGCGCTCGTCGTCGGCCAGGCTCTCGACGCTGCAGATGGATTACGACTCGCTGCAGCAGCGCGTGGCCGAGCTCGAGGGCACCGCCGAGGGCCTGCGCACCAGCCAGGCCGAGTCCGAAGCGGGCCGGCAGCAGGCCGAGTCGGATCTCTCCGAGACGCGCGGCGAGCTCGAGGCCGTGAAGTCGCAGCTCGAAGAGCGCACCCGAGAGGTCGACGAGGCCCGCAGCGAGAAGGACCAGGCGCAGATGGACCTCGACTCCGCGCGCACCCAGCTCACCTCGCAGGCCACCAGCTTCGCCGACGAGATCTCCACCCTCCGTCAGCGGCTCGCCGACGCCGAGGCGCAGAGCACTCGCGCCGAAGAGAAGGCCGCCCGCGTGCAGTCGCGGCTCAAGGCCAACCAGGAGCAGCTCGATCGCGTGCGCAACAACCTGCAGCAGGCGATGGACACGCTGGGCGAGACGCCGTCAGAGAGCGAAGACCTCGACATCGACGAGCTCGCGGAAGCCTGAGCCGGAAGCAGACCCGCGCAGTCCGAGCTCAGCTGAGATTCTCAGCTGAGCTCTTTCATTTCGCGCTCAGCCTTCCTTCTTCGGCGCGTTCTTCTTCTCCATCTGCTTCTTGGCGAGCATCTGCACGCTGCCAGGCACGTTCTTGTCCTTCGACAGGCTCTTCACGTCGTGCTCGTGGAGCGTGTTGATCAGGCGCATCGAGACGCCCTGCGGCACCTTGGGGTTCTTCACCAGCGCGAGCTTGATGGCGTATTTCCGGAGCCACTCGCGGTTGCTGTAGATGACGCGGAGCACGTCATCGATGCAGGTCTTGCTCTGCGCCAGCCCCAGCACCTCGCCGTCGGTGATGCGCGGGCTGCGAATCACGGCCACGGACACCAGCTTGTTCGAGTCGCGCATCAAGATGCCGCGCGCCTCCTTGTTGCCCTTGGTGGCGAGCTTGATCTTCTCCGACACGTTCATCGACATGATCCGCTTGGAGAGCGAGAGCTTCTTCGACTCTTCCATCGGGGTGACCGACTCGGTCTCGGCCGCCCCGGTCGAGCCATCGGACATGCCGAATTCCGACATCAGCTCTTCGGCGGTGGGGCCCTCCTGCGGAGGCGGCGCTTCAGCGACCTCGGGCCCGAAGAGGCGAATGCGCGCCTCCTGCATCTGCGGCACGTCGGGCAGGTTCATGCCGCTGCGGACGGCGAAGTCGCAGACGCCGTCGATCAGCGCGCCTGCCGCGTTCGGGTTCTTCGCCAGCGCGCGGATGATGTTGTCGTGCCGCAGCAGGCGGAGCTGGTTCTGACCGATGGTCTCGGCCGTGCGCTTGCTGCACCCCTCGGCCACCGCCGCGACCGCGTCGTCGGGCGTGTTGCCGTTGAGGATCAGCATTTCGGCGTAGGTGTCGTTGTTCCCGTAGATGCGCAGGAAGAAGCCGAGCGCCTGCGGGTGCACCTCTTCGTCGCGGAAGCCCGACGCCGCGGTGCGATCGGGCAACGTCGAGGAGGTCTTCTGCACCTGGTCGCGCACGCCCTGGTCGGGGTCGTACGTGAGCATGAAGAGCACGCTGAGCATGTCCGCCGGAGACAGCGGCACGAGCGCCTTGGCGGCCATCATGCGCAGGGGCACGGGCGCCTTGGGGTCCACGTGCTTGATCATGTTGGGCGGCAGGAACTCGGGCGTGATCGGGCAGACGTTCGGGTCTACCGCTGCTGCTGTTCCGTCGGCTGCGTCGCTCATGACTTGTTCCTCACTGGTTTCTCACTGGTTTCGCTCGTGGATCAGTCGCAGTCCCTCGAGGGTGAGGAACTCGTCGACCTCTTCGATGGCCTTTGATTCGCTGGCGATCAACGGCGCCAGGCCGCCCGTGGCGATCACCTTGGTGCCGGGACCCAAGTCCTTCTTCATTCGCTCGCAGATGCCGTCGACCAGCGACACGTAACCGAACACCAGGCCCGACTGCATCGAGTGCACGGTGTTCTTGCCGATCACCTGCGGCGGACGCGCGAACTCCACGCGCGGAAGCTTCGAGGCGTTGCGGCTGAGCGCGTCCATCGAGATGGTGATGCCCGGAGTGATCGCCCCGCCCAGGTATTCGCCCTTCGCGGTGACCGCGTCGAACGTGGTGGCGGTGCCGAAGTCGACGACGATCAAGGAGCCCTTGTGGCGCTCCCAGGCGGCCACGGCGTTCACGATGCGATCGGCGCCCACCTCGCGCGGGTTGTCGGTGAGGATCGGCATTCCCGTCTTCACCCCGGGCCCCACGAACATCGGCCTGGTCTTGAAGTAGCGCTCGCTCATCTTCTCCAGGTTGAACTGGAGCGTGGGCACCACGCTCGAGACCACCACCGCGTCGACCTTCTTCCAGTCGAGGTTGGCGAACGAGAAGAGCTGGAGCACCAGGATGCCGTACTCGTCGAAGGTCCTCCGCGAGGTCGTCTCGATGCGCCAATGGGCCCTGAGCGTGCGCCCGTCGTAGACGCCCAGGACCGTGTTGGTGTTACCGACATCGATGGCGAGCAGCATTCGGAGGAGCGGAAGTCTACGCCAGCCAGAGGCGACGGTTACGACTTCCGGGCCAGCACGCGCTCCACGTCGCCCGAGAGCACGCGCTCGAGCTTGTCGCCCACGCGCAGCAGCAAGGCGCCGCTCTCGTCGATGTCTTCGGCCACGCCGCGCAGCTCTTTCTGATCGGCGCGCACCAGCACCTCTTGCCCGAGCGTGGAGGTGAGCTCTTTCCACTTCTTGCGCACGGGCTCGAAGCCATCTTCAGTCCAACGATCGAGCCAGAACTCGAGCTTGGCCAGCAGCGCGGCGGTGAAGAGCGCGCGGTGCACGCGGTTGTTGCGAGCGAGCGAGACCGAGGTCGCGAGCTCCGCCACCTCGGCGGGGAAGTCTTCGAGCTCGGTGTTCAGGTTCACGCCGATGCCGAGCACGATGAAGTGCACGCGCTCCACGTCGGCGCTGAGCTCGGTGAGAATTCCGGCGACCTTCTTGCCGGCGATCTGAATGTCGTTGGGCCACTTGATGTCGCCCTCGACGCCGGAATCCCGCAGCGTCTCAGCGAGCGCCACCGCCGCGACCAGCGTCACTTCGGGAGCGCGCGAAGGCGGAAGCTCGGGACGGAGGATCACGCTCATCGCGAGGCTCTTGCCCGAAGGAGAGCTCCACGCGCGACCGCGACGGCCTTTGCCTGCAGTCTGGTGCTCGGTGACGATCACCTCGCCGTGGAAGCCGCCTTCTTGCGCGAGCTCGAAGGCCTTCACGTTGGTCGACTCGAGCGATTCGTAGTGGTGCAGCGTGCGGCCGAGATCGCGCGTGGACAGCAACGGGCCGATCTCGAGCGAGCTCAAACGATCGGGCACCTCGAGCAGGCGGTAGCCCTTCGCCGACTGGGCATCGATGCGGTAACCCATCTTCCGCAGCTGCTCGACGTACTTCCAGACGGCAGTGCGGGAGAGGCCAAGCTTGTCCGACAGGGCCGCGCCCGAGATGTAGTCGTCCCCGCCTTCCGCCAGGAAGGAGAGGATCATCTCTTCGTTCGAGAGCTCCGTCGGGTCCACGGGGAGAAAGGTAGTTCCCGGGGGAGAACCCTTCAACTCCTCACGTCTTGGGGGGAGCGAACTTGAGCAGGGCGAGGGTGGATTGGGGGATCCGCTTGCCGTTGGATTCCAGCACGGTGGATAGCGTCACGATGCCTACACCAGGGGCGAAGGTCATCTCGTTCACCAGCACCGTGCCCTCCTCCACCCGGTTGCGGCTCTCGACCACCACGCAGTCCTCCCACTTGCCCGCGGGGGCCTCGCAGGGCTGGCCGGCGCCGGTGATCTCGTAGTTCTCGACCGAGGACACCGAGACCACGTTGGTCCACTTGGTGCCGGCGGCGATGGGGTTGCGGAGCAGGTACCGCTTCTGATCGCGCACCCCGTAGTTGTCGGCCATGAACTGCGCGCCCGTGGAGTCCTCCACGAAGCCCTCGCCGTTCTTCCGCAGCGTGCTGACCTCGATCTGCCGCGTCTCACCGAGCAGCTTCACCTCGTAGGTCCAGGTGTTGCCGATGGCGAGCGGGTAGAAGTCAGCGGCGGTCTGCTGCGGCTTCTCGGGCTTGGTATTCGTCGCGGTGGTGGCGCAGGCCAGCAGCGAAAGAGCGCACAGGGACAAGACGCGAATCATCGAGGGTCTCCACGGGGTGGCTGAGGCTTCTTCTTTTGTCTGAGCTCCACGAGCGCCTGAGTCGCGCTCGCGCGCAGGAGCGGATCGTCGGTCCCAGAAGCCACCAGGTCCAGATAAGCCTCTGCATCGTCGCCGCCGATCGCGCCCACCGCGAAGACCACTTCGCGCGCGAACACCGGCCCACGGCGATTGGCGGCCTCCACCAGAGGATTGACCGACTCGGGCGCGCGCAGCTCGACCAGGAGGCCGATCACGCCGCGCAGGGTGTCGAGATCATCGCTCTTCAGGCGCTCGAGCAGCGCGGGCAGCGCGGCCTTGTTCTGGTGGCGCACGAGCAGGCGAACCGCGGCGTCGGCCACGGAGGGATCCGGATCTTTCAGCTTCTCGATGAGCGTCGACTCGGAAGCCTCTTCGAGGGCGATCAACGCGGCGGCCTCACGCACGGCGCGGTTGAGCGCGTCGTCGAGAGCCTCGCGAATGGCGCTCTGCATCGCCTCCACGTCGTTGCGCTCGGAGGCCTTCACGGTGACGCGCTTGTCGATCGCGAACGACTCGGACTTGCCGGTGTGCTGCAGCTCGAGCGCGAGCACCACCGACGAGGTCTGCTGCTCGATCTCAGGTTCGCTGAGTCCGGCGGCCATCTCGAGCCGCCACGGCTTCACGTCGGAGGGCGGCTTCTGACCGTCCTTCGCCACCTGGAACCTGGCGGCCTCGAGGCGGGTGACGAGCTGATCCTTCAGCTGATCCTTCGAGAGCGAGATGACCTCGCCGCCCTCGAAGGCGTCGACCACGAGACGATCGATCCACGGCTTGTTGGACTTCGAGCAGGCGACGGCGCCCAGCAACAACGCTGCGCACGCGAGGTGCCCGACGAATTCCCTCTCCCTGCGGGGAGCGCGAGCCGTCTCGCGGCGCCGCGAAGCGGTGCCGAGGCGCAGCGTCCCCGAAGAAGAGAGGCAGGGGTGAGGGGCGTACTTCGCGGCCCGCCCGCTCGAGCTCAAGTCGTCGAGCCTGAATCAGTTGAGGGCGGAGGCGGCGACGACGGCGCAGGCTCAGACGGACGCTCAGCCGGAGCCGGAGGAGGCGCACCTTCTCCAGCAGGAGCACCACCCTCGGCAGCAGGAGCACCCTGCGCCGAAGGAGCACCACCCGGAGCAGCTTCGCGCGGCGTGCCATCAGGATTCAGCCCACCACCGCCACGACGACGGCGACGGCGACGACGACGGCGGCGACGGCCCTCACCGGTTTCTCCCGGGCGCCCTCCACCAGCCTCAGCGCCACCGGCCTCCTCGGAACCCTCGTCACCTTCTTCGCCTTCCTCACCCTCCTCGCCCTCGTCCTCTTCGTCAGCGCCCTCGGATCCCTCGGCCTTCACCGCGGGAATGCCCTCGGGAATCGTGGCCGGACCACCCTCGGCGGCAGCGGCAGGCGCGGGCTCGGTGCGCGGCTCCTCTTCGGACGACGCAGCGGCCTCGCCGTTGTTGCCCCCGCGCTGATCGCGATCGCGCTGACGCTCTTCGCGACGCTTGGACGACTCGTCAGCGTCGAGCTTCGCCTGCGCGAAGAACGCCTCGTCGATGTCGTAGAGCTCGATCGTCGTCACCGTGACGCCGACCTTCGCCTCGAAGAACTTGTCCGCGAGCGCGTCGCCAGCCCACATCATCACCAGCGCGCCGCCCGTGGTGCACTCGCCGCGCGCATCGCCGCGCGCCTCACCCGCGGTCAGCAGGAGGCCGACGTTCGCGCCGGTCTGCTGCAGCTCTCGGCGGAGCTCCTGCACGTGACGACGCTCGACCTGGCCCGCGCCCTTGAGCAAGCGCACCGCGTAGCGCAGCTCGAGGCTGCCCTCGCGACGGCGCGCGGTCATGAGAGGACCTTCCTTCGAGCGACGAGCGACCTTCAGCTCGCGGAAGTGGAGGCTGTGCAGCATGCGCACGCACGACTTCTCGAAGGTACCGAGCTCGAGCTCCGAGAGCTTCTTGCGGAGGATGCGAGCCATCGCCTTGCGCGCGTCCTTGCCGGCGTGACGCGCGGTCTGGAAGAGCGCGAGGTCTTCGGGGGCGGGAGGCGCGACGACGCCCGGAGCGCCCTGCTCCTTCTCCTTGCGCTGCTCGCTCTTGAGCACCACGCGGCCGTTCTCGAAAGGCAGGTTGCACGCCGCGCAGAACGCCTGCTGCACCTCGAGGGCCGCGGGGCCACCTTCGGCCTGCGACTCGAGCGAGAGCTGCAGCTCGTTCGACTCGCCACGCGCGGCGGCGAACTGGGGCTTGCGGCCCTCGTCGAGGCGGCGCTGGTTGTCGGACGCGAGACCGTCGATGAGGCGCGAGACGGGAAGATCGTCGGCCGCGCCATCGCGAGCCTTGATGCGCGCGAGCAGCTCGCTGGCCACGAGCGCGGTGGCGCACTCCTGGAGCACTTCGCAGGCGACCTCGGCGATCGGCGGGAACTTCTTCTTCCGATCTTCGTCGCGACGCTTGCGATCGCTCTGGCGGCCGATGCTGCGCAGGTATTCCGCGTGCGCCTCGGGGTGCCGCTCGGAGGGACGGTACGGAGCCAGCGCCTCCTCGGGGTTCGGCTCCATCACGCCGGTCTGGCTGAGCGCCTCGGGATCTTCCGGGAGCATCCAGTCGGTGAGCGCGAAGGTGTCGCGAACGGTGACCTGAAGGCGACGATCGCGCGGGCGTCTCGCCATCGCAGCGAGGCGGGACAACATGGTGAGTTCAGGCGTCTTCCCAACGTGCGACAGCAGGCCTTTGTCGACTGCGCGCTTCGTGATGTCCGCCGAGTGGAGCGGCATGCCCGCCTCTTCGAGGACGCGGAGGGCCGCTTCGTAGAATGTCATGATGTTTCCAGAGTAAATTCAGAGGCTTCCACCGGAAGCCAAGGAGGCGCGGCACAGTATGCACGGGTACTGTGAGTGTCAACGTGTGATGATCACTGGCACTGCTCGTTAAACGGGAGACCTGTTGATTCGCTTTCGAGTCGGTCACAGCTGGCAGCGCGAAGCACCGGGCCCGGGTGGTCCGCGCGATGCGTTCGCCTTCGAGCTCGAGGGGATCAACGTGCTCCCCGGCGCGAACGATGAGCCGCTCGTTCGGATCGTGACGGCGCTCGTCGACACCGTCGCGGCGATGGTGGTCGACGGAGAACGCGCGGGCCAGGTCTCTCTGGAAGACGTGCACCTCGAGCTCTGCTTCTGGCGCACCATCGGCAACGAAGTGACGGTGTCGGTGATCGATCTCTCGCAGCCGCCGCGCCAGGTGCGGGCGCCGATCGCGGTCGAGCTGCCGGCGCTCGTCGAGGCCACGGTGAAGTGCGCGCGCACGTTTCTGCGCGACGTGGAGATGCATCGCGGTGAGCTCGAGACTGAATTGGTCGCGCTGGAGAAACGACTGAAGCGGCTCACCACCGCGGTGATCGACGAGCGGCCGCGAAAGGAAACGCCGCCTCCGTGGAGCGCGGTGCGCAGTGCCACTCCTTCTGAAGGGGTGGAGGGGCTCGGGTTTTCTCTTCGCGATGACGAGAGCCGCACGCTGGCGTGGAGCCGGAAGACGCGCGCGGGACTCCCTCCCCTGCTCTTCGACGGTGAGCTCACCCTGGCCGACGGCACGCACCAATCGGGGTTTCCTTTTCTCTCGATGATGGGCCTCGCGCGCGCGGCGACGGAAGGCGGCGCGAAGCTCGGAGGCAAGAACGTCCCCGCCGATCAGGTGTACCTCGCGGGTCTCGATCTCTGCCTCGCGTTGCGCTCGAGAAATCCGGCGCTCGGCGCGAATCCCTACGTGGAAGCGCTGCAGGTGCGTTGCACCGATGGACTCACTGCGATGCGCCAGCCGGTGCCGGACACCACGGTGGCGACGGTGAGTCCGCCGCGTTCGACGCCGGGCGTGCCACTCGCGCCGATCGGTGACGTGCGCCGCGTGACTCTGCAGCCGCGCTGGAGCCGGCCTGTCGCGCTCGGTGAAGACGGCGGACGAATTCTGCTCGGCAAGCGTTGGGTGACCGTTCACTCGCCGCACGCGGCGCACGCGTTCACGCGAAGCGGCGCGACGGCGTTTCGGCATCTCTCGAATCGCGGCGTGGCGATCGGCACCGAGGGCGATGCGATCTGCGCGTCGCCCGAGCGCTTGCTCTTCTACGAGGGGCGCAGCGGTGAATCGCGGTGGCTCCGAGATCACGACGGGGGACGACTCGGCCCGGTGCTCGAGGCGATCGACGACGTGCTCGTCTGTCCGCTCGGGCGGCGCGGCATCGCGGGGTTCGCTCGACTCTCTGGCCGCGAGTTGTGGCGCTTCGAGCCGCCGCGCACGTTGTCGTTGGTCTGGTCGCGCGTCGGCAATCGAGTGCTCGTGGGAACTGACGGCGGCACGCTCTACGGAATCGACGCCTCCGATGGGCAGGTGCGCTTCCGCGTGAAGGCGGGACTTCCCGTCGCGCGCGCTCCGGTGGCGGTGCGGAATCGCGCGCTGGTGGTGCTCAATCGCGGCGAACACTCGGCGATCTATCTGTGTGATGCGCTCTCGAGCGGCGAGCCCACTCCGGCGGGCGCGATCGTCTGGACGCGTGAGCTGATCCTCTCCTCACCTTCCGCTCCCGTCTGGGCGCGTGGCCACACCTGGGTCGGAGGATCGCGAGATGGTCGCTCGGTGCTGATCTGCCTCGGTCCTCGCGGCCAGGTGCTCTGGGAGAAGACGGTGCCCTGCGATGGGCGGACGATGTCGTTGCTCCCGTGGGAAGGGGGCGTGCTCGTCGCCGATGCGCGTGGTGCCGCGACCCGCGTGCTCCCCGACGGCAGCGCGGAGTGGGTGCTCGGATCTTCAGGCGACGAGCTGAATCACCCGATCCCGCTCACCGTGAGGCGACGGACACTGGTGGTGCCGGGCCCCGTGACTCGCTTGGTTCAGCCGCGCGGTGGCCGAGTGTTGGCCGAGCTCGCGACCGGGCCTCGCATGCTCGATCTCGCGACCGACGCGAAGCTCACCATCTTCGTGCTGCGCGAGCCGGGCACGCTGGAAACCTTCGCGCCCGGTACTGCGCTCGCCGTCGTGCGCTGAGTTCAGCGCGCCGACCACCAGGCCTTGAACTCGTCCCACGAGATCTTCCCGGAGTGATTCACGTCGATCACCTCGAGGGCGATCTCGAGCTCGACCTCGGGGATCTCCTGACCCAGCGCCTCGAGGAGGCGGGCGAGCTCAGCGCGATCGATGCTCCCCGAGCCGTCGCGGTCGAAGGACTTGAAGACCTCGAAGACCTCGTCTCGCTCTTCTTCGTCGTCAGCCAGTTCCGGGTGGGTCACCGACGCGTGCATCGGCGGGTTCCGCTTGAGGG